>NZ_JBVJWD010000032.1:0-94827 GCF_055602785.1 Streptomyces sp. NPDC037301
AACACCCCCCAGGTCATCGACTTCGACAGGGGGCACACAGCCATACCGGACCCGGGGGCCAGGCGCCCCATTGCGGGGCCACGAAAACGGTAACGTGGGAGAAGGAGCCTGGCTGGGTGCGTGCAGCTGCAAGGCGGAGGATTGAGCCAACGCGATGGGGTCTCCCCTGCTCAAGTGAAGCCGAGGGCTTGGGGAAGCCGGTGATTGACGACAACGCCGCAGGGGGTCCCCCCTTGGGGGAGTGCGTGCCCAGCCCCGCGACGCCCCCTCATTTGCCGGTCGGTCTTAGGTGCCGGACAGGCTTGATCCGGCCGGACGGACGGGCTCGAGGATTCGGTCGGGCAGCCCGTCGGCCCGGGTCAGGGTGTGCTGGGCTGGGTGGGCTTCGTATGCAGGGCTATGGCGCGCTGCATGGCCTTTCGGGCGCGGGGGGTGTCCCTGGCGTCCTGGTAGGCGACGGCCAGGCGGAACCAGCAGCGCCAGTCGTCCGGCGAGTCCTCGGTCTCCTCGCGGCGGCGTGCGAACACGGCGTCGGCCGAGGCGCGGTCGATGCGGCCGGACGGGGTGCGGACCAGCTCGTCGACCGGCAGGCCGCCCTCCGCGTCCAGTTCCGCGGCCAGTGCGTTGGCCCGCGCCACGAACTGGGTGTTCTTCCAGAGGAACCAGATACCGATCACCGGCAGGATCAGCACCGCGACCCCGAAGGTGACCGTCAGCAGCGTGCCGTGCTGGATGAGCAGGACGCCACGGCTGCCGACCAGGGCGAAGTAGAAGACCAGGACGGCAGCGGTGACGATGTAAGTGATCTTTGCGCGCATGGCAGGGCTCAGTCAGTTCAGGTCGAGGAAGTGTTCCAGGCCGAACGTGAGGCCGGGAGTGGTCACCACGCGGCGTGTGCCGAGCAGGATGCCCGGCATGAAGCTGCTGTGGTGCAGGGAGTCGTGGCGGATGGTGAGCGTCTCGCCCTCACCGCCGAGCAGCACTTCCTGGTGGGCCAGGAGACCTCGGAGCCGGATCGCGTGGACCGGGACTCCGTCCACGTCCGCGCCGCGGGCGCCGTCCAAGGCTGTGGTGGTGGCGTCCGGCTGCGGGGCGCAGCCGGCCTTCCTCCGGGCCTCTGCGATCAGCTGGGCAGTGCGGGTGGCGGTGCCCGAAGGGGCGTCGGCCTTGTTGGGGTGGTGCAGTTCGACGACCTCGACGGACTCGAAGTAGCGGGCGGCCTGCTCCGCGAACTTCATCGTGAGGACGGCGCCGATGGAGAAGTTCGGCGCGATGAGCACACCGGTCTCCGGGGAGCCGGAGAGCCAGGTGTTCAGCTGCGCGAGCCGTTCGTCGGACCAGCCCGTCGTACCGACGACGGCGTGGATGCCGTGCCGGATACAGAAGTCGAGATTGCCCATCACCGACGCGGGGGTGGTGAGCTCGACGACGACCTGAACGCCGGATTCCGCGAGGGTCTCCAGCTTGTCGCCACGCCCCAGGGCTGCCACCAGCTCCATGTCGTCGGCGGCCTCGACGGCTCGTACCGCCTCGGATCCGATACGGCCCTTGGCGCCGAGAACGGCCACGCGCAGCTTGCTCATTGCTCTGTTTCCTTAACGGTGGAGTTAGGAGACCGCTTCGTCGAGGCGGTCGGCCTGCTTGTCCTTGAGCGGGCCGATGACGGAGAGTGAGGGGCGGTGTCCGAGGACCTCGCCCGCCACCGTGCGGACGTCATCGGGGGTGACCTGCGCTATCCGGGCCAGCATGTCGTCGACCGACATCTGGTCGCCCCAGCACAGTTCGCTCTTGCCGATACGGTTCATCAGCGCGCCGGTGTCCTCCAGGCCGAGGACCGTGGAGCCGGAGAGCTGCCCGATGGCGCGGCCGATCTCCTCGTCGCTCAGCCCTTCGGACGCTACCCGGTCGAGTTCGTCCCGGCAGATCTTGAGGACATCGTGGACCTGGCTGGGCCGACAGCCCGCGTACACGCCGAAGAGTCCGCAGTCGGCGAAGCCCGAGGTGTACGAGTAGACGCTGTAGGCGAGGCCGCGCTTCTCCCGTACCTCCTGGAAAAGGCGTGAGCTCATGCCGCCGCCGAGCGCGGTGTTGAGTACGCCGAGCGCCCAGCGGCGGTCGTCGGTGCGGGCCAGGCCGGGCACGCCGAGAACGACATGGGCCTGCTCGGTCCTGCGGTTCAGCAGCTCGACGCGGCCCGCGGTGCGCAGGGTGCGGGTGCCCTGGCGCGGGGCGACCGGGACGGCTTCGGTGCGGGACAGGGCGCCCGCGCGCTCGAAGGCCTTGCGGACCTGGCGTACGACCGTGGCGTGGTCGATGTTGCCCGCGGCGGCGACGACCAGGTGCGTGGGGTCGTAGTGCTTCTTGTAGAAGCGGGCGATCCGGCCGCGGTCGAGCGCGTTGATGGTGTCGACGGTGCCGAGGACCGGGCGGCCGAGGGGGGTGTCGCCGAGCAGCGTGTGCGCGAACAGGTCGTGCACGCAGTCGCCCGGGTCGTCCTCGGTCATCGCGATCTCTTCGAGGATGACGCCGCGCTCGGCGTCGACGTCCTCGGCGGTGATGAGCGAGCCGGTCAGCATGTCGCAGACGACATCGATGGCCAGCGGCAGGTCGGTGTCGAGGACCCGCGCGTAGTAGCAGGTGTACTCCTTCGCCGTGAAGGCGTTCATCTCGCCGCCGACCGCGTCGATGGCGGCTGAGATGTCGAGGGCGCTGCGCTTGGCGGTGCCCTTGAAGAGGAGGTGTTCGAGGTAGTGCGTCGCACCGTTCAGGGTGGGGGTCTCGTCGCGTGATCCGACGTTGGCCCAGATCCCGAAGGTGGCGGAGCGGACGGAGGGCAGCGTCTCGGTGACGACCCGGAGACCGCCGGGAAGGACGGTGCGGCGGACCGTACCGATGCCGTTGGTGCCCTTGAGAAGCGTTTGGGTACGGGCGACGGCCCGCGCCTTCGAGGAGGCGCGGGCCGTCGTCACGGAACTACGGGACGTCACTTGGCGGCGTCGTCCTTCTTCTCGTCCTCTTCACCCTCGATGACGGGGATCAGGGAGAGCTTGCCGCGGGAGTCGATCTCGGCGATCTCGACCTGGACCTTGGCTCCGACGCCGACCACGTCCTCGACGTTCTCCACGCGCTTGCCACCGGCGAGCTTGCGGATCTGCGAGATGTGCAGCAGGCCGTCCTTGCCCGGCATGAGGGACACGAACGCACCGAAGGTGGTGGTCTTGACGACCGTACCCAGGTAGCGCTCGCCGACCTCCGGCATGGTCGGGTTGGCGATCGAGTTGATCGTGGCGCGGGCGGCCTCGGCGGCCGGTCCGTCGGCGGCACCGATGTAGATGGTGCCGTCGTCCTCGATCGTGATGTCGGCGCCGGTGTCCTCCTGGATCTGGTTGATCATCTTGCCCTTGGGGCCGATGACCTCACCGATCTTGTCCACCGGGATCTTGACGGTGATGATCCGGGGGGCGTTCGGGGACATCTCGTCCGGAACGTCGATGGCCTCGTTCATCACATCGAGGATGTGGAGGCGGGCGTCGCGTGCCTGCTTCAGCGCGGCGGCCAGGACCGAGGCGGGGATGCCGTCGAGCTTGGTGTCGAGCTGGAGCGCGGTGACGAACTGCTTCGTACCGGCGACCTTGAAGTCCATGTCGCCGAAGGCGTCCTCCGCACCGAGGATGTCGGTGAGGGCGACGTAGTGGGTCTTGCCGTCGATCTCCTGGGAGATCAGGCCCATGGCGATACCGGCGACAGCGGCCTTGAGCGGCACACCGGCGTTCAGCAGCGACATGGTGGAGGCGCAGACCGAGCCCATGGACGTCGAGCCGTTGGAGCCCAGCGCCTCGGAGACCTGGCGGATCGCGTAGGGGAACTCCTCGCGCGTCGGCAGCACCGGCACGATGGCGCGCTCGGCGAGCGCGCCGTGGCCGATCTCGCGGCGCTTGGGCGAGCCCACGCGGCCGGTCTCACCGACGGAGTACGGCGGGAAGTTGTAGTTGTGCATGTAGCGCTTGCGGGTCACCGGGGAGAGGGTGTCCAGCTGCTGCTCCATGCGGAGCATGTTGAGGGTGGTGACGCCCAGGATCTGGGTCTCGCCACGCTCGAACAGCGCCGAGCCGTGCACGCGCGGGATGGCCTCGACCTCGGCGGCGAGCGTACGGATGTCCGTGACGCCACGGCCGTCGATGCGGACCTTGTCCTTGATGACGCGCTCGCGGACCAGCTTCTTGGTCAGCGAACGGTACGCGGCGGAGATCTCCTTCTCGCGGCCTTCGAAGGCCGGGAGAAGCTTCTCGGCGGCGATCTCCTTGACGCGGTCCAGCTCGGCCTCGCGGTCCTGCTTGCCGGCGATGGTGAGCGCCTGGGCCAGCTCGGGCGTGACGGCGGCGGCGAGCGCCTCGAAGACGTCGTCCTGGTAGTCCAGGAAGACCGGGAAGTCGCCGGTGGGCTTGGCAGCCTTGGCGGCGAGGTCCGACTGGGCCTTGCAGAGGACCTTGATGAAGGGCTTCGCGGCCTCGAGACCGGCGGCGACGACCTCTTCGGTCGGGGCCTCGGCGCCGTCCTTGACGAGCTGGATGGTCTTCTCGGTGGCCTCGGCCTCGACCATCATGATCGCGACGTCGCCGTCCTCCAGGACGCGACCGGCGACGACCATGTCGAAGACGGCGTCCTCGAGCTCGGTATGCGTCGGGAAGGCGACCCACTGGCCCTTGATCAGGGCGACACGGGTGCCGCCGACCGGGCCGGAGAAGGGCAGGCCGGCCAGCTGCGTGGAGCAGGAGGCGGCGTTGATCGCGACCACGTCGTACAGGTGGTCGGGGTTGAGCGCCATGATCGTCTCGACGATCTGGATCTCGTTGCGCAGGCCCTTCTTGAAGGAGGGGCGCAGCGGGCGGTCGATCAGCCGGCAGGTGAGGATCGCGTCCTCGGAGGGCCGGCCCTCACGACGGAAGAAGGAGCCGGGGATCTTGCCCGCGGCGTACTGCCGCTCCTCGACGTCCACCGTGAGGGGGAAGAAGTCGAGCTGGTCCTTGGGCTTCTTGGAAGCCGTGGTGGCCGACAGCACCATGGTGTCGTCGTCCAGGTACGCAACGGCGGAGCCGGCGGCCTGCTTGGCCAGGCGGCCCGTCTCGAAGCGGATGGTGCGAGTGCCGAAGGTTCCGTTGTCGATAACGGCCTCGGCGTAGTGGGTCTCGTTCTCCACTAGCGTTTTCTCCGATACATATCGTCTTCTCGCCCCCACGCCCGTGTGGCGGGGGACGGTTGCGGAGAAGCGCTCCATCGGCGGGCCGGTCTTCGATCGAAGCACCCGGGTTGCTGTGTCCGGGGGCCACTACCGAGGACCGGCGGCGGGGAGTCTTCCTCTCGCTCGTCTGTGGGACGTTCTGCGACCAGGTTACTGAGATTCGGCTCAGCTTGGCATTCCGGTCGTGCGGGCGGGCCCGCCACATCCCGTACATACATACGCACGCACAACCGTACGTACAACAAAGGGAGCGGCCCCCTCAGTCGTGGGAACCGCTCCCTTCACGGCGTATTACTTGGCGCCGCCGGCCGCACCGCGGCGGATGCCGAGGCGGTCGACCAGGGCACGGAAGCGCTGGATGTCCTTCTTGGCCAGGTACTGCAGAAGGCGGCGGCGCTGGCCGACCAGGATCAGCAGACCACGACGGGAGTGGTGGTCGTGCTTGTGGACCTTGAGGTGCTCCGTCAGGTCCGAGATGCGACGTGAGAGCATCGCGACCTGGACCTCGGGGGAACCGGTGTCACCCTCCTTGGTGGCGAACTCGGCCATGATCTGCTTCTTCGTAGCGGCGTCGAGCGGCACGCGGTACTCCTCTTTGGTGTTCGATGCGTCCACGAGCGCCCCTGGTCTTGATCGCAGGGGGTCTTCCGTTACTCGGGGGCGAAGGTCCGATGAGCGCAGCTCCCAGGATGATCCGGGAGCGCGTACACAAACGGCCGTCACACAGCGTACCAGTCCAGCGGAGCCGGTTCGGTCGGGGGTGCGGTGGCCCGAGAACGGCCGGGGAGCCGCTTTGTCCTCAATCGCCGGACGGGCTCGTTTGCCCGGCTGAGCCGGGTTCGGCCGGGCGGGCCCCAGGGTCAGCTGGTGAGGGCGCGGATCGAGTGGTAAAGATCGAAAACGGCGAGGCACAGGGGCATCAGCGTCAGGAGCACACACGCCTCGGCGATCTCCAGGAAGCGCCCCCAGAACGGGGTGACCCCCTTGCGCGGCACGATCAGCCCTATGGCAGTGATCAGGGCGGCGGCGCCCGCAACGGCTGCGGTGATCCAGATCGTACGGATGTCGAGCGCGGTGCTGTCCCCCATGACAGCCTCGCGCAGCATTTCGGTCGGCGGATTGAGGGACAGGCCCAGGCCCAGAAGCACAAGTCGTTGGGAAATCCGCAAACCGGTTGTGTGTCTGCGGTTTCAAGCGGTGAGTTCGAGGCGGGCCATGTGGGAGGTTCTGGTCGTGCCGAGCGGGGTGCCGGTGAGTCAGGCGTCGAGGCGGATGATGTTGATCGCGGTGGCGGCGAGGACGTTGCCGAGGCGCGTTTCGGGTAGTCCGGTGCAACGGGTGCGGCGGATGCCGGTGCGGCGGACGGCTTGCGAGATGGTGCCTTCGACGCCTGCCCGGATGTCGTACCGCTTCTTCCACTGTTCGGTTTGCTGTTCCTGGCGGCGCTGGTCCGGAGTTTCTTGCTGCTCGCGGTTGAGCAGCGTCAGGCTGCGTCCGTAGCGGCCCTTCTCGGAGGCCCGGGTGCGGGCCGGCCGAAGCGGGCAGGGGCGGCAGTCGGTGGCGGCGAACTGGACCCGGGTGATCGGGGTGCCGCTGGATTTGACCTGGCCGGACCAGCTGATGCTGACGGCGCCGCGTGGGCAGGTCACCTTGCGCTGGCCCCAGTCGACGGTGAAAGCGCTCTGGGAGAGATCGGGGCATCGCCGTCCGGCTCGCCGTGGTGGGTGTCCAGGCCGACCGGTCCCAGCAGTTCGATGCCGTGCTCGTCGCGGGCGGTGACGATGTGCGCGGCCGTGACATGGCCGGCGTCCACATCGTGCTCATCTGGCGTCAACTCCCGTTCTGCCAGGCTCTGGTGGATGGTCTCGGTCATCTCGGTGTCCGTGACCGTGGCGTCGGTGGTGGCCACGTGGGTGATCAAGTGTGGGGCGTCCGGGTCGCAGGTCTCGCTCAGGTGGGTCCTGTAGCCGCACCAGTCAGAGCCCCGCTTGGTCCCGGAACGGGCGTCGGTGTCGTAGGGCGAGGAGAGCCGGAATCCGCCTGGCGGGAGGTCCTTGCCCTCCCGCCAGCGCACCCCCTCGCCGTCGCGGTGGTCCTGCTCCGCCCAGGCCCGGCGCAGGACCTGGACGGCCGGGACCTCCCGCAGCCGGCGCGGGGCCCGGGCGCGTGGATGGCCTCAAGGATCGTGAAGCCGTCGCGGCCAACCTGCTCGGCCCACTTCTGGCGCACGTTGTCGCCCTTGGGGAAACGGTAGGAGTCGATCCTGGCACCGTAGTGTTTGACCCAGTCGGCGGTGACCAGGGACGACAGCCATGCCGGGGCGGCTGCGGCCAGGGCTTCCAGCGCCGCGCGCAGGGTCTCGCCGACGAACTCCATCCGGTTCAGCGTCCGCACCGCGGCCAGGACATGGGTGGAGTCGGTGCGCTGCCGACCGCCCGCGCGCAGCAGCCCGAGCTCGGAGCACCTGGCCAGGACCAGGTCCAGGACGTGCTCCTCCAGTCCGTGCCCGATCAGTCGGGTGCGGAAGTCACTCAGGACGGAGAAATCGAACCCCGGGTCATCTAACTCCAGGCCGAGGAGGAACTTCCAGTCCATGCGGGCCCGCACCTGGTCAGCGGCCTGCCGATCGGCCAGTCCCTCGGCATACTGCAGCACCGAGACCAACGCCAGCGCCCCCGGCGACACCGCCGGACGCCCCCGGGCCGAGAACTCCTCAGCGAAGGACTCATCCTCAAACAGCGGGCCGAGCGCGTCACGCACCCGGACAGCCGGCGTCCCCTTCGGGAACGACGCCCGCACCACCCGAGCGGACAGCTCCGGCACCCCACCATCGTCCCGAGACTCCAGCGACACCCAACCCCACCCTTCGCTCCGACGAACAGAACGATCAGGAAACCTCAGCGAGTTCAGCGAAGCCGGTTTGCGGATTTCCCAACGGCGTCCTGAAGTCCCGGGCTTGCTGCTCGGGTCATAGATGGCTTCGATGAGTCCGGCTGCGTCCAGCTCTCACGCGATCAGCGTGAGGGCAGGGGCCGTTGACTCGACCCCGCAGACCCACACGTACCTCCCTCTGTGGGCGATGTCGTGGGACGAGTTGTGGTCTGCGTGCTCCACGAAGCCGCAGGGCGCCCGCGCACTTCTTCGCCCACCGCTTCGCGGACTTCGTGCCCTTCTTCTGCAGCTTGGAGCTCAGCTTCCGGTCGTTGGCCCGCCTTCGGTTGACCCGGCGCCCGGAGTATTTGACGCCGTCACTCGTGGCGGCGATGTTCACGATCCCGAGGTCCACACCGATGAACACGGCCGGGTGCGCGTTCGGCACGGTCTCGGGGATCTCGCAGGTCGCGAGCAGATACCACTGCCCGCCCTCACACAGCAGGTCGGACTCGCCCTGCCGGTGCCGGGCCGAGACCTCCAACTGTTGTGCCTGTCCGGTGAAGGCCACGTTCTTCACGCGCCCGCCGGTGGTCCAGAGCGACACCGTGCGCCGCGCGTGCTGCCAGGACAGCATCCGGTCGTCGTACGGCTGCGCCGCTTGGGGCCGGAAGGCGACCGGCTTGCCCGAAGCCCGGGTGTGACGCTGCGAGCCGGGCTTGCCGTATCGGCCGTTACGGAGGTTCGCAGCCAGGGTGGTGTAGGCGTCGCAGGTCTTCTTGACCGCATGCTGGGCGGCCTGCGCCCCGAGCCCCCACCGGGACTTGATCTCCTGGTAGGTCAGCCTGCGCAGCGGCAGGTTCTTGCGCACGCCCTCGTCGAACGCCACCTGTGCGGCCCAGGTCGCGGCCTCGTTGCAGGCGGTCAGGGTCGCCTCAAGCGCCGACGCCTGCACGGGCGTCGGCAGCAGCTTGACCCGCACCACCGGGCGGCTATGTGGACACTCCGCGCCCGCAGGCATGACGCTGCGGCGCTCCGCGCCACCCACCAAGGACGCGATTCCTCCCGGGACCCCGGGGTTCATCGCGAGAATCCGCTGAATACTGTTTCGTTCGCGACCCCGGACCTGCCGCTTCCAGGGAGGATGACCGGGGAACGACACGGTTCGATCGAAGGGACGCCGACATGGGCACCCAGCAGGAAAAGGAAGAGCTCTACGCTCTCGACATCTCGGATGTGGAGTGGCTGAGCGCACCGGGGACCGAGAACGTCGAGGAACGGGTCGAGATCGCGCATCTGCCGGGCGGTGCAGTCGCCATGCGCTCGTCACTGGAACCGGAGACCGTGTTGCGGTACACGGAGGCCGAGTGGCGCGCCTTCGTACTGGGCGCACGGGACGGTGAGTTCGACCTCGCGTAGGCAAAGGTCAGGTGAAAGGGTGGCTGCCCGAACACGGCGGCCACCCTTTCACCACGCCTGGACATGTATCGAATTGACCGCTTCGGTCTGTGTGCTCTGCCGTACTCGGTTCACTTGAGGGCAGTACGTGATGTACGGGACAGCTCTTGCAGTGCCGTACGGCCTGCCGGAGCGGGCCCCATGACGATTAGGGTGGGTCCGGGCGCGGCAGAAGAACCTGCGGGCAGGCGATGCGTGTCCCGGGGGGAGAGCCGGGCGGTTAGGAAGACGGAAACGGTCGCCCCCACCCACCACGGCACAAGGGTGCTCGACCACACCAGGAGGCAAAGTGAACGGCGATCGGGACGAGATCCGCGGGGGCTGGAACAAGCCCGTCGACGAGTCGTCCGACGCGGAGCCCGCCGAGATGACGGGTGAGTTCACCATCGACTACACCCCGCCCGCCTGGTACACGCAGAACGCGCCGGGGGACTCGTCGGGCGGTGCCGGATCGCACCTGGCGCCGCCTCCGCCGCCCAGCGGTGCGCCGTTGTCCGTGCCCGCGCCGGCGGTCGGGGGCGGCTTCGACCCCAACTGGGCTCCGGCGCCGCCCGCGCCGGCACCGGCTCCGGCACCGGCTCCCGCACAGGACCCGGCTCCTGTTCCGGCTCCGGCTCCTGTTCATTCCGCGGCGGGGGACTCCGCTCCTTCTCCTGCTCCTGCGGAGGGGGCAGGGGCGGGGGCATCCGACGGGATGACGGACCCGTTCGGAGGCGGTGATGTGGAGAGCGGCGCGACCGTGCGGTTCGCACCGTCCGCGCTGAAGCGGGAGATCGCGGAACGCGAGGAGGCGTCGAGGAACGCGGACGGGGACGGCTCGGGTTCGGGATCCGGTGCCGTGGGGACCGGTGCTGACGGTGCGGACGAGGGCGAGGCCCCCGGTTCCGGTTCCGCGCAGGCGACGGACTCGGCTGATGAGCCGGACGGCGCTGCCGCCGCGTATTCCGGTGCCGATGCAGAGGCGACTGCCGAGACTCCGGGCGACGCCACAAGCGGTGCTGCCGACGGACCGGAGGGCGCCGCGCCCTCGGAGGCCGTCACGGACGCGGCGCCCCAGGACGTACCGCCCACCGACGCACCGCAGGGCGCCCCGGCGCCCGCCATGCCGACCGCCTGGACCCCGGCGCCGCCGCAGGGCGGTCTGCCGCCGCTGCCGCCCGCCTTCCAGCCCGCCACGCCGCAGCCCTCCGCGCCCCAGTCGGCGCCGCAGTGGCCCGCCCGTACGCCGGCCGACCAGGCGCCCGGCGGCTACGGATTCCCGAACGCCGGAGCGCCTCAGCCGCCTCAGGCACCACAGCCGCCGCACGGTGGCTATGGATTCCCGCAGCAGCCCGCTCCCCCGCTGCAGCAGGGACCGGCGCAGGGCGGTTACGGGTTTCCGCAGCCACCCCAGACGCCGCACACACCGCAGCCACCCCAGACCCCGCAGGCTCCTCAGCAGCCCCAGGGTGCTCACGGCTTCCCCCAGCCGCAGCAGGCCCCCCAGCAGCCCCAGGCACCCCAGTGGCCCGCGCAGCAGGGCGTGCCGCTGCCGCCGCAGGTCCCCCAGGCGCCCCAGCAGCCCGTCCAGGGCACGCCCGATCTGCCCGCGCAGGTCGCCCCGCAGCCGCCCGCGCACCAGCAGCCGGCCCACCCCCAGCCGCAGCAGCAGCAGCCGCAGGGACAGCCCGTCGACCCGCGGACCGGCGCCGCCTGGCCGACCCCGGTCACCCACGACCAGCGCGAGCGCTCCGTGCCCGGCGCCCCGCTCGGGTACACGGCAGCCGTGGAGCTCTCCTCCGACCGACTGCTCCGGAACAAGCAGAAGGCGAAGAGCAGCCGTACGCCGTCCGGCGCGGCCCGTTTCAAGCTGGGCGGCAAGAAGGAGGAGGCCGAGCGGCAGCGCAAGCTCGGCCTGATCCGTACGCCCGTGCTGTCCTGCTACCGGATCGCGGTCATCAGCCTCAAGGGCGGCGTCGGCAAGACCACGACGACCACCGCCCTCGGCTCGACGCTGGCCACCGAGCGGCAGGACAAGATCCTCGCCATCGACGCCAACCCGGACGCGGGCACGCTCGGCCGCCGGGTGCGCCGGGAGACCGGGGCCACCATCCGTGACCTGGTCCAGGCGATCCCGTACCTCAACTCGTACATGGACATCCGCCGCTTCACCTCGCAGGCGCCCTCCGGCCTGGAGATCATCGCCAACGACGTGGACCCGGCGGTCTCCACGACGTTCAACGACGAGGACTACCGGCGCGCGATCGATGTGCTGGGCAAGCAGTACCCGATCATCCTCACCGACTCGGGCACCGGTCTGCTCTACAGCGCGATGCGCGGAGTGCTGGACCTCGCCGACCAGCTGATCATCATCTCGACGCCGTCGGTCGACGGTGCGTCCAGCGCATCCACCACACTGGACTGGCTGTCGGCGCACGGGTACGCGGAGCTCGTGCAGCGCTCCATCACCGTCATCTCGGGTGTCCGCGAGACCGGCAAGATGATCAAGGTCGATGACATCGTGCAGCACTTCGAGACGCGCTGCCGCGGCGTGGTCGTCGTACCGTTCGACGAGCATCTGTCGGCCGGTGCGGAGGTCGACCTCGACATGATGCGGCCCAAGACCCGTGAGGCGTACTTCAACCTCTCCGCGATGGTCGCGGAGGACTTCCCGCGCGCCCAGCAGCAGCAGGGGCTCTGGACGTCGAGCGGCTCCAACCCGCCCCCGCAGTTCGCCCCGCCGATGCCCGGCCAGCAGCAGTACGCCCCGCAGCAGCCGCAGCAGCCGTACCCGCCGCAGCAACAGCCGTACGGCGGGCAGCAGCACCCGCAGTCGTACCCCCCTCAGCCCGGCCCCGGAGTGCAACAGAACGGCTGGCAGCAGTCGTTGCCCTCCCAGGCCCAGTCCGCGGCGAGCCCGGCCGGACCGCCGCCGCCTCACCAGCAGCAGCCCGGTCAGCCGGGTCAACCCGGACAGCCGATCCCGCCCGAACTGCAGGGCCCCGTACCGCCCGCGGGTTGGCCGCAGCAGCCGCCGCCAGCGCCTCAACAGTAAGGCAACAGAGGTCTAAACCAATGAGGGCCCGCACCGTCTCCACGGTGCGGGCCCTCTGCGCATTCCCGCAGACCACACGCCGTTTCGGTGACCGTTGACGCGGCTCGACCCCCGCTGATAAACCTTCGCTTCACCAGCTGGCGAACCACAGATCAACCCGCCTTCTCCGTGCGAGTCATGACGCGAGGTCCCCGACCATGGTCGAAAGAGTTCCATCGCCCTCTGCCCAGCCACGCTCACGTCTGCGTGTCCTCCTGGCCTCCGGGGCCGCTGCTCTGGCGCTGGCCGCCGGATCCATCGTCCCGGGCGTGCCCCTCGGTGCCGCGCCGCAGCAGGCGCAGGCCGCCGACAGCGACAAGTCGACGCTGACCGTCGCCGTCGCACAGAGCGTCGACTCCCTGAGCCCGTTCCTCGCTCAGCGGCTGATGAGCACGAGCATCAGCCGGCTCATGTACGACTTCCTGACGAACTACGACCCCAAGGACAACCACGCGGTCCCCGGCCTCGCCACCAAGTGGCAGCCGTCCGCGGACAAGCTGACCTGGACGTACACGATCCGGTCGGACTCCAAGTGGTCGGACGGCCGGCAGGCCACCGCCGAGGACGCTGCGTGGACGTTCAACAAGATCATGACCGACGAGGGCGCCGCGCAGGCCAACGGCAACTTCGTCGCGAACTTCAAGAAGGTGACGGCCCCGAGCCCCACGCAGCTGGTCATCGAGCTCAAGGAGCCGCAGGCCACCATGGCCGCGCTCGACGTGCCGATAGTCCCGAAACACGTCTGGGAGAAGGTCGGTGACTTCTCCAAGTTCAACAACGACACGAAGTTCCCGATCGTCGGCAACGGGCCGTTCATCCTGACGGACTACAAGGTCGACCAGTACGTGAAGCTCAAGGCCAACAAGAACTTCTGGCGCGGTGCGCCGAAGTTCGACGAGGTGGTCTTCAAGACGTACAAGGACCAGGACGCCGCGGTCGCCGCTCTGCGCAAGGGCGAAGTCTCCTTCGTCGCCGGCTCCCCCGCGCTGACGCCCGCCCAGGCCGCGTCCTTCAAGGGCGAGAAGAACGTCAAGGTCAACGAGGGCCCCGGCCGCCGCTTCTTCGCGCTGGCCACCAACCCGGGCGCGCAGACCAAGGACGGCAAGAAGTTCGGCAACGGCAACAAGGCCCTGCTCGACCAGAAGGTGCGCCAGGCCCTCTTCCTGTCGGTCGACCGCCAGACCATCATCGACAAAGTCTTCCAGGGCCACGCCGTCGAGGGCCAGGGCTACGTCCCGCCGCGCTTCTCGGCGTACTACTGGCAGCCGTCCGCCGACCAGAGCCTCGCCTACGACCCGGCCAAGGCGGCCAAGCTCCTCGACGACGCGGGCTACAAGCTCAAGGGCGACCAGCGCGTCGGCAAGGACGGCAAGCCGCTCGACCTGCGCATCCTGTGCCACGCCACGGACCCGAACGACAAGGCGATCGGCAAGTACCTCAAGGAGTGGTGGGGCAAGCTCGGCATCGGTCTCAAGGTCGACTGCCTCGACGACGTCTCGGTGCCCTGGTACGCCGGTGAGTACGACCTCGCCTTCGACGGCTGGTCCGTAAACCCGGACCCGGACTTCGTCCTCGGCATCCACACCTGCGGCGCGCTGCCCGTCAAGGCGAAGGAGAGCGCCGCCACCGACAACTTCATCTGCGACAAGACGTACGACGAGCTCTACAAGAAGCAGCTCGCCGAGTACGACCCGGCCAAGCGCGCGGACATCGTCAAGCAGATGCAGTCGTGGCTGTACGACTCCGGGTACATGAGCGTCATCGCGTACCCGAACGCGGTCGAGGCCTACCGCACCGACCAGATCAAGTCGATCACGACCATGCCCGAGGCGGCAGGCAACATCTACGGCCAGGACGGGTACTGGAGCTGGTGGTCGGCCGTTCCGGCGGGCAGCAGCAGTTCGGACAGCTCCGGCGAGTCCAGCTCCACCGGAGTCGTCATCGGCATCATCGTGGTGGTCGTGGTGCTCACCGGTGGCGGTCTGTTCTTCGCGATGCGCCGCCGCACCACTGCGGACGACCGCGAGTAATCACGCGGACGGTTCGAGAGGGGCCGGCCGGGGCGACGCGAAGCCGCCCCACCGGTTTCCTCCAGGAACGACCGGCAAATGGGGGTGCGACGCCGCCCTCCATTTGCCGGTCGGTCTCAGTGCAGCACGAGTAGCGAGAGTTCCCTATGACAGCTGAAAGCACTCCGGCGCTCGTGCAGGTCGCGGATGCGGACACCGAAGGCCCGGTTCAGACCGGCCCGTCGGCCGCCCGCGGTCCACGGGCGCGTAACACCAAGGTCTATCTCCAGTACGTCGCGGGCAAGATCGTGGGAGCGGCCGTCTCCCTGTTCGCCGTGCTGGTCACCAGCTTCTTCCTCTTCCGGCTCATTCCCAGCGACCCGGTGAAGCAGATGACCGGCGGCCGCCGCGTCTCCGCCGAACAACTCCAGTCGCTCCGGCACCAGTTCGGGCTCGACCAGCCGCTCTGGAAGCAGTTCACGAGTTACGTGGGCGACGCGCTGACCGGGGACTTCGGTACCTCGTTCCAGTTCCACGCCCCCGTCATCGACAAGATCACCGAGGCACTCCCGGCCACGCTGCTGCTCACCGGGACGGCGTACGTCCTCTACACCGCGCTCGGCATCTGGCTGGGCACCCGTACCGCCTGGCGCAACGGCTCCATGAGCGACCGCTTCAACACCGCGTTCGCGCTCACGCTCTACTCGGTGCCGTCGTTCTGGCTGGGCCTGCTCCTGATCATCGTCTTCTCGGTGGGCGTCGGTCCGGTCCCCGGGATGTTCCCGACGGGCGGTATGGAATCGGGCGGCGAGAGCGGATTCGCGTACATCCTCGATGTGGCGCATCATCTGGTCCTCCCGGTCATCACGCTGGTCGCGGTCGGGTATGCGCAGACGCTTCTGGTGATGCGCTCCTCGCTGCTCGACGAGATGGGCAGCGACTATCTGACGACGGCCCGCGCGAAGGGGCTGCGGGACGATGTCGTACGCCGCAAGCACGCCGTACCGAACGCGATGCTGCCGACGTTCACGCTGATGTTCGTGAACCTGGGGCATGTGGTCGCCGGGCAGATCCTGGTCGAGACGGTCTTCTCCTGGCCCGGCCTCGGCGGTCTCTTCTACCAGGGGCTCAGCGTGCCCGATCTCCCCCTCGTACAGGGGCTGTTCTTCGTCTTCGCCACCGCGGTGATCCTGGCGAACACCCTTGCCGATGTGCTGTATCCGTTGCTCGATCCCCGGGTGGGCCGATGACGACCGAATCCATGCCCACGCCCACGAAGGCCGAAGCGGCGGCCGAGAACCCGCGCGCGCTGGCCCGGGCGCGCAAGCGCCGGTCCGTCGCCCGTTTCTGGCGGGAGTACCGCAGTCACAGGGGCGGACTGTGGGGTCTGGCCGCGCTCGTCCTGATCGCGCTGATCGCCCTGTTCGCGCCGCAGCTCGTCGGCGTCGACTCGCAGAGCGTCACCGGCGCGCCGGGAGGTGCACTGGAGTCGCCGAGCGGTGAATTCCCGCTCGGTACGGACCAGTTCGGACGCAGCGTGCTGGCCCTGCTGGTGTGGGGCGCCCGGGTCTCGTTGACGGTCGGCCTGCTCGCGGCGTTCCTGTGCGTCGCCATCGGTACGGTCGTCGGCATCGTCGCGGGGCACTTCCACGGCTGGTACTCGACGGTCCTGATGCGAGTCACCGACTGGTTCCTGGTGATGCCGACCCTGGTCCTCGCGATCGCGCTCGCCACCGTGATGGACCGCTCGATGTGGACGGTCATCATCGCGATCGGCGTCACGACCTGGCCGACCACGGCCCGGCTGGTCCGTGCCCAGACCCTCGCCGTGGAGTCCCGCCCGTACATCGAGCGTGCCCGCGCCCTGGGCGGCGGCCACGGGCACATCATGGTCCGGCACGTGCTGCCGAACGTGATGCCGCTGGTGCTCGCGCAGACCACGCTGGTGATTTCCAGCGCGATCCTCACCGAGGCCACGCTGGCCTTCCTCGGCCTGAGCGACCCGACCACCACCTCCTGGGGCGGCATGCTCCAGGACGCCCGCGAGGCGGGCGCGGTGAGCGCGGGCGACTGGTGGTACCTGGCACCGCCCGGGATCGCCATCGCCGTGGTGGCCCTGTCGTTCACGCTGTGCGGCCGCGCCATCGAGTCCGTCCTCAATCCCAAGCTGGGGGTGGCCCGTTGAGCACGACGAGCATCCAGAAGACGCCACTTCTCGACGTACGGGACCTCACGGTGACGTACGCGGGTGGGGCGCAGGCCGTCCGTGGCGTGAACCTCACCGTCGATGCGGGGCAGAAGCTCGGCATCGCCGGTGAGTCCGGCTGCGGGAAGTCGACGCTGGCCCTCGCGCTGCTGCGGCTGCTGCCCGCCGGGACGAAGGTCTCCGGCCAGATCCTGCTGAACGGTGAGGACGTCCTCACCATGAAGTGGGGCCAGGTCAGGGCGGTGCGCTGGGCGGGGGCATCGATCGTGTTCCAGGGCGCGATGCACTCGCTCAACGCGGTGCACCGCATCGGGGAGCAGATCGCCGAGCCGATCCTGCTGCACAGGAAGGCGACGCAGGCCGGGGCTGCGAAGAAGGCCGGGGAACTCCTGGAACAGGTGGGGCTGCCGGCCGCCCGCGCGGACGCCTATCCGCACGAGCTGTCCGGCGGGCAGCGGCAGCGCGTGATGATCGCGATGGCGCTGGCCTGCGATCCGGGCCTCATCATCGCGGACGAGCCGACCACGGCTCTCGATGTGATGATCCAGGCCCAGATCCTGCGGCTGATCGAGCAGTTGGTGTCCGAGCAGGACCTCGGCCTGATCATGATCAGCCATGACCTCGCGGTGCTCTCGGACACCTGCGACCGGCTCGCGGTGATGTACGCGGGCCGGGTCGTGGAGGAGGGCCCGGCGTCCGAGGTCTACGAGAACGCGCACCACCCGTACGGCAAAGCCCTGTCCGGCGCCTTTCCGCGCATCGGCGACCCGGCCTCCCGGTTCGCGCCCCGCGGGCTGCCCGGCGATCCGCCGGACCCGTCGGCGCTGCCCGGCGGCTGCACCTTCCACCCGCGCTGCCCGGTGGCCCTGGACTCCTGCACGACGCAGGACCAGGAGCTGCGGGACGCGGGGCCACAGCGGCGGGCCGCCTGTGTGCTGGTGGAGCCGGGGGCGGCCGCGGCCTTGGCCCGGCCGGGTGCCGAGGAAGCAAGGAGCACATCATGACCACCACCACTCCCCTGCTGAGCGCCCAGGGGCTGAAGGTCACCTTCCCCGGCCGGCGCGGGGCTGCCCCGGCGCGTGCCGTGGACAGCGTCGATCTGGACATCCGGCCCGGCGAGATCGTCGCCCTGGTCGGCGAGTCGGGCTGCGGCAAGACGACGCTGGCGCGTTCGCTGCTGGGCCTCGTCCCGCCGACGTCCGGGCAGGTGACCTTCGGCGGGCAGCCGCTCGACTATGCGAGCCGGGCACTGAAGGCGTACCGCAAGCGGGTCCAGTTGGTGCTCCAGGACCCCAGCGGTTCGCTCAACCCGAGGCACACGGTGTACGACGCCGTCGCCGAAGGTCTGCGGATCCACGGGTACGCGGGTGACGAGCGGGCGGCGGTGGCCGAGGCGCTGTCGCGGGCGGGGCTGCGGCCTCCCGAGCGGTTCTTCCTGCGCTATCCGCACGAGCTGTCGGGTGGCCAGCGCCAGCGGGTCGTGATCGCGGGCGCGCTCGTGCTGGAGCCGGAACTCATCGTGGCCGACGAGCCGGTGGCCTCGCTGGACGCTTCGGTGCGCGGCGAGATCCTGGCCCTGCTGCTGCGGCTGCGGGACGAACTGGGTCTGTCCGCTCTGGTGGTCACGCACGACCTCGGCCTGGCGTGGAACATCGCCGACCGGGTCGCGGTGATGTACCTCGGGCGGATCGTGGAGACGGGCGAGGTTGAGCAGATCCTGACGGCTCCGCAGCACCCGTACACCCAGGCGCTGTTGTCGGTGCTGCCGGAGGCCGGGGATGATCCGGTGATTCTGACCGGTGAGCCGCCGGACCCGTCCAGGGTACCGTCCGGGTGCCGGTTCCATGCCCGCTGCCAGGTGCTGGCCTCGGGCGAGGCCGAGCGGGCGGGTGTCGCGGACGCGTGCCGTACGAAGGACCTGCCGGTGCTCGCGGGCGGCGGGCAGACACAGGTGGCGTGCCACTGGGCGGGCGCGGCTGCGAAGGCGCGGGCGTAGCGGGGTGACCTGGGGCCTGTCCGGCGGATCGCCCTCGGACGGGCCCCGGCTCGTGCGGCGGACACCGCGCCGTCAGGCGCCGGGCGGGCTGCCGGTTGCCCGGCCGTGGATCGTTCCGGTCAGCTCGCCGAGCGGCCTGCCTGTCCCGCCCCACCGGTGCTGGATGATCTCCGCGGCGATCGAGACGGCGGTCTCCTCCGGTGTGCGCGCACCGAGGTCCAGCCCGACGGGCGAGGCGAGCCGCGCCAGTTCGGCCGCTTCGACCCCCGCCTCCCGCAGCCGCGCGGCCCGGTCCAGATGGGTGCGCCGGCTGCCCATGACCCCGATGTACGCGGCAGGTGTGCGCAACGCGGCCACCAGCAACGGAACGTCGAACTTCGGATCGTGCGTCAGTACGCAGATGACCGTCCGCTCGTCGATGTCCGTCGCCCCCAGGTAGGTGTGCGGCCAGGCGCAGATCACCTCGTCGGCGGTGGGGAAGCGTTCCCGGGTCGCGAAGGCCGGACGGGCATCGCAGACGGTGACCCGGTATCCGAGGAAGGAACCCATGCGTGCGGTGGCGGCCGCATGGTCGATGGCGCCGAAGACGAGCATCCGGGGCGGTGGCGCGTACGTCTGGACGAAGACGCACACCTCCTGCATCCGGCGCTCGCCGTGCGCCCCGTACCGCAGGGTGCCGGTCGCACCCTGGGCGAGCAGTCCCCGTGCGTCGTCGGTGACGGCCGAGTCGAGCCCTTCGTCGCCGAGCGTTCCCTGTGTGGTCCGTGCCCGGACGACCAGGCAGGCGCCGGGCTCCGCCTCGCCCGAGATGACGGTGGCGACGGCGACGGGCTCGCCCCTGCCGATACTGTCGACGGCCTCCCGCAGCCGGGCCCGGTCGACCGCCGACGCGAAGGACCTGACGAACACCTCGATCGTGCCGCCGCACGTCAGGCCCACGCCGAACGCCTCGTCGTCGCTGATCCCGTACGTCTGCAGCTGAGGGCTCCCGGTGGCGAGGACCTCGCCCGCCGCCTCGTACACCGCGCCCTCGACGCAGCCTCCGGAGACGCTGCCCACCACCGCGCCGTCTGCGGTCACGGCCATCATGGCGCCGGGTGCGCGCGGGGCGCTGCCGCGTACGGAGACGACGGTCGCCAGCGCGAAGGGGATGCCGGCGTCGTGCCAGGCACGCAGTTCCGACAGCAGTTCACGCACGGCACGGACCTCCTCCCGGCCGGATGCGGTCCGGCTCGATGCGGCCTCACCATAGACGATGCTTTAGTAGTCAGATACTGACCACTGGGCGCTCCGGGTGCGGCCCTTCCGTGTGGCCGCTGTGAGCGCCTCGGGGTCGGGCGGGGTCCGTTCGGCCGTTTCCAGGGAGCGTTCCAGCTTTCCGAGCAGCCGGCCGAGCTGGCGGCGCTCGCTCTCGGTCAGCTCGGCCAGCATCCGCTGTTCGTTGGCGAAGTGCGCGACGGCGACCACATCGGCGATCTCGATCCCCCGCTCGGTGAGCCGTGCGTGCACCACCCGGCGGTCGTCGGGATCGCGTTCACGCGTCACCAGGCCGGCCTTCTCCAGACGGTCCAGCCGCAGGGTGATGCCGCCGGTGGTGACCAGGGCGATGTCGGCGAGTTCGCCGGCCGTCTGCCGGTAGGGAGGTCCTGACCTGCGCAGAGCCGCGAGTACGTCGAAGGCCGCCATGTTCAGGTCGAAGCAGTCGAAGAGGTCGGACAGCAGGCCCTGGTAGCGCAGAAAGCTGCGGTGGAGCCGGCCGAGCACCGCCATCGGGGAGGCGTCGAGCTCGGGCAGTTCCCGCTTCCACTGTTCCAGGATGAGGTCGACCGCGTCGGGGCGGCCGGCGGCTCTACGAGTCATGTGCGGTGGGAGGGCGGCGTCGGCGCCGGGACCTCGCGCCTCCTTCCTGGAGTGCCGCGGACGGTGCGGTCGAGGGTGCCCACGATACAACCGGCGCCCGTCGCCGAACCCTTATGGGAGGTATTCCCTAAGTGCTAGAAATCTCAGCATTAGCTGTTTCGGCCATTAAATAACTCTCTGTGGTGACGCCGAGAGTCCAGGAGGCACGGTCCGTATGCTCCTGCTCCCCACCGGGATGGTGGCGCCGACCCAGCGCACCCTTCCCGCTTTCACCCTGGAACGCCCTGCGACGACGGCCGAGGCCGTGGCTGCGGGGGCGCTCCCCGGTGCGGTCCACGCACAGGGCTGCAGTGACCTGTACGCGCAGTTCCGCGAGGGGCTGGGCTGCCGCTCCCTCGTGTCGCTGGAGCGGGTTGCGTAGCTCGGCGCGATCGAGTGGGACGGCACGACGCTGGAGATCGGCTCCGGGGCCGACCGCCACACGGGCTCGCACGACGCCCGGGTGCGGGCCGCCCCGCCGGGACCGGCCGCCGGCTGGGGCAGTATCGCCACCCAGCGCATCCGGCGCCGGGCCACCATCGGCGGAAACCTGATGGCACGGCGTACCCGGTACGAGATGCCGGTGATGCTCGGCGCACTCGGAGCGGAACTGGACTTCCTGACGCCCGACGATGCGGTCACGCCACCCCCGGCGACCCTGCGGGAACGGGCCGAGCCGTCGGGCGGCCCCGCCGGTCGCGACGGCCGTCGCCAATGCCGTGCAGGATGCCACGGGCGCCCGGGTGACCACTCTGCCGCTCTCCCTCGAACGGGTCTTCGACGCAATGCGCCCACTGCCCGGGGAGCGTGTCGACCGGCCTTGATCCCGCCTCACCCACCGGCCCGTAGCACTCGTCACCACGGGCCGGTGAGCCATGTCCACACCTCCGCGCCGGACCCAAAACCCCTGTTCAAACGCGGTTCCACTTCGTTATGAAATCTAAGTGCTTAGTTATTGACCCCTAAGGCACTTCTTCCTAGGGTCACCGCAACTCCTCTGTCCGCGGAAGGATCCCCATGTCAGTCGTGGCCACCGGCCCCACCGTGAGCTCCATCTCGGCCAGGCTCGAACGCCTGCCGAGCTCCCGTTGGCACATCAAGGTCCGCACGCTCATCGGCACCGTCACGTTCTTCGAGGCGTTCGATCAGCTGCTGACCGCCTCCGCACTGCCCGTCCTGACCGAACAGTGGAAGCTGAGCACCGGTCAGGGCACGATGATCGTCACCAGTGGTTCGGTCGGCATGCTGCTCGGTGCACTGGTCGCCGGCTGGCTCGGCGACCGCATCGGCCGGGTCCGAACGGTCGCGCTCGGCGTCGCCGTGACCGCACTGGCCAGCCTCGCCGTCGCCTTCTCCCCGGGCTTCGCCCTCTTCACCGCCTTCCGGTTCGTCCAGGGCCTCGGCATCGGCGGTGTGGTGCCCGTCGCCGCCACGTACATCAACGAGATCGCCCGGGCCGACCACCGCGGCCGGTTCGTACTGCTCTACGAGCTGATCTTCCCGGCCGGTCTCGCCTCGGCGACGCTCGTCGCCAGCTGGGTGGTGCCCAGCTTCGGCTGGCGGGTCATGTTCCTGATCGGCGCTCTGCCCGTGCTGCTGGTGGTCGTCCTGCGCCGCCAGGTCCCCGAGTCGCCCCGCTGGCTGCTTTCGCGCGGCAGGGTCGAGGAGGCCGAGGAGGTCATCGCCCGGATCGAGAAGGACGTGGCCGAGTCCATCGGCTCGCAGCTGCCGGAGCCCGGTCCCGCGACGCCCGTCGAAACCGCACGCGGCGGGCTGCGCGATCTGTTCGCCGGCCGCTACCTGCGGCGCACGCTGGTCGTCTCGGCGCTGTGGTTCGTCGCGTACTACGTCAACCACGGCATCGCGACCTGGCTGCCCTCGCTCTACACCAAGACGTTCGGCCTGGATCTGCGGACCGCCCTGAACTACTCGCTGCTGTCCAATGTGACCGGGCTGATCGGCTGTCTGCTGGTCGCCCTGGTCATCGACAAGGTGGGGCGCAGGATCTCGCTCACCGTCGGGCTCGGCGGCGCAGCGGTCGCGTTGCTCTCGCTGGCCGTCTCAGGCGCCACCTCGGGCGGCCAGGTCGCGGTCTGGGCCTCGGTGGCGACGCTCTTCGTGTTCGCCACCAATGTCAGCCTCTACCTGTACACACCCGAGCTGTACCCGACCCGCAGCCGGGCGCGCGGGGCATCGTTCGGCGGGGTGTGGAACCGGCTCGGCGTCATCCTCGGGCCCATCGTGGTCGGCGCGATCATCGGCTCGGGCGGCAGCCTCGCGATGGTCTTCACCCAGCTGGGCTGCGTCGCGGTGGCCGGCGCCGTGGTCGCATGGTTCGCCGTGGAGACCAAGGGGCGCACACTGGAGGAACTGAACAGCTGATTCCGACACGACCGGGGCCTGGGCCGCGGAGAACGGTCCCGGCCCCGGTCGTGCACGAGGAAAGGTTCAGCCGCGCTCGTACGCGGAGATCAGCTCGCTGCACCGCTTCACATCGGCGGCCATCGCCACGAGCAGGTCGTCGATCGAGTCGAACTTCAGCATCCCGCGTACGTACGCGAGGAAGTCCACCGAGACGTGGAGCCCGTACAGGTCGAGGCCGACGCGGTCGATCGCGTATGCCTCCACCGTCCGCTCCGTAGCGTCGAACTGCGGGTTCGTGCCGACCGAGATCGCGGCGGGCATCGCCTCGCCGTTCACATTGAGCCAGCCCGCGTAGACGCCGTCGGCGGGGATCGCGGTGTGCGGCAGGGTCTCCACGTTGGCCGTGGGGAAGCCCATCTCACGGCCGCGCTGTGCGCCGCGGACCACGACGCCCTCGACCCGGTGCGGCCGGCCCAGGATCTCGGCGGCGCCCGCGACATCGCCCTCGGCGACCAGCCGTCGGGTCAGGGTGGAGGAGAACGGCCGGCCGCCGCCCGCCGCACCGCTCACATACAGGTCGATGACCTCGACTCCGTAGTCGTACGTCTCGCCGAACTCGGTGAGCAGCTGCACATTCCCGGCTGCCTTGTGACCGAAGCGGAAGTTGGGGCCCTCGATGACCAGTTGCGCGTGCAGCTTGTCGACGAGCACCTTCACGATGAAGTCGGCCGGCGCGAACTTCGAGAATTCGGTGGTGAACGGCAGGATCAGCACCGCGTCCACCCCCAGCTCCGCCATCAGCTCGGCGCGCCGGTGGTGCGGGGCGAGCAGCGGCGGGTGGCTGCCGGGCCGTACGACCTCGCTGGGATGCGGATCGAAGGTCACCACGACCGACGGCACACCCAGCTCGCGTGCCCGCTCCACGGCCCGCCCGATGATCAGCTGGTGTCCGCGGTGCACCCCGTCATAGGAGCCGATGGTGACGACGCTGCGTCCCCAGTCCTGGGGGATGTCCTCCAAGCCACGCCAGCGCTGCACTGTGACCGCTCCTCGCCCGAACCTGTGTACGTGAGATTGCCTGTTACGCAGGTCTAAGACTGCCATGCTCACACCCCGCGGCCTGCATCGGCATCGTCCTGGGGCTTCCCAGCGCCTCCACCGTCCGCCGTGCGCTCGGACCGACGAGCGCCACCCACTCCTGCGGGGCGTCGGCCAGCCACCCGGTGACCAGCGCCGCGAATCCGGGCACATCACGAGCGAGTTCGACCAGTCGGCGGTCGAAGCGGACCGCGCCCTCGGGGGTACGGACCAGCAGCATCCCGGTGCGGTGGACCAGGGCGCGGGTGCGGGCCGGTGCGCGTCCGCCGGAGCCGGTCGCGGCAGCCCGCAGCAGGGCGTCGAGCACGGCCGGGTCGCGGTGGGCGTCCTGCTCGAATTCCAGCAGGACCTCCAGCAGCTCGCCCCTCAGCTGCCCGGAGGCGGGGCTGCCGGGCACCGCGAGCACCCCGGCGAGCGCGCCGCGCACCGGCGGCGGGACGGGACGGTCCCGCAGCAATCCGGTCACCAGGGGCAGCAGCAGGGCGCGGGCGGCGGGTCCGTGCTCCAGCCTCCGGTCGATGTACGAGGCGGCGTGCACGGCGTCGTCCGGGTGGCTGTCGATGTACGCCCGCACGAGCCCGGCGGCGTGCAGGGCCAGCGCGGGGGCGTCGATCCCGGCGAGCGAGCACAGCACCTCGCCCGCCCCCTCGTCGGGCCGGGTGAGCCGCTCCCGGAACCCGGTGAGCACCTGCTCCCCATGGGAGGACAGCGCGATGGCGAGCGCGTCCGCGGGCAGCTGCGGCTCGCCCGCGACGAAGGCCCGCAGAGCCTGCGGGAGATAGCGGTCCCTGGTCTGCGGATCCTGTACGAGGAGGGTGAGCGCGGCCCCGTGCAGGGAGGCGTCGGCCGGGCGGGCCAGCAGGGCGAGGGCGGCTCGGCGCAGCAGCTCGCGGTCGGCGTCGAGGGTGACGTGCGCCGCGGTGACCAGTGCGTACGAGGCGGCGGCGGTCCGGCGGGCGTGCCGGTCCTCGTCACGGGCCCATCTGTCGACGGCCCGGCAGAGCGCGGAGGGCTCGTCCTCGGCCAGCGCGGCGAGCAGCTCCTCGGCCCGGGGGTGGGCGGTCGAGACTAGTGCGTCGGTCAGATCGTCGACGGCCAGGTCCCGACGGGCATAGAGCAGCGCCTGAGCGGCGGCGGCCACGGTCGGGCGGATCGTGACGCCCTCATCACCAGGGAGGGGACGCTCGTCGGTGAACCAGCCGCAGAGCAGCGGCTGCATGGTCCGGGGCTGCGCGACGAGCCGCCGCGCGACGGCATCCAGAAACCGCTCGCCGCTGTCGCCGTCGGGGTACGAGTCGCAGGTGCGGTCACCGTCATCGACACGGGGATCGGCGCGGTGCGGGCCGTCGGCGGGAACGAGACGCCGGAACAGATCGATCCGGTCCGCCTCGGGCAGCCTCAGCCGCCGCCAGAACCACGGCCCGAACTCGGCATACACCCCCGCCCCCGGGCTCCCCGGCCCGCGCGTGGCCGCACGCCGGACCATACGGCCGGCAAGCAACCGCAGCACGCCGAGATGGGGCCGGGCATCGGGCACCCGGAGCAGAGTCTCCGAGAGCAGGTGCACCGCCCACCAGCGGGCGTCATGGGCGGTCTCCGCACGCGCCCCCGGCCCCGGCGACATCCGGTCCAGGGCCTCGACCAGATCGGCCAGCCGGTGCGCCAGCACGGCAGGGCCCTGGCGGCGGCCCAGGAGCAGCAGGGCCTGGATCACCGGGCCGATCCGATGGCGCGGTACGGGCAGGGTGCGCGGCCCCGTCGTCACCGCGGCCTCCATTGCCACTTCGGGCACGGGCGCCCGGCTGCGCCCGGTACGCGGGCTCCTCGGCTGCGGAACGCGCGGCTCCACCGCCACCGCTCCCGGTCCCTCCTCCGCATGCCACCGGTGGACCAGCGCGTGCAGCGCCGCGTCCAGGTCCAGGTGGGCGCCCTGCACCCAGTCCCCCAGCTCCTCGTGCGCGAAGCGGTAGCCCGCTCCCGCCGGGACGAGCAGCCCCTCGGTGAGGACCGCCGACGCCCAGCCCGTGCGCCAGGGGAACACCTCCTCGAACGCCGCCCGGTCCAGCTCCCCCTGTCCGGGACCCAGACAGCGCCGCGCCGCTTCGTGGACCTGCCCCGCCACCTGCGCGGCCAGCCGGCGGACCGCGGTGCCGCCGGGCGCCGGGCCCGATACGGCTGCGATGCGGACCGCGATGCGCAGGCACATCAGGTCCAGGTGAGCACCGAAGACGTCCTCCGCGTCCGGCTGCCCGGCGACGTCCCCGGGCAGCGCCTCGCGCACCTCTGCGAGAAGGCGCAGGGTGAGCGGGTGCCGGCCGTGTCCCGGGGCGAGCGCGTCGGGCGGGATGGCGTACCGTTCGCGGGCCTGTTCGGCCTGGCTCGCGGTGAGGTCGCCGAGGCGGACCGCGGACGGCAGCCGCCTCGCAGGCCTGGCGGGGCGGTGCAGGGAACCGGGCGGGCAGAGTGCACCGGCCGCCTCCCAGTGCTCGGGCGTGCACGCGACCACGAGCCGCGCCCCGCACTCCCGCAGCCACTCGACGGTGCCCGCGGTCCACCGGGCCAGCCCGTGGGCCAGTACGGGAGGCATCTCCTCGGGGCCGTCAAGCAGGACGAGCAGCGGACTCCCGGACTCTTCGGCCAGCCCGGCCACCCGCTCGGGGGTGGCGCTCGCCATGTCGCCCCTCGCACCGGCGGCGGTGACGATCCGCCCGGCCCGCCGGAGCGCACGGGCGATCGCGTCGGCGACCGAGGCGTCGTCGGCCAGCAGATCGGCGCCGCGCAGCCAGAGGGTGGGTGCGGGTACGGCGCCGCGGGCCCGGCGGGCGGCGAGTGCGGCCAGTTCGGTGGTGCGGCCGGTGCCCGGCGCTCCGACGAGACCGAGGACCACGGCGGGGCCGTGCAGTGCGGACGAGGGGTGGCCGGGGGTCGAGAAGTCGCTGAACTCCGCGATGACGTCCGGGCGTTCGACCGGATCGGAACAGCCGGCCGGCCCGCCTGCCGAGCCGAGCGATGTCGCGGTGAGGTGCAGGGCGCCCGCGAGATTCAGGTCGCGTCCGTATCCGGGAACGCTCGTCGCGTTGCGCCGCAGCAGCTCGTCCAGCGGACCGTCGGCGCCCGCGCCCCTGAGCGGCACCGCGAACCCTGCGGCGGCACGCCCGGCGCGCAGCGCGGTGCCCAGCACGGCGATGACCGCGCCGCTCTCCGGATCGAGGACGGGCCCGCCCACCGCCGCACCGCCGAGCCGCAGCGCGTCTGTGCCGTCCGTACCGAGCGCCAGCTCCACTGCCGCACCGATCCGATGGGAGCTGCCGTTCGCGGTGTACGTCACCGGGGCGGTACCGAGCACCCGCGCCTCACGCCAGCCGTGGGCGGCGATCGTCACATACGTACCGGTGCCGATCCGGTCCCGTAAGGCGATCGGCGTCGGATCCACACCAAGCGTGGAGAGCCCTGAGGTGCGCAGCAGGGCGAGGTCCAGTTCGGGCAGCGCGGTGACATCGGCGGCCTCGACGGGGCAGCTGCGACCGTCCGTTCCATACAGGACGAGCCGGGTGAGGCCGTCGACCGCTTCGTGGCTGGTCACCACCGTGCCCCGGTCGTCGGCGACGAATCCGGTCCCCCGCGACCGGCCGGCCGAATCGCAGATACGTACCAGCGCTGCCCGGTCCCCGCTTCCCATGGTCCGACGTTAGGCCGACGGTGATCGGCGCGAATACCACTCGGAGTAAAAGCGCCCCCGAATGCACCCCTGATTCACTCCGAGCGCCTGCTCGTTGGGGTGAATTCATGGCGTCCGATGGACAGAAACCGTTGGGGGATCGTGGAGCGGGCACAGGGGCCCCGCCCGCTCCACGACGGGGTCTCAGGACCCGGGTCGCCGGTCAGGCGAAGACGGCGAGGCTCTTGGCCTTGCCCTTCTGTTCCTCGACGAGTACCAGGAACCGCCCGTCGGGCCCGAAGACCCCGACGGGTCCCGGCGGGAAGGCCGGCATGTCCAGCCGCACCCCGTGCAGCAGCAGCTTGGCGCGCTTCTCGTCCACGTCCCAGCGGGGGAACGCCGAGGCGGCGGCCTCGGCCACCGGCATCACGCTGAGCTCCTGCTGGTGCTGGTCGAGCGTCCGCGCCGCATCGAGGCCGTACGGCCCGACCCTGGTGCGCCGCAGCGCGGTCAGATGCCCGCCGACGCCGAGCCCGGCGCCGAGGTCGCGGGCGATCGCGCGGATGTACGTACCCGAGGAGCAGACGACGGAGACGACCAGGTCGACGACCGGCGTCCCGTCCTCGGCGACCGCCTCGCGGACGTCGTAGACGTTGAAGGACGAGATCGTCACCGGCCGGGCCGGGATCTCGAACTCCTCGCCGCCGCGCACCCGTGCGTAGGACCGCTTACCGTCGATCTTGATGGCGCTGACCTTGGACGGCACCTGCATGATCGGTCCGGTCAGGGCCGCCACCCCGGCGTCGATGCCCTCACGCGTCACACCGGACGCATCGGTGGACGAGGTGATCTCGCCCTCCGCATCGTCCGTGACGGTGTTCTGGCCGAGCCGGATCGTGCCGAGGTACTCCTTCTCGGTCAGCGCGAGATGGCCCAGCAGCTTGGTGGCCTTCTCCACACCGAGCACGAGAACGCCCGTCGCCATCGGATCCAGCGTGCCGGCATGGCCGACGCGGCGGGTCCGGGCGATGCCACGCATCTTGGCGACAACGTCGTGCGAAGTGAAGCCGGACGGCTTGTCGACAATGATCAAACCGTCCGGCGTCTTGTTCTGCGATGTCATTCGGAGGCGGTGTCCTCGTCGTTCTCGTCCTCCGCCTTGCGGTACGGGTCCGCCCCACCGGCGTACGTGGCGCCCGAGGACGCCTCGCGCACCCGTGCGTCCGAGGCCCGTGCCCGGTCGAGGAGGTCCTCGATCGCCTTGGCGTTCTCCGGGAGGGCGTCCGCCACGAAGGCCAGCGTGGGGGTGAATTTCGTCCCCGCCGCCGCTCCGACCGCCGAACGCAGGATGCCCTTGGCGCTCTCCAGGCCGGCGGCCGCGCTCGCCCGCTCCTCGTCGTCGCCGTAGACCGTGTAGAAGACCGTGGCCTCCCGCAGGTCACCGGTGACCCGGGTGTCCGTGATGGTCACGTGCGTACCCAGACGCGGGTCCTTGATACCGCGCTGCAGTTTCTCGGCGACCACCTCCTGGATGAGGTCCGCCAGCTTTTTCGCCCGCGCGTTGTCGGCCACTGGTCCGTCTCCTTCTTTGCCTTGCTCAATCGTCTTCGTCGCTGTGCAGCCGTCGTCGTACGGACAACAGCTCCACCTCGGGCCGGCCGGCGATCAGCCGCTCGCACCGGTCGAGTACGTCTGTGAGGTGTCCGGTGTCCCCGGAGACCACGGCGAGGCCGATCTCGGCCCTGCGATGGAGATCCTGACCGCCCACCTCCGCCGCACTCACCGCGTATTTGCGCTGCAGCTCGGCGACGATCGGCCGGACGATGGAGCGTTTCTCCTTCAACGACCGTACGTCGCCGAGAAGCAGATCGAAGGACAGTGTCCCCACATACATGTATGTCCGGATGTCCCGCCGGTTCGGGTTCGTGCCCTGCCAGCGCTTGGCAGGGACACAAGAACCGTACACGGAACGGCCGGGGCCGATCGACGGAAATACGACCCGTCGACCGGCCCCGACTGTTGAGGTACGGGTCAGCCTCGCGGCTTCTCGCGCATCTCGTACGTCGCGATGACGTCGTCGATCTTGATGTCGTTGAAGTTTCCGAGGTTGATACCGCCCTCGAAGCCTTCGCGGATCTCGGTGACGTCGTCCTTGAAGCGGCGCAGACCGGAGATGTTGAGGTTCTCCGCGATGACCTTGCCATCGCGCAGCAAGCGCGCCTTGGTGTTGCGCTTGACCTCGCCGGACCGGACCAGCACACCGGCGATGTTGCCCAGCTTGGACGAGCGGAAGATCTCGCGGATCTCCGCCGTACCGAGCTCGACCTCTTCGTACTCCGGCTTGAGCATGCCCTTGAGGGCCGCTTCGATCTCTTCGATCGCCTGGTAGATGACCGAGTAGTACCGGACGTCCACGCCTTCGCGCTCGGCCATCTGCTGCGCACGCCCTGCGGCGCGCACGTTGAAGCCGATCACGATGGCGTCGGAGCCGGTCGCCAGGTCGATGTCCGACTCGGTGACCGCACCCACACCGCGGTGCAGGACCCGGATGTCGACCTCGTCACCGACGTCGAGCTGGAGCAGCGAGGACTCGAGAGCCTCCACCGAACCGGACGCGTCGCCCTTGATGATGAGGTTGAGTTCCTGGACCAGACCGGCCTTGAGCGCCTCGTCCAGGTTCTCCAGGGAGAACCGGACACCCTTGCGGGCGAAGTTGGCGTTGCGCTCACGGGCGGCACGCTTCTCGGCGATCTGACGGGCCGTACGGTCCTCGTCCACCACCAGGAAGTTGTCGCCGGCGCCCGGGACGTTGGTGAGACCGAGGACGAGGACGGGGGTCGACGGACCCGCTTCCTCGACGTTGTTGCCGTTGTCGTCGAGCATCGCCCGGACACGGCCGTACGCGTCGCCGACGACCATCGTGTCACCGATGCGCAGCGTGCCGCGCTGGACCAGGACGGTCGAAACGGCACCGCGGCCGCGGTCGAGGTGGGACTCGATCGCAATACCCTGCGCGTCCTGCTCCGGGTTGGCCCGCAGGTCGAGCGAGGCGTCGGCGGTGAGGACGACGGCCTCCAGAAGAGCCTCGATGTTGAGGCCCTGCTTGGCGGAGATGTCGACGAACATCGTGTCGCCGCCGTACTCCTCGGCCACCAGACCGAACTCGGTGAGCTGACCGCGCACCTTGGTCGGGTCCGCACCCTCGACGTCGATCTTGTTGACCGCGACCACGATCGGCACGTCGGCCGCCTTGGCGTGGTTCAGCGCCTCGATCGTCTGGGGCATCACACCGTCGTTCGCCGCCACCACGAGGATCGCGATGTCGGTCGACTTCGCACCACGGGCACGCATGGCGGTGAACGCCTCGTGACCCGGGGTGTCGATGAAGGTGATCCTGCGGTCCTCGCCGTTGACCTCGGAGGAGACCTGGTACGCACCGATGTGCTGCGTGATACCGCCGGCCTCGCCCGCAACGACGTTCGTCTTGCGGATCGCGTCCAGAAGTCGGGTCTTGCCGTGGTCGACGTGACCCATGACGGTCACGACCGGCGGACGGGAGACCAGAGCCTCTTCGCCGCCCTCGTCCTCGCCGAACTCGATGTCGAAGGACTCGAGCAGCTCGCGGTCCTCCTCCTCGGGGCTGACGATCTCGAGGACGAAGTTCATCTCGTCCGCGAGGAGCTTCAGCGTCTCGTCGGAGACGGACTGCGTGGCAGTGACCATCTCGCCGAGGTTCATCATCACGCCGACGAGCGACGCCGGGTTGGCGTTGATCTTCTCGGCGAAGTCGGTGAGGGAGGCACCGCGCGACAGACGGACGGACTGACCGTTGCCGCGAGGCAGCATGACGCCGCCCACCGACGGGGCCTGCATGGCCTCGTACTCCTGGCGCCTCTGCCGCTTCGACTTGCGACCACGACGCGCGGGACCGCCGGGACGGCCGAACGCACCCTGTGTGCCACCACGGCCACCGGGGCCGCCGGGACGTCCACCGAAGCCGGGACGACCGCCGAAGCCGCCGCCACCGCCGGGACGACCCGCACCGCCGCCGCCACCGCCGCCACCGGGACGACCGGCGAAACCGCCGCCACCGCCACCGGGACCGGCCGGACGGCCTGCGAAGCCGCCGCCACCGGGACGGCCTGCGCCGCCACCGCCGCCGGGACGACCGCCGCCGCCGGGACCACGGCCACCGCCGGGGCCACCACCGGGACGCGGGCCCGCAGCGGGACGCTGCGGCATCATGCCCGGGTTCGGACGGTTACCACCGGGGGCACCGCCCGGACGGGGAGCCTGCGGACGGGGCATGCCGCCCGGGGTCGGACGGGCACCACCCTGGCCCTGCGGTCGCGGGGCGCCACCGGGGCCGCCCTGCGGACGCGGGGCGCCCGGACGATCCTGGCCGCCACCGGGACGCGGGGCGCCGCCGGGACGGGGCGCCTGCGGACGGGCCATGCCCGTCGAGCCGCCGGAGGTGAAGGGGTTGTTGCCCGGACGGGGACCCGCCGGACGGGCGCCGCCGGGGCGCGGGGCGCCCTGGCCTGCGGGACGGGCCGGACGGTCGCCGCCACGGCCACCGTCGCGCTCGCCACCACGGCCGCCGTCACGCTGACCACCGGCCGGGGCCGGACGGCCACCAGCAGGACGGGGCCCGGGGGTGGCACCCGCGGGACGCGGGGCCTGCTGCGGCGCGGCCGGCTGGGCCGGGGCCGGAGCGGAGAACTCTGCTGCGGGCACCGGGGTGACCGGAGCGGGCTTCGGCGCGGGCTTCGGACCCGGACGCGGGCCCGCCGACGGCGCGGCAGGCGCGGCAGCGGAAGGGGTGCTGCTGAGGGCCTCGGCTGCGGCCGGCTTGGGGGCCGGGGCGCCGGGCTTCGGGGCAGCGGGACGTGCCGCAGCGGCCGGGGAGGGCGCTGCGGGCTTTGCGGGCGTCGCCTTGCGGGGCGCGCCAGGCTTTGCAGCGGACTTGCCGGCGTTGCCGCCGGGCCCCTGCAGTGCGTCAGTCAACTTGCGTACAACCGGCGCCTCGATCGTCGAGGACGCCGAACGGACGAATTCACCGAGCTCTTGGAGCTTGGCCATGACGACCTTGCTCTCGACGCCGAACTCCTTGGCGAGTTCGTATACCCGGACCTTAGCCACTTCGCTCCTTTTAGGTCCGGGTTACCGCCGGACCGTCGCTACTTCATGGGCGTACTCATCGCGTACTCATCGAGTGCTCATCGCAATCTCGACCTACTTCCAACTCGCGAGGTACCTGACCGCACGGGGTCCCGTGCCGTTCATTTCTTACGGTGTCACCCGCTCGACGAACCGCTGCACTGCGGCGGGGTCGAACGGCCCCTTGGCCTTGAAGGCCCGGGGGAATGCCCGGCGGCGAACCGCCAGGTCCAGACAGACAGAGACGGGGTGTATGTATGCACCCCGGCCGGGCAGCGTACCGCGAGGATCAGGGACGCAGGCGTCCTCGTCCGCGACGATGCGCAGCAGCTCACTCTTGGCCGCCCGCTCCCGGCATCCCACACAGGTTCGCTCAGGGCAAGCGCGGGCGTGCGTCCGGCCAGACACGTCTAAGTCTACCTCCCCGCACCGACCTCACCCCTTTGGGGCAAAAATCGAACGGATGTTGTCGTGTTCTCAGCGGCATGCCGCCCAGATGTATTCCCTGCGGCCCGCGCGACCGAGCCCCTGGCACCCCTTCCGGGGAGGCACCAGGAGTCCGGCGCGGGCCGCAGCCCGGCGACCGCCGGGTTGGTCAGCGGCGCTCCGAACGCTCGCGGGCCCGCTCGGCCCGCTCCCGGTCGGCGACGTCGCGCTCGGCGTCGGTCTCGGTGTCCGGACGGATGTCGATGCGCCAGCCGGTGAGGCGGGCGGCGAGGCGGGCATTCTGCCCCTCCTTGCCGATCGCGAGCGACAGCTGGTAGTCCGGAACGGTGACCCGGGCGGACCGTGCGCCGAGGTCCACGACCTCGACCTGGCTCACCCGCGCGGGCGACAGGGCGTTGGCGACCATCTCGGCCGGGTCGTCCGACCAGTCCACGATGTCGATCTTCTCGCCGTGCAGCTCGGCCATGACATTGCGCACCCGGCCGCCCATCGGGCCGATGCAGGCACCCTTGGCGTTCAGCCCGGAACGGGTCGAACGGACCGCGATCTTGGTGCGGTGACCGGCCTCGCGGGCGATCGCACAGATCTCGACGGAACCGTCCGCGATCTCCGGGACCTCCAGCGCGAAGAGCTTCTTCACCAGGTTGGGGTGGGTCCGCGACAGCGTCACGGACGGACCGCGCACGCCCTTGGCGACCCGTACGACATACGTACGCAGACGCAGGCCGTGGGTGTACTCCTCGCCCGGCACCTGCTCCTGCACCGGCAGGATCGCTTCCAGCTTGCCGATGTCGACCAGGACGTTCTTCGGGTCCTTGCCCTGCTGGACGACGCCGGTGACGACATCGCCCTCGTGGCCCGCGTACTCGCCGAACGTCCTGTCGTCCTCGGCGTCGCGCAGTCGCTGCAGGATGACCTGCTTGGCGGTGGTCGCGGCGATCCGGCCGAAACCGGACGGGGTGTCGTCGAACTCCTTGGCCTCCTGGCCCGGTTCGAGGTCGGCCGGGTCCTCCTTCGCCCACACCGTCACGTGGCCGCGCTCGTCGAGCTTCACGCGCGCGCGGCGGTGGCTGCCGTCCGTACGGTGGTAGGCGATGAGGAGGGCCGACTCGATCGCCTCGACGAGCACGTCGAAGGGGATCTCCTTGTCCTGTGCCAAGCCCTTCAAGAGCTTCACATCGATGTCCACGGCTACGCCTCCTCTTCCTTCTTGTCCTTGCGGCTGAATTCGATCTCCACGCGCGCCTTGGTGATCTCGTCGAAGGCGACCCGGCGGGACGTGGGCTTGCGGCCCTTGACGCCCGGCACTTCGAGGTCGAGTCCTTCTTCGTCCACGGCGAGGATGCGAGCCACCAGCTCGCCTCCCTCGCGCAGGTGCAGCTTGGCCAGGCGGCCCGTGGCACGTACGTAGTGGCGGTGCTCCGTCAGCGGACGGTCGGCACCGGGGGAACTGACTTCGAGGACGTACTCGCCCTCGCCCATCGCGTCGGTCTCGTCGAGCTTCTCGGAGATCGCGCGGCTCAGCTCGGCGCAGGTGTCCAGCTCCACGCCTTCTTCGGAGTCCACGGTGATCCGCAGCACCCGGCGGCGGCCCGCCCGGGACACCTCGATCTCTTCGAGATCCAGCTGCTCGGCGCTGACGAGCGGTTCGAGCAGTCCGCGCAGCCTCTCGCTCTGGGTGGTGCTCATCCGGGTGACTCCTCGGCCGCGTGTGCTGTTGTGGGGATCTCGCGTGTCAGGTCAAAGGGTATCCGGTCCCGAGGGGTGTTGCCGTCCGCCCGCTCCGCTGCCGCGGGTACGCTCGCCTGCGGTGATCACTTCAGGACAGATCCAGTCAAGACAGGTCCAAGCCCGAAGGAGAACAAGTGCGGCGCACGGGGACGACGCGCAGAGGTGCGTTCACCGCGACGGGGGCGTTCGCCATGGCGGCGGTGCTGGCCGGCTGCGGCGACGGGACCGGGCCCCGGGAGGGCTCCGCACGGGCCGACGCGGCGACCGCGGCCGAGCAGGCCGCCGCCGCACGGGCGGAGAAGACGCTCCGGGCGGGTGCCGCGCGTACCAGCAGGGAGCTGCTCGCCCGGTACGAACAGGTGGTCAGGGCCTATCCGGCGACCGCCGCCGGGCTCTCGCCGCTGCGGGACGCCGTACGGGCCCATGCCAAGGCGCTGGTGCCTGATGGCGGCAAGACGCTCGTGTTCTCCCGGACACGCACGACCGACGCCGCGGCCGCCCTCAAGGAACTGGCCGCGGCGGAGCGCCGCACCGCGGACGCCCACACGGCGACGCTGCTGAAGGCGCCGCCGGAGCTGGCCCGGCTGCTGGCGTCGATCGCGGCGGCGGGCGCGGCCCATGCCTATCTGCTGACCGAACTGGCCAAGGAGACCTCGTCATGAGCGCCGGAACACAGAAGGCGGCTCAGGCGGCCCTGGCCGCCGAACACGCGGCGGTGTACGGGTACGGGGTGGCCGGCGGCCGGGTCGCCGACGGCCGACGGGCCGAGGCCACTGCGGCCTACCACGCGCACCGGGCCCGACGCGATGCGCTGGCACGGACCGTGCGTGACCTGGGCGGTGAACCTGTGGCGGCTCAGGCCGCGTACGCTCTGCCGTTCGCGGTGCCGGACCCGGCTGCGGCGGTGCGACTGGCCGCCCTGCTGGAGGACCGGGTCGCGGACGTGTACTCCGATCTCGTACGGGCCGCCGCGGGTCCGCTCAGGCGGGAGGCCGCGGATGCGCTGCGGGAGGCCGCGGTGCGTGCGGTCCGCTGGCGCGGCAGCGGCGTACCCTTTCCCGGGCTCGCCGAGCGGACCGCCGCCGGGACCCGCACGACGGCAGGGCCCGATGCGAGCGCCGGGTCCGACGCGATCCACGGGACCGATATGACGAACGGGACCGGCGCGACGCACTGAAGAAGCTCTGAAAGGGAACAAAGCACGTATGGGTTTCGAACCGCCGCAGCGTCTGGTGCGAGCGCTCGGCGAGTCGTACGGGGATGCGGCCGCCGCCGACTGGCTCGCGCAGCTTCCCGCACTGACCGAGGAAGCGCTGTCCTCGACCGGGCAGCAGCTGACCGTGGAACGGGTCGCTGCCCCCGGGGGCCGCAGCAGTCTGGTCCTGCTGGTGACATGCTCCGACGGCACCCCGGCCGCGCTGAAGATCGCTCCGTCCGGGGCCGCGCCCGAGCTGGAGCAAGCGGCGCTCGCTCACTGGAACGGCTGGGGCGCGGTGCAGCTCCTCAACGGCGGCCCCGGCGCACTGCTGCTCGAACGACTGCATCCCGAGGTGTCGCTGCGCTCACTGCCGGAGGCGAAGGCGCTGCTGGAGGCGGCGGGGACGGTGCGCCGGCTCTGGGTCGAGCCGCCGGCCGGCCATGGATTCGAGACGGTCGCCGAGCGGACCGGGCGCCGTACGGAGCCGATGCGCGCCCACGCCGCGGCCGACCCCAGCTTGGAGCCGCTGGTCTCCGCGGCGCTCGCGGCGCGTGCGGAGCTTGTCGCCCACTCCCCCGAACTCCTGCTGCTGCACGGCAATTTCCGCCAGAGCAAGGTGCTCGCGGGCGAGCGGGTGCCCTGGCTGACGGTCGGGCCGGAGCCGCTGGTCGGTGAGCGGGCCTACGATCTGGCGCGCCTGGTGCGTGACCGCGTCGAGGACCTGATCGCCTCCCCCGGCGGCCCGGTGACGGCCCGTCGGCGGATCAAGAAGCTCGCCGATTCGCTGGACGTGGACCGGGAGCGGCTGCACGGCTGGACGCTGTTCCGCGCGGTGGAATCGGGAACCCGGGCGCTGGCGGTCGGCCGTCGCCAGGAGGGCGAGCTGACGCTGGAGTTCGCAGGCTGGCTGTAAATGCCTCGCAAAGCCGTAGGCCCCCGCGGTGCGCGGGGCCTACGGCTTTGCGCTGCGGTGTCAGCCCTGAACGGTCAGGCGGGCGATCGCCTCGTCGACCGTGAGCTCCTCGCGCTCGCCCGTACGGCGGTCCTTGAGCTCCAGGACGCCCTCTGCCGAGCGGCGGCCGGCGACCAGGATCTTCGGGATGCCGATCAGCTCGGCGTCGGTGAACTTCACACCGGGCGAGACGCCCGCGCGGTCGTCGACCATGACCCGCACACCGGCGGCGGCGAGCTTCTCGGCGACGTCGAGGGCCAGCTCCGTCTGGAGCGCCTTGCCCGCCGCGACGACATGGACATCGGCCGGGGCGATCTCGCGGGGCCAGCACAGCCCCTGCTCGTCGGCGGTCTGTTCGGCGAGCGCGGCGACGGCGCGGGAGACGCCGATGCCGTAGGAGCCCATGGTGACCCGGACCGGCTTGCCGTTCTGGCCGAGCACATCGAGCTGGAAGGCGTCCGCGAACTTGCGGCCCAGCTGGAAGATGTGGCCGATCTCGATGGCGCGGTCCAGCTTGAGGCCGGTGCCGCACTTGGGGCACGGGTCGCCCGCCGCGACGACGACGACGTCGAGGTAGTCGTCGACCTCGAAGTCACGGCCGGCGACGACGTTCTTCGCGTGGGTACCGGGCTTGTTCGCGCCGGTGATCCAGGCGGTGCCGGCGGCGATGCGCGGGTCGGCGATGTAGCGGACCTTCTCCAGACCCTGCGGGCCGACGTAGCCGCGTACCAGGTCGCCGCGGCCCTCGAAGTCCTCCGCGGTGACCAGTTCGACGACGGCGGGGGCGAGGTGCTCGCCGAGCTTGCCGAGGTCGACCTCGCGGTCGCCGGGCACGCCCACGGCGACGATCTCGCCGTCGACCTTGACCAGCAGGTTCTTCAGGGTCGCGGAGGCCGGGACGCCCAGGTGCGCGGCGAGCGTCTCGATGGTCGGGGTGTCGGGGGTGTCCAGCTCCTCGACGGGGCCGTGCGCCGAGCCGTCCACGGGGGTGGCCGTGAAGGTCACCGCCTCCGTGTTGGCCGCGTAGTCGCAGGCGGGGCAGTCGGCGAAGGTGTCCTCACCGGCCGGGGCGGGGGCCAGGAATTCCTCGGAGGCCGAGCCGCCCATCGCACCGGAGACGGCGGAGACGATGCGGTGGTCGAGGCCGAGCCGCTCGAAGATCCGGATGTAGGCGGCGCGGTGCAGCTGGTACGCCTCGATGAGCCCCTCGTCCGTGGTGTCGAAGGAGTACGAGTCCTTCATCTGGAACTCGCGGCCGCGCAGCACACCGGCGCGGGGGCGGGCCTCGTCCCGGTACTTGGTCTGGATCTGGTAGAGGATCACGGGCAGGTCCTTGTAGGACGTGATCTGATCCTTGACGACCTGGGTGAAGATCTCTTCGTGCGTGGGGCCGAGGAGGTACTCGGCGCCCTTGCGGTCCTTGAGCTTGAAGAGCAGATCGCCGTACTCGTGGTAGCGGCCGCTGGCGTCGTACGACTCCTTGGGGAGCAGCGCGGGCAGCAGCACTTCCTGGCCGCCGATGGCGTCCATCTCCTCGCGCACGACGCGGGTGATGTTCTCCAGGACCTTCTTGCCGAGCGGCAGCCAGGTCCAGATTCCGGCCGCCGTGCGACGTACGTATCCGGCCCGGACGAGCAGCTTGTGGTTGAGCGTCTCGGCGTCCGCCGGGTCGTCGCGCAGTGTCTTGATCATCAATCGGGACATGCGCTGGACCTGGGCCATGATGAACTCCTGCTCGGAAGGGTGATGTGCAGGAGGTTAGCCGGGTGGTACGGGTGGGCGGAAATCCATTGGCTTCCGTACTAGCCCTTGCGACGCAGCGGAAGCGGGGCTCCCATCACCGCATACGGCTTGGGAGCGCTGGGAAAGAGCACCTGCCGGGCCAGGTCCTGGTAGCCGAGACTGCGATAGAGACCACGTGCCGGGCTCTCCGTGTCGATCGCGGAGAGGATGGACCGGGGCTGGTCGACGGCGTCCGTGATGGCGGTGATCAGCGCGCGGCCGATGCCGCGGTTCTGGAACTTCGGCAGGACGTGCAGTTCGGTGATGACGAACGAGTCGTCGAGCCAGTGCGCGGAGCCGGTGGCGCGGAGGTAGGGCTCGACGACGGTGGACCACCACTGGCCGCGTTCGTTCGGCATACCGTAGACGAAGCCGACGAGCCGGCCGCCCGGGGTGGTGGCGCCCAGCGCGCGGGCGCAGGGGTGGTCGAGGTGTCTGAGGACGATGTGGCGCCGTACCTCGATCTCTTCCGGTCCCAGGCCGAAGGCGACAGCCTGCACCGCGAGCGCCTCGTCCACGCGCGCGGCGAGATCGATCGCTCCGATCCGGACGCTGGGAGTGTGAGGGCCGTCCCCGGAAACTGCTGCCATGCGCCGACCCTACTGGCCCGGGTGGGGTGGGTGGTACGGGTCGGTGGCACCGGCCGCCGACCGGTCAGAACAGCACGCTCATGAACGCGCCGGCCTCGCGGAAGCCGACCCTGGTGTAGGCCTTGCGCGCAGGGGTGTTGTAGTCGTTCACGTACAGGCTGACGACGGGTGCGACATCAGCCAGTGCGTAGCGCAGAACCGCCGCCATGCCGGTCTCGGAGAGTCCTCGGCCGCGGCGTTCGGGGGCGACCCAGACACCCTGGATCTGGCAGGCCTGCGAGGTGGCCGCGCCGATCTCCGCCTTGAAGACGACCCGGCCGTCCTCGATCCGGGCGAACGAGCGGCCGGCACCGACGAGCTCGGCGACGCGTGCCTGGTAGAGGAGTCCGCCGTCGCCCGCGAGCGGGGAAATGCCGACCTCCTCGGTGAACATCGCCACGCAGGCCGGCATCAGGACGTCCATCTCGTCCTTGCGGATCCGGCGGACCAGTGGGTCGGGGGTGACCTCGGCGGACGGGCTCTCGGTGACCATGAGCGGCTGATGGGCCCGGACCTCGCGGGCGGGGCCCCAGCCGGGTTCGAGGAGCCGCCACAGCTGAGTGGTGGGCTCTGCGGGGCCGACGATCGAGGAGCAGCGGCGGCCGACCCGGCGGGCCCGGTCGGCGAAGGCCCTGACGGCCTCGGGGGTGGCGCAGATCGGTACGAGGTTGGCGCCCGAGTAGCACAGCGAGCGCAGCCGTCCATCGGCGTACCAGCCCCACATCTCGCCGCCGAGGCGCCAGGGATCGAGACCTGCGATCTGGACCCGGGACGTCACGAAGGCGTTGGCGACGGGTTCGCTCTCCAGGATGGCGAGAGCGGCGCCGAGGTCGCTGGGTTCGAGGACCCGGGTGGTGGTCTGCGTCAACACGAGGGGGCCTCACCATGCGGTCTGCTGATTTCCGCACTGTACCCAAAGAGGCTCATCGGCGCCGCCCGTGCCCGGGAACAGCGGCCGCGGGGGCCCGTGAGGTCGCTCACGACCGCGCCCCGCCGGGCGGTGTTCGTCCGGCGGGGCGCGGGGGTGCGAGTTCTGGTTCAGCTGATGGAGACCTGGGGCTCGCCCGAGGCGATGCCGTCCTTCTCCATCTGCTCGGCGATCTTCAGGGCTTCTTCGATCAGCGTCTCGACGATCTTCGACTCGGGCACGGTCTTGATGACCTCGCCCTTCACGAAGATCTGCCCCTTGCCGTTCCCGGAAGCAACACCCAGGTCCGCCTCACGGGCCTCACCCGGACCGTTGACGACACAGCCCATCACGGCCACCCGCAACGGCACCTCCATGCCCTCAAGACCCGCACTGACCTGATCCGCCAGCTTGTACACATCCACCTGCGCGCGACCGCACGACGGACACGACACGATCTCCAGCCGCCGCTGCTTCAGATTCAGCGACTCCAGAATCTGCAGCCCGACCTTGACCTCCTCGGCCGGCGGCGCCGACAGCGACACCCGGATCGTGTCCCCGATCCCCTCGCTCAGCAGCGCACCGAACGCCACCGCCGACTTGATCGTCCCCTGGAACGCCGGCCCCGCCTCCGTCACCCCCAGATGCAGCGGATAATCGCACTGCGCCGCCAGCTGACGGTACGCATTGACCATCACCACCGGATCGTTGTGCTTCACCGAGATCTTGATGTCCCGGAAACCGTGCTCCTCGAAGAGCGACGCCTCCCACAGAGCCGACTCCACCAACGCCTCCGGAGTCGCCTTCCCGTACTTCTTCAGCAGCCGCGCATCCAGCGAACCGGCATTCACACCGATCCGGATCGGCGTACCCGCGTCCTTCGCGGCCCGCGCGATCTCCTTCACCTTGTCGTCGAACTGCTTGATGTTCCCCGGATTCACCCGCACCGCCGCACAGCCCGCATCAATCGCCGCGAACACATACTTCGGCTGGAAATGAATGTCCGCGATCACCGGGATCTGCGACTTCCTCGCGATCGTCGCCAGCGCGTCCGCATCATCCTGCGTCGGACACGCCACCCGCACGATCTGACAACCCGACGCCGTCAGCTCCGCGATCTGCTGCAACGTCGCACCGACGTCCGACGTACGCGTCGTGGTCATCGACTGCACCGACACCGGCGCATCCCCGCCCACCGCAACCGACCCGACCTGGATCTGGCGGCTGACCCTCCGGTCGGCGAGCTTGGTCGGAACGGACGGCATTCCGAGAGAAATCGCAGTCATGCGCTGAGCATCCCCAAGGTGTGGATCAAGGTCCCGAGATCGGCGGGCTCCGGGTTTCGAGGTTACGGCACCGGCGACACCCCCGAGCACACCGCGTCCGGGAGTGCCGCGCAATGGGACGGGCCCGTACACACGCTGTGTGCCGGGCCGTCACCCATGGTTCACCGGGCCGGTCGGGAGATCAGGAGATCTTGACCGGGTTGACGATGTCGGCCACCAGCACCAGCAGTGTGAAGCAGATGAATACACCTGCGACGACATAGGCGACCGGCATCAGTTTGGCCACGTCGAAGGGGCCCGGGTCGGGGCGCCTGAAGACCCGTGCCACATTGCGGCGCAGGGCCTCCCAGAGCGCTCCGGCGATGTGCCCGCCGTCGAGCGGCAGCAGGGGCAGCATGTTGAAGAGGAACAGCGAGAGATTGAAGCCGGCCAGCAGGAACAGCATCATCGCGATCTGGTTCGTCGCCGGGACGTCGAGCGTCATCACCTCGCCGCCGATCCTGGCCGCACCGACCACGCCGACCGGGGAGTCCGCTGCGCGCTCACCGTCGCCGAAGGCTGCGCTCCACAGGTCCGGGATCTTGGAGGGCAGGGCGATGATCGAGTCGACGCCGCTCTCGATCATGTCTCCCATGCGGACGACCGAGTCGCCGAAGGAGAGCGGAACGATCTCGGTCTGGGCGGCGAAGCCGAGGTAGCCGGCCGTCACGTACTGACCGGGGACCACCTCCCCCTTGGAGTCCTTCTTCGCCACCGCGTTCTTCTTCAGCACCGCGTGGAGGGTCTGCTCCTGGCCGTCGCGCTGGACCGTGATCGTGGCGGGGCCGATGGTGTCGCGGATCTTGTCGGAGAGCGTGGCCCAGTCGTCGACCTTCTGGCCGTCGAAGGCGACGATCTTGTCGCCCTTCTTCAGTCCTGCGGCCTGTGCGGGCGAGACCGGGTCGGACTTCTTACAGGTGTCGCGGTTCGCGCTCTGGGCGATCACGCACTTCTGGACACCCGCCACCTCCGTGGTCTGGGTCTGGAACCCGAAGGTCATCGCCACACCGAGGAAGATCGCGACGGCGAGGACCAGGTTCATGAACGGTCCGGCGAACATCACGATGACGCGCTTCCACGGCTTGCGCGTGTAGAAGAGCCGCTTCTCGTCACCCGGTTCGAGCTCCTCGAAGGCCGCGGACCTGGCGTCCTCGATCATGCCGCGCCACGGTGACGTGGACCGCGCCTCCAGGCGCCCGTCCGGACCCGGCGGGAACATGCCGATCATGCGGATGTAGCCGCCGGCCGGAATGGCCTTGATCCCGTACTCGGTGTCGCCCTTCTTCCGCGACCAGACCGTCGGTCCGAAGCCGACCATGTACTGGGGGACGCGGATGCCGAAGAGCTTCGCGGTCGACAGGTGCCCCAGCTCGTGCCAGGCGATCGAGAACAGCAGCCCGATGACGAAGACGACGATGCCCAGAATCGTCAACAGGACCGTCGTAATACTCATGCGCGCGCCTCCGCTGTCGCTTTCGCCGAGAGTTCACGGGCCCGGGCGCGTGCCCAGGTCTCCGCTTCGAGGACGTCTGCGACCGTGAGCGAAGTTCCCGTGGCGGGGGTGCCGTGTTCGGCCACCACCGCCGTGACCGTATCCATGATTCCGTTGAACGGCAGCCGTCCTGCCAGGAATGCGTCGACGCATTCCTCGTTCGCAGCGTTGAACACGGCCGGGGCGGTGGCGCCGAGCGTGCCCACGTGCCTGGCCAGTCCCACGGACGGGAAGGCCTCGTTGTCGAGGGGGAAGAACTCCCAGCTGGACGCCTTCGACCAGTCGAAGGCCGGTGCGGCGTCCGGGATGCGCTGGGGCCAGCCGAGGCCGATGGCGATCGGGCCCCTCATGTCCGGGGGTGTGGCCTGGGCGAGGGTGGAGCCGTCGGTGAACTCCACCATGGAGTGAACGTACGACTGGGGGTGGACCACGACCTCGATCCGGTCGAACGGAATGTCGTAGAGGAGATGCGCCTCGATGACCTCCAGTCCCTTGTTGACCAGGGTGGCGGAATTGATCGTGATGACCGGTCCCATGGCCCAGGTCGGGTGCGCGAGGGCCTCCTCGCGGGTGACGCTCACGAGCTCGCTCTTGGTTCGTCCCCGGAAGGGGCCGCCGGACGCTGTGACGACGAGCTTGCGTACGTCGGCCCTGGTCCCGGCGGCGAGCGCCTGGAAGAGGGCGGCGTGCTCGGAGTCGACCGGGATGATCTGGCCGGGCTCGGCCAGCGCCTTGACCAGCGGGCCGCCGACGATCAGCGACTCCTTGTTGGCCAGGGCGAGCGTGCGGCCCGCTTCGAGTGCGGCGAGTGTGGGGGCGAGACCGATCGATCCGGTGATTCCGTTGAGCACGGTGTGGCAGTCGCCGGCGGCGATCTGGGTGGCGGCCTCGGGCCCTGCCAGGATCTCGGGGAGCGGCTCGCCCGCCCCGTACTGCTCGCGCAGCGCCTCGCGGAGAGCCGGTACGGCGTCCGGTGCGGCGACGGCCACGGTACGCACCCGCAGCTGCCGCGCCTGCTCGGCGAGGAGTGCGACCCGGCCGCCCGCGGCGGAGAGCGCGGTGACGCGGAAGCGGTCGGGGTTGCGCAGCACCAGGTCGATGGCCTGGGTGCCGATGGAGCCGGTGGAGCCGAGGATGACGAGATCCCGGGGGCCTTCCGTGGCATCGAAGACGACGTGCGGGTCGGCGAGGGGGGCAGGGCTGTCGCTCATGCCCCCCATTGTTGCCGCATCGGCTGTGAGTGTGGACAGTGCGTCCCCCGCGCCGGGCGGGCGCAGTCCGCCCGGGGCCGATCTCAGCCGTCCTGACGCGGAACCTCGCCCACCGGGCCGCCGTGATCCGTGGAGTCGCCGGGGCGGTCATTTCGACATGGGGTGAGCGCACAGGGTCTTCTTCTCCGCGCTGTACTCCAGGTACAGCAGCCAGTCCTTGCCCCAGCACTTGTCCCCGTCGGAGATCCAGTACTCGGCCTCGGGGGAACTGCAGCCGACCTCTTCGAGGTCCTGCTCGGGCCATTTCGCATGGTTGCGGATGCAGTCACCGGCGGTGAACGTGGGCTGGGTGTGCGGAATCAGCTTCGGGACCACGACCGCGCCCAGGGCCACGACCAGGGCGGCCATGATGACCAGCGCGGGCGGCCGGGCCAGGACCCGGCGCCCCGGGGCGAGTTGGGGCCGCAGATTGCCCACCGGGTGGGGCAGGGCGCGGATCCGGGAGCGGGCGCCGATGTTCATCACCATCGTGACCGGTGCGGCGAACACCGACAGCAGACCCCACCAGCCCTGCCAGAGGGTGTCCGAGGTCATCCTGCGGTACGTGGCCGTTCCGCAGGTCCGGCAGAAGGCGCCCTCCTCGGTCAGGAAGCGCAGTGTGACGACGAGCCCGCGGTGTCCACGCACCACGGCATGGACCGCCGGTATCGCGCCGCAGATGTGGCACGACGCAACGGATCCGTAGGAGGTCGGCAGGTGGTGCGGCGGCGTGGACATGAGAACTCCCAAAGACGGCGTGGGCCCAGGAACCCTAACGGTTCGTGAGTTCCGCGAACCCGGCGAAGGCCTCGTGGAACCCGGGAAACGTCTTCCGTACGCAACCGGGGTCGTCGAACGTGATGCCCGGCACCCGCAGGCCGGCAACGGCGAACGACATGACGATGCGGTGGTCGCCGTGGGTGGCGATCTCGGTGGGGCGGGGTGCGCCGGGGCGGATCTCGATCCAGTCCCGGCCCGTCCCGACCGTGATGCCCATCCGCCTGAGGTTCTGGGCGCAGGCCTCCAACCGGTCGCACTCCTTCACCCGGGTGTTGCCCACGTCCTCGATGCGTACCGGACCCGAGGCGAAGGGGGCGATCGCCGCCAGCGTCGGCATGGTGTCGGAGATGTCGCGCATATTGACGGTGAGGCCCGAGAGAGTGCCGCCGGAGCTGACGGTGGTGGACTGGGCTGTGGTGTGCACCTCGGCGCCCATGCGGCGCAGCACATCGACGAACCGGAGGTCGCCCTGGAGTGCGTCCGTGCCGAGGCCGGGGACGGTGATCTCACTGCCGGTGAGGGCCGCCGCGGCGAAGAAGTAGCTCGCGGTGGAGGCGTCGGGCTCGATGGCGTAGGTGGTGGCCCGGTAGCCGCCGGGTGGCACGGTGAGGACGTTGTTGTCGTGGCTGCCGATGGTCACCTCGACGCCGAAACTGCGCATCATCGCGAGGGTGATCTCGATGTACGGGGCGGAGACCAGGTCGGTGACGGTGATCCGGAGCCCCCGAGCGGTCAGCGGTCCGAGCATCAGGAGCGCGGTGAGGTACTGGGAGGACTCGCCCGCTTCCAGGGTGAGTTCGCCGCCCCTGATGCCGGATGCGCTGATCCGCAGCGGGTGGTGGCCCTCGGCCGCGTCGTGGCGCAGGTCGACGCCGAGCGTGCGCAGGGCCTCGGTGAGCGGGGCGAGGGGGCGGCGGCGCATCTGGGCGGAGGCGTCGAAGCGGTACGTGCCGGAGGCGGCGGCCGCGGCGAGGGTCGGCAGGAAGCGTGCCGTGGTGGCGCCGTCGCGGCAGTAGACGTCGGCGTCGGTGACGGCGGGCCCGGAGGGGCGGCCCTCGATGTGCCAGCGATCCGCTTCCTGCCCGATGCGGTAGCCGAGGCGCGTGAGGCCTTCGGCGAAGCCCTCGGTGTCGTCCGAGCGCAGGGGCCGTACGAGGGTGCTGGTGCCGTTCGCGGCGGCGGCCAGGAACAGGGCACGCGCGGTGACGGACTTGGAGCCGGGGATGTGGATGACGGTCACGGACCGTCATCCTGCCGTACCCCGCACGGCCGGGCGGGGTACGTCCGGTGAGTGGACGTGCGCCCCGCCCGATGGTCCGCGGTTCAGCGAACGGGTCGGTGGACGTTGTCCCGGACGGACGGCCCGGGAGTGGCGTCGGCGATCCACGGGCCTTCGCCGCTCGGGTCGATGATGCCTTCCTCCAGCCACGTGTACGCGCCGGACAGGACGCCGTCGACCACGCGCCGGTCCAGGTCGTCGGTGTTGGACCACAGGCGGGTGAAGAGTTCCTCGACCCGGACGCGGGACTGGCGGCAGAAGGTGTCGGCGAGCCGGTAGGCCTCGCGGCCGTGGTCGTCGGAGGAGCGCAGCAGTTCGGCGCGGACGCAGGCGGCGCTCATCGCGAAGAGTTCCGCGCCGATGTCGACGATCCTGCCGAGGAAGCCCTGCTTGGTCTCCATCCGGCCCTGCCAGCGCGACATGGCGTAGAAGGTGGAGCGCGCGAGCTTGCGGGCGGAGCGTTCGACATAGCGCAGATGGGTGGACAGGTCCGGGTGTCCGGGTGGGTTGAATTCCCCGTAGGTACGCGGGAGTTGTCCCGGACCTGCGACGAGCTTGGGCAGCCAGCGGGCGTAGAAGCCGGCCGCGTTCGCGCCCGCTTTCGCCTTGGCGGAAAGGGGTTTGTCGGGGTCGATGATGTCCCCCGCGACCTTCAGATGGGCGTCGACGGCCTCACGGGCGATCAGCAGATGCATGATCTCGGTGGAGCCCTCGAAGATCCGGTTGATCCGCAGATCGCGCAGGAGCTGTTCGGCGGGGACGGCCCGTTCGCCGCGGGCGGCGAGGGACGCGGCTGTCTCGAAGCCCCGGCCGCCCCGGATCTGGACCAGTTCGTCGGCCATCAGACAGCCCATCTCGGAGCCGTACAGCTTGGCGAGGGCCGCTTCGATCCGGATGTCGTTGCGGTTCTCGTCCGCCATCTGGGAGGAGAGGTCGACCACCGCTTCGAGCGCGAAGGTGGTTGCGGCGATGAAGGAGATCTTGGCGCCGACAGCCTCGTGCCGGGCGACCGGCCTGCCCCACTGCTCACGGACAGCCGACCACTCGCGGGCGATCTTCAGACACCACTTCCCGGCGCCGACGCACATGGCGGGCAGGGAGAGCCGTCCCGTGTTGAGCGTGGTGAGGGCGATCTTGAGCCCTGCGCCTTCGGGGCCGATGCGGTTCGCGGCCGGGACCCGGACCCGGTGGAAGCGGGTGACGCCGTTCTCGAGGCCGCGCAGGCCCATGAAGGCGTTGCGGTTCTCGACGGTGATGCCCGGGGAGTCCGCCTCGACGACGAAGGCCGTGATGCCGCCCTTGTGGCCTTCCGACTTCGGGACGCGGGCCATCACGACGAGGAGGTCGGCGACGACACCGTTGGTCGTCCACAGCTTCACACCGTCGAGGATGTAGTCCGGTCCCTCCGGAACCGCCGAGGTGGCGAGCCTGGCCGGGTCGGAGCCGACGTCCGGTTCGGTGAGCAGGAACGCCGAGATGTCGGTGCTGGCCAACCGGGGCAGGAAGGTGTCCTTCTGTTCCTGGCTGCCGAAGAGTTTCAGCGGCTGCGGTACGCCGATGGACTGGTGGGCGGAGAGCAGTGCACCGATCGCGGGGCTGGCGGAGCCGACCAGGGCGAGGGCCTTGTTGTAGTAGACCTGGGTGAGGCCGAGGCCGCCGTACTTCGGGTCGATCTTCATCCCGAGCGCGCCGATTTCCTTGAGGCCGTTGATCACCTCGTCGGGAATCCTCGCCTCACGCTCGATGAGGGCGCTGTCGATCCTGGTTTCACAGAAATCGCGCAGCCGGGCGAGGAACGCCTCGCCGCGCCGGACGTCGTCCGCGGCCGGCAGCGGATGCGGATGGATCAGGTCGAGCCGGAAGCGTCCGAGGAAGAGTTCCTTGGCGAAACTGGGCTTGTGCCAGTCCTGTTCGCGAGCGGCCTCGGCCACTTGGCGCGCTTCACGCTCAGTGACCTTGGGTGTGTTCTTCGGAGCGGATGGTGCGGACATGAGGAGCTCACCTCGCCGCTTTGTGGGGTGGGCGGACGCGGCCGGTCCGCGCGGAGCGCGCATGGGCGCCTGCCGAGCCGTACCAACCGGTGCTACTTGTCCTGATGTACCCGATTACCGGCACTCCCACCATCCCCCGGACGCCGATCGGGTCGGGAGCCACTCCACTGGCCAGCCCCGCAGTGACACGGTGGCCAGGCCGTGAGCGGGGGAAGCAGAAACTGCGGGTACGCGTGCGCGTCCGCGCTGGTGCGGCCATGGCCACACGGGTGCGGCCACACGATGGTCATGGCCTGACCGGGTAGGACTGGGGCACGATCCCGACATGCACGGCCTTCCACCCGGTCCCGGCGGGCCGGCCCCACGCGAAGGTCCTGACATGCCATTGGCTGGAGCAATGACCAGCCCGAAGCGTTGCAGCGCAGCAGGATGGACGTCTTGACCACGTCATGTGCCAGGAGTCCCGCGTGTACAGGCTGTTTGAGTGGAGCCGCCAGGAGCACCGTCGGCATGCAGGCCCACATGGCGGTTCCGTCCTCCGACTGGGCAGCGTCCGTGCTCGCGCCGCTCGCTCCGCGACGGAATGAGAGCCGTGAGGTGGCCGGGCCGCCCCGGGGCGGTGAGCGACTGGGCAGCGCCGCCCGGCGGTGGGGGCCCGCAGGTGCCGGTCGCGCCCACGTGGATGCGCTGGCTGCCCGCCTTCTATATCGCGGGCATCCTGGTGCTCGAACCCCTTACGCCCGTGCAGTGGCCGGTGAGCTTCCTGCTCATCGCCCTCCCCGTGATCGCCGCCTTCGCCCACGGCCCCACTGCCGTCGCCGGCGTCACCGTGTTCGCGATCGCCTTCGAAGGGGTCCTGGCCGGCACCCCGTGCTGCGCGGGCCGCCCGGTGAGCTACGTGTGGGAGCGCCACTACGTGGCCACCTACCTGAGCACCGCTGTGGTCGGCGTCCTCGGAACAATCCTGGCTGCCCACCGCGTGCGCCGGGAACGCACCCTCGCCAACGTGCGCTTCGTGGCCGAGATCGCGCAGCGTGTCCTGCTCAGCCCGGTCCCGCACCGCATCGGCCCACTTCTGGTTGAAGCCCTTTACCTGTCCGCCGCCGCGGAAGCACGCATCGGCGGTGACCTGTACGAGGCCGTCCCCACCACGTACGGACTCCGCATTGTCATTGGCGACGTCCGCGGCAAGGGACTCCCCGCCGTCGAGACGGCCGCCACCCTCCTCGGCGCCTTTCGCGAGGCCGCCCACGACGAACCCGACCTCGCCGCCGTTGCCCGCCGGGCGGAGACGAGCATGAATCGCAGGGCCGCCCGCCTGGCCGGAAACGATGTGGGCGAGCGCTTCGTCACCGCTGTCTTCGCGGAGATCCCCAGCCGCCACGTGGTCCGCATCGTCAACTGCGGCCATCCCCCACCCCTCCTCATCCGCTCCGACGGGGTCACTGAGCTGGAGACGGCCGACCCCGCACCACCCCTCAACCTGGGCATGCTCCTCACAGAGGCCTACCGGGTCGACGAGTACCCCTTCGGTCCCGGCGACCAGTTGCTGCTCTACACCGACGGCGTCACCGAAGCACGCGACCACACCGGGGCCTTCTACCCCCTCCCCCAGCGTGTCCTCTCCTGGGGTCCTCTCCAGCCCCGGGAACTCCTCGACCGCCTCCACCACGATCTCCTCATCTACAGCGACAACCGCCTCCATGACGACACCGCGGCCCTCGCCGTCTACCACCTGCCCGACTAGTCGGGCCCGGTCAAGCCCCGCCGGCCACGGAGTGCGGGAGAGGGAGGCACAAGCCGCGTCCCCCCCGGGGACGGCGGGCGGACGCGTCGTCTCGAACCCGGCTGAAAACGTGCAGCTACGCGAGTGCAGCAAGCGGAAAGCCGGAACGGAGTGCCGACGCCAGATCGTCCCGCCTGATGTACGTCGCCGGGAGCTCTCCGAGCGGCCGCTCCGGGACGGCCGGCTCGGTGAGCGACGCGCCCGGGTGCGGCATGGAGCCGTCGACGACCCGGGCGATCTGCTCGTCGGTGAGCCCCTGCCCCGCGTACTCGGGCACGGTCATCGGCGCCCAGTCGCCGCCGTTCTCGGCGAGCGCCGTCTCGAAGACCGCCTGCCCCTGCCACCAGGCGGAGGCCATCGAAGCCCCGTGCGTCGGCACGCCGGAGTCAACGAAGACGACCCGGGTCAGCCGGTCACCGATCCGCTCGGCAGCCTGTCCAACGGGGGTGCCCGAGTAGCTGTGCCCGACGAGCGCAGCCCGAGCCGCTCGACCCGGAGCACGAGTTCGATGCTCGTCACCCCCTCACGCTCTGCGGTCTGACCGCCTCTCGGGCACCTGCCCCGGAGAGCCCAGGCGTTGCCCCGTCCGGTCAGACCACACTGCCCCTGGATACCTGGACCAGCGCACGCTCACCGCGTATCCAGGAAGAGTTGGACGCCCCACGCCGGAAAGAGGGTCCCTTGCGCGATCACGAGATCCACCGAACCACCGGAGCCGACAGCGGGCGCATCACCTCCTTCAAGCCTGCGGCCACGCCACATACGGCCCCTCTCGGCCTCTTCGCTCTTCAGGCCGGCATCGGGAACGCCGCCGTCGTCCAGATGCTCCGTCGGGCCGGCCATCTCGCAGCGCAATCCGACCAGCACCAGCAAGGCCCCGACTGCGGCCACCAGGAAGGCCAGACGACGGAACGACCCGCAGCGCAGCGCTCCGCGGTGCACGAGGTCCTGCGCACCAGAGGCCGGCCGTTGGACAAGGCGACCCGCACCGACATGGAAGCCCGGCTCGATGCGGACTTCTCCGACGTCCGCATTCACAACGACAGCACGGCGAAGGCGTCCGCGGCCGAGATCGGCGCCCGCGCCTACACCTCCGGGAACCACATCGTCCTCGGCGACGACGGCGGCACCAAGCACACCTTGGCCCACGAACTGACCCATGTCATTCAGCAACGTCAAGGCCCCGTCACCGGGACCGACAACGGTTCGGGGCTGAAGGTCTCCGACCCCTCTGACCGGTTTGAACGCGAGGCCGAAGAAAACGCCACACGGCTGATGAGCGCCCCCAGCCCACAGGGTGGACGCCTGGACGACGGACAGAACCAGGCAGACCGAACGACCGAGAGCGGGGGGGCCCACCGTCCAACGAGCGATCGGGCTGGAGATCGAGGTCGACCGTCCCGTCGTCCGGCACGGCGGCACGAACGTCATGAGTGGCAGCAGCACCGGATTTACCTTGGTTGAAAATCAGCAGCGCGGCATCAAGGTTGTCTCGGATGCGCGCTGGCTCCCTGGCAAATCGGGGCTCTACACGAATGCGGAAATCGTGTCGGGACCCGCTTCAGTACTGCCTGGCGAGGAGTTCCCTCCCCTCAGTGACACCCTCGATCATCTTGAGGATGCTCACAGGCGGCTCTATGGCCCGACCGCGGGCTCCCTGAAATCCGAGAAGGAGATGAAGACTCTCTTTGCCGACGACGGCTATGTCGCCAAAGAGGGGTTCAAGACGGCCAGAGTGGCACCCGAGAACCCTCACGTGGAGCGCGGCGGACCAGGCGGTGACGGGCTGTTCGTCCATCAGACCGTGGGAGTTCCCCTGCATGGCATGGCAGGGTTCTTCACCAAAGCACTCAACGAACCTGACGGTAAAAACAGCTCCGGGAACAAGATCCGCACCACGAATAACCATTCAGAGAGACACCTCGCCAAGTCACTCGAATTCGGTTCGACTCTGGCTGAAATGTACGCGACCAGCACGTTTGCGAATGATCAGACGATGCACTTGGATCGCGAGGAGCTGCGCGGGTTCGGCGCCTTGTTCTACACTCAGGTGGCCGCCTTGGCCGACAAGGGCCGCAAGAACAGTCCCGAACTCTCCATCGGCCAGATAAAGAACAAGACCGCCGCACTGTCCCGCGTCGGTCTCGAATCGGTACGGCACACTCTTTCCGGAAGTGCTCAAGAATTCCTGCGGGAGAACTTCGAGAAAATCGATCAGGCCTTCTGGAGGCACTACGGGGAAGTCAACCCGATGAAGGAAGGTGAGCACATAGCCACCGAGGACGCGAAGATCTTGAAAACTTACGCCACGTCCGCTCTTCAGGGTGAACAACCCATTGAATCCGGATCTCAGAACTACGCCTTCGGCGGCATGACGGAGCTGCCGGGTCCGGACAATGTCCAGGGCGTCCCGGTGGTTCCCCTGGAAATGCGCTCATTCGGCCCCTTACTCACAAACTTTCAGGACTTGCGAGGAGACGTTGGGCTGCTGGAGAACTGGTCCCAGGAAGCATTTGCCGGCGCCCTGGCGGCACGCAATGGGCCAGCTACCCCGTCGGCGCAACAGGAACCGGCCGGCCAGCCGACCGTCACGTGGGAAGTTTTCGCCGAACAGGCAGCAGACGAAGCCAGTCGCCTCTACTACGAAGACCAAAGCCGTCAACGCCAAATGGTGGCCACGCTTGTCCAGATCACCGCACGCAGTGCCATATCTCCCGAATCGCAGCAAGCGGCCGCAGAGTGCATCAGTCGCCTCATACGAATCCTCAAGAATGAGCTGGCTTTGCAGGAGATCGGCGGAATAATGGATGCCCTGACCCCGATGGTCCCTGCGAATCCCCTACTCGCAACAATCAGGCGAAAGTTGACACCGCTCGGAGCACCATCGTGATCAGTGTTTCCTGAGGTGTTTCCTGAGGCGTTCCCCCTCGTACGGTTCTCGATGGACTCTCGGGACCAGCGGCCGAAGCGGTAACGCAGCTCGTCGGTAGCCGTGGGGGCGATGTACTCCTCGCCCTTCACCCAGCCGGGGGGGCCAGTTCTGCCCGGCCTCGTCAACGGCCTCCTTGAAGACCTGGGCCGACTTCTCGTCATCGAAGCGTTCGGTCTGCCGCCTACCAGACTGCGTGCCGCCGCCTTTCCACCGCACCTGGTAGCTGTGGATCTCCCCGTCCTTGTTCCTACGCGGAACGTTGCTCGCCATCGCGGGAGACCAGCTCCGTTTTCCCACCGTTTTCCCAGCCGCCTGTTTGAAGCAGCCAAAATCCAGCGGTACTTGCAGGTCGGAGCCGATAGAGACGAAGACGGCCGGAGCCCCCGCACAGTGGGCTCCGGCCGTTCATCTGCCGCCTGCTGTCGTGCTGTCCAGGCGGATCACAGGCGACGCTGGTGGATCGGTTCGATCCTGTTCACGGACCTACAGGGCGAGGCCGGTGAGGACCAGCACGCGCTCGTAGGTGTAGTCGTCCATGGCGTAGCGGACGCCCTCACGGCCGACGCCGGACTGCTTGGCGCCGCCGTACGGCATCTGGTCCGCGCGGTAGGAGGGGACGTCGCCGATGATCACGCCGCCGACCTCGAGGGCGCGATGGGCGCGGAAGGCGGTCTGCAGGTCGTGCGTGAACACACCTGCCTGCAGGCCGTACTTGGAGGAGTTGACGGCTGCGAAGGCCTGGGCCTCACCGTCCACCTTCTGCACGGACAGCACCGGTCCGAAGACCTCCTCGGAGAAGAGGGTGACGTTGTCCGGGAGTTCGGCGAGCACGGTCGGCGCGTAGGTGGCACCGTCCCGCTTGCCGCCGGTGAGCAGCTGGGCGCCGGCCTCCACGGCCTCGTCGACCCAGGACTCGACGCGCTTGGCGGCGTCCTCGTTGACCAGCGGGCCGACGTCGGTGGCGGCGTCGGACGGGTCGCCGGTGACCTGGGCCTCGACGGCCGCGACGATCTTCGGGAGGAGCCGGTCGTAAACCGCGGCGTCCGCGATGACGCGCTGCACCGAGATGCAGGACTGGCCGCCCTGGTAGTTGGAGAAGGTCGCGATACGGGTCGCGGCCCAGTCCAGGTCCTCGTCGGAGGCGTAGTCGCCGAGGACGACCGCAGCGCCGTTGCCGCCGAGCTCCAGGGTGCAGTGCTTGCGCGGCACCGACTCCATGATCGAGTAGCCGACCGGGGCGGACCCGGTGAAGGAGATCACGGGCAGCCGCTCGTCCTGGACGAGGGCGGGCATCCGGTCGTTGGGGACCGTCAGCACGGACCACGAACCGGCGGGCAGGTCGGTCTCGGCCAGCAGCTCACCCAGGATCAGCGACGAGATCGGGGTGGCCGGGGCGGGCTTCAGGATGATCGGGGCACCGACGGCGATGGCCGGGGCCACCTTGTGGGCGCTCAGGTTCAGCGGGAAGTTGAACGGTGCGATGCCGAGGACCGTGCCGCGCGGGAAGCGCCGGGTCAGGCCGAGACGGCCGGTGCCACCGGCGTCGGTGTCGAGGCGCTGGGCGTCACCGCTGTTGAAGCGGCGGGCTTCCTCGGAGGCGAACCGGAACACGGAGACGGCACGGCCGACCTCGCCGCGCGCCCACTTGATGGGCTTGCCGTTCTCGGCGGAGATCAGCTGGGCGATCTCCTCCGTGCGCTCCACCAGGCGCCGTACGACGTGATCGAGCGCGGCGGCCCGGACGTGGGCCGGGGTCGCGGCGAACTCCTCGCGCACGGCGTGCGCGGCCGCGACGGCCTCCTCGATCTGCGCGTCGGTCGGCACGCTGACCGTGCCGACGAGACGGCCGTCCCAGGGGTTGGTGACGTCGAAGCTGTCCTCGCCGGTGGCCTGGCGGCCGGCGAGCCAGAAGGCGTGGGTGGAAGTCATGGAGGTTCCGGCCCTTCGGAGTCGTGGGGTGTGTTGCCCCCACCGTAGGGCCGTGCGGCCGACCTGGCGTTTGTCCGGCGTGGAGCAGAGCGCGACGGGTACACGCCGGTTTGTCGGATGCGTCGGCGTGAGCAGGGGCGCATGGCCTTCCGGCAGCGGCTACGGCACCGGCTCCGGCGTCGGCGGGGAACTCGTTGCCCTTCCGCCGACGACGACGGCAACCGCTACGGCTCCGGCGTCGACGGGGAGCTCGTGGCCTTCAGCGCCAGCCACAGCTCCATCCGGACGTCCGGATCGTCCAGTGAACGGCCCAGGATCTCCTCCACCCGGCGCATCCGGTAACGCAGGGTGTGGCGGTGCACTCCCAGGTCCGCCGCTGCCGCGTCCCACTGGCCGTGGTGGGAGAGCCAGGCCCGCAGCGAGGCGACCAGGTCGCCGCGGCCCTTGGCATCGTGTTCGTGCAGGGCGCGGAGCATTCCGTCGGCGAAGGCCCGTACGGCGTCGTCCGCCAGCAGCGGCAGCACCGAGCCGGTCGCCAGCTCCTCGTGCTCGACCAGCGCCCTGCCCCGGCGGCGGGCCACCGACAGGGCCTGCTCCGCCTGCTTGTACGCGGCGGAGACGGCGATGGGGCCCGCCGGTGCGGACAGACCGACGACCACCTGGCCCTCCTCCGCCGTCGCCGGTTCGCGCGGGGGCCGCGACTCCTGGGCCTCCTGTGCCTCCGCGTACGCCGCACAGGCCGCGACCGCCGCTCCGCCGTCCGCGGCCAGGACAACGAGCCGTTCACCCTCGGGCACGGCCAGCAGGGTCTCTCCGGTCCGGAAGGCCGCCGCCTCCATCGCCTCGCCGAGCGGGGCCGGTGTCGAGGGGGCGGACGCCTCCGCGATGAGCAGCCGGAACGGGGCGTCGAGCAGCCCGCCGTACAGATCCCCGGCGACGGCCCGTGCGTGGTCCGGCTGGCCGGCGAGCAGCATGCGCAGCACCGCCGCGCCCAGTCGCTGCTCCGCGCCCTGGAGGGACCGGGAGCGGGCGGTGGTCAGGGTCAGCAGCGCGACCGCCGAGTGCACGGCGTACCGCTCGGCGGTGCCCAGTGCCGCGCCCGTACCGACGGCCAGCGCGCCCCGGACCCGGCGGCCGGTGCCCAGAGACTGGAGCTCGACCCGGTCGTCGGTGTCGCCGACGACCATGCTGGCCGGGGCGGGGCGCTCCCGCAGCCGTTCCACATCGGGGGTGAGCCGGGCGGCCCGGCGGGCGGCCCAGTCGGGGGCCGCGGCGACGACCGCGCCGGAGGCGTCGTACAGCGCCGCCCAGCCGTCGACATGAGCGGCGAGCCGGGTGAGGATTTCGCCGGGGCCGTCGCCCGCGAGTGCGGCCTTCGTCAGCTCCCGCTGGGCCTCGAACCCCGCTGTCACCGCCCGGTACTGATCTGCGGCGATCTCCGACGACACGGCCTTGGCGATGGCGAGGAACGGGGTGCGGCGCGGCACTTCGAGAAGCGGCAGTCCCGATTCCTCGGCGGCGTCGATCAGCGCCTGCGGTACGTCGTCGTAGTGGACGCCGACGGCGAAGCCCAGCCCGACGACTCCGGCCCCGGCCAGCCGCCGCACGTACCGCCGCATCGCCTCGGGATTCCCGGCGTCGAGGTTGGTGGCGGTGACGAGCAGGAGCTCGCCGCCCTCCATGTACGGGACGGGGTCGGTCAGCTCGCTGGCGTGCGCCCAGCGGATGGGCGCGTCGAGCCGGTCCGCCCCCGCACGCACCGTGAGTTTGAGCGCCGAATGCTGGACGAGCGAGGCGAGAGTGGGGGGCATGGGGACCGCGGGACCTCAGGGAGTCGATTTTCGCCGTCCCGTACGAACGGCTCCTACCGATTCTGCCAGGGCGGCAGGGTCCGCCGTAACCGCTCCGGCGCCGCGGACCACTCTGCGTACCACTCAGCCGTTCAGATCCACCAGCAGGGGCGGCGCGTGCTCCCCCCGTACGGTCGTCAGGGACAGCACCGCGTGTCCGGCGGGTACCCGGTGGGCCAGTTCGGAGGCCGACCAGCGTTCCCGCTCGACCTGGCGCACGGTCACCGCGTCCGTGGTGACCGCCTTGCCGGTGACCAGTTTGCGGAAGGCGTGGATGGCCCGGGTCATCGGCTGGTCGGCGAAGACGGTGCGCTGGGTGACGTCGCGGGTCTCGACCCACTCCGTTCCCCAGGCCTCGGCGAACTTCTTCCCGTCCCACGTCGTGATGCCGGAGAACGCCATCCGGCAGCCGACCGCACCGAGCAGCGCCGTGTGCAGTTGCTCCGGTACGTCGTCGAGGGTGCGCAGGGTGAGTACGGCCCCGGCGTGCGCGGAGCGCAGCCGCTGGATTCCGCGGACGGTGTCGGGGGTCAGGGTGTGGGTCGCGTCGTCGAGGACCAGACAGGCGAAGAGGGAACGGTCGGTACGGGCCGCGGCGCTCGCGGTGAACTGGGCGAGTACCAGACGTGCCAGTACCCGGGACGCCTCGGCGTGGCCGCGTTCGGGTAGATCGATACGGACCCGGAGCGGGTGTTCCAGGGCGCGCAGCGAGAAGGGGCGGGCCTTGCCCGTGGTGTCGAAGAACTCGGTGAAGGCGGGCCGGTCGAGCAGGGCGACGCGATCGGCGAGAGCCGGGCCCGGATCGCCGGGCGCACCGGACTGGCGGGCGCGGCCGTCGAGCTCGCGCTGCATGCCGGGGTGCCCCGTCGCGTCGAGCGTCTCCCGCAGAGCGGCGAGGGCACCGGGCACACCGTCCAGGAGTTCCCGCAGCTCCGGTACGGAGGGGAAACGGCCGTGGGCGGCCCGGAAGGGGCCGAGGAGCTGGGCCAGGGCCGTGGCGGCGCGTCTGCTGTCCACCTCGGGAAGGTCACCGACCAGGCCGTCGGCGAGGACGGTCGCGGCCTCGTCGGGGTCGGTGGTGCCACCGTACAGATCGAGATCGTGCACGGATGACGGGTCGCCGACCTTGATGACGACGTCGAACCCCTGGTCGCCGCCGAGCTGGGTACCGGCGGCGCACACGGCGACGACGGCGGCCTGTCCGGCGAGCGCCTGCAGTGCGAGGGATTCGACGACGGGCCGGATCAGTGCCCGGCTCTTGCCCGCGCCGGGCGGGCCGACGGCGAGCAGGGACGTGCCCAGCAGCCCGGGATCGAGGGCGATGCCGCTGCCGCGGCGGGCGTACGGGTTGCGCTCGCCGTCCTCGACAGTGCCGAGCCTGACCTGCTGGACCAGCAGATCGTGCCGGGCGGCGCGGACCGGGAGGTCACGTGCGCCGGAGGGATGGGTACAGGCGGCGGAGCCGTTGCGCAGCACGGTGTCGGTGAAGGCGGAGAGCCTGGAGTGGTCGGCGCGCACGGATGTCCAGGCGCGGCGGATGCGGGCGTAGTCGACATCGTTCATCCGTCCGGACCTGGTTTCCCTGGCGAGCGCGGCGGCGGCCTGGTGCTGTCCGGCGGCGCGCAGATCGGGCCACTCGGCCGGGTCCTCCTCGCTGCCTTCGACGATGGCGTCCGCACCGCCGGGCGTGTGCGGCTTCGCCGGGTCGCGCCCGTCCCGGCCCGGTGCCTGTTGCGGGGACCGGCCGCGGCGCCACATCTCGGTCCAGCGCCCCAGCTTGGCGAAAGGCCACACGATCACCAGGGTGAGCACGATGTACAGCCCGTAGCTGATCACCGGGGACATCGGCTGGTCGGGGCCGAGCCAGGAGCCGGGGACCAGGCCGAAGGCCAGCCCCATCCCCGGCACTGTCCCGTTCCAGACGAGGATCCAGACCAGCAGCGCACCGATCGCCGCACCGCCCGCCCGTGCGGCGGCCCCCTTGGCGGCGACGCACCGCTCGAAGGCGGCGGGCCAGTTGCCCAGCCGGCCGAATCCGTAGACAAGGCCCCCGGTGATCAGCAGACGGTAGATGTCGAGCGCACGTACCGCGCCCCGGGTCTGTGGCTCGTCGCCGAACGGCCCCCACCAGTCGCCGGGGGTGAAGAGCTTCAGCGGAACCCGCCAGTACGGGATGTAGTTGTTGCGCCAGAGCGACCAGACGAGGATGCAGGCCAGCAGCGAGATCACCGCGCCGCTCACCAGCGTGCGGTCCGGGGTGAGCTCCTTCTCCTCGGCGGGCCGGGGGGCATGGCCGAGCCGCCAGACACCGGGTTCCGCGGCGGGCCTCGGGGTGCGGAGCCAGTCCCCGAGGGAGGGGCCCGAGGCGGGGGCGTAGCCCGGCCTGGGCGGCAGTCCGGGCGGTGGCGGGCCGGCCGGGCGCGGCACCGGATGGCCGGAGCGGGTGCCGCGTGAGTCGTACGTGCCCTCGGTGTCCATGTGCTGTCCCTCGTCCCCTGACCAGCGCCGACCGGTAACTCCGGGCGCAGGCGCCCGAGGTCATCAATCTAGTGCCCCGTACCACCCCGTCAGACGCGGTCCGGCGGGAAGTCTTCGCCCGTGCCCCGGGGCCCTTCGTCCCGCCCGTGCACCGCCGCAGCCCGGCCCCCGCACCCCGTCGCTATGTCCGTGGAGGACAACCGCGTCCGGCCATCACTCCCGAACGGAACATGCCGGACCCCGGGCCTCGCCCATAGCCTGCAGAAAGAGAAGCGTCCGAAACACCCCACAGGAGCCCCTCATGACCGCAATTCCGCAGGAGCGCCGCGTCGTCACTGCCATTCCCGGCCCGAAGTCGGTGGAGCTGCAGGCCCGCCGTCTCGCGACGGTGGCCGCAGGTGTGGGCTCCACCCTGCCGGTGTTCACCGCCCGCGCCGGTGGCGGGATCATCGAGGACGTGGACGGCAACCGTCTGATCGACCTCGGTTCCGGTATCGCCGTGACGTCGGTCGGCGCCTCCGCCGAGGCCGTCGTACGCCGTGCGTCCGCGCAGCTCGCCGACTTCACCCACACCTGTTTCATGGTCACGCCGTACGAGGGGTACGTCGAGGTCTGTGAGCAGCTCGCCGAGCTGACGCCGGGCGACCACGACAAGAAGTCCGCGCTGTTCAACTCGGGCGCCGAGGCCGTCGAGAACGCCGTGAAGATCGCCCGCGCGTACACCAAGCGCACCGCGGTCGTCGTCTTCGACCACGGCTACCACGGCCGCACCAACCTCACGATGGCGCTGACCGCCAAGAACATGCCGTACAAGCAGGGCTTCGGCCCGTTCGCACCCGAGGTCTACCGGGTGCCGGTGGCGTACGGCTACCGCTGGCCGACCGGTGCCGAGAACGCCGGCGCCGAGGCGTCCGCCCAGGCCATCGACCAGATCACCAAGCAGATCGGCGCGGACAACGTCGCCGCGATCATCATCGAGCCGGTGCTCGGCGAGGGCGGCTTCATCGAGCCGGCCAAGGGCTTCCTCCCGGCGATCGCGCAGTTCGCCAAGGACAACGGCATCGTCTTCGTCGCCGACGAGATCCAGTCCGGCTTCTGCCGTACCGGCCAGTGGTTCGCCTGCGAGGACGAGGGCATCGTCCCCGACCTGATCACCACCGCCAAGGGCATCGCGGGCGGTCTGCCGCTCTCTGCCGTGACCGGCCGCGCCGAGATCATGGACGCCGCCCACGCCGGTGGCCTCGGTGGCACCTACGGCGGAAACCCGGTGGCCTGCGCGGGCGCGCTCGGTGCCATCGAGACAATGCGCGAGCTGGACCTGAACGGTAAGGCGAAGCGCATCGAGGAGGTCATGAAGGGCCGCCTCGCCGAGATGCAGGCGAAGCTGCCGAACGGCGATGTCATCGGTGACATCCGCGGCCGCGGTGCGATGATCGCGATCGAGCTGGTGAAGTCCGGCACGAAGGACCCGAACCCGGAGGCCGCCGCGAAGCTCGCCAAGGCCTGCCACGCGGAGGGCGTGCTGGTCCTGACCTGTGGCACGTACGGCAACGTCCTGCGCTTCCTGCCGCCGCTGGTGATCGGCGAGGACCTGCTGACCGAGGCTCTCGACGTCATCGAGCAGGCTTTCGGCCAGATCTGATCTGTACGAACCCCGGCGGTGACGGAAGGCGTTTTCGCCGGGATGGGCCGCGTGAAGGCCTGTCACCTTCCCGGCCGTGAACGGCCGAGTGTGTATGTACTCGGTCGTCCACACCTTGCCGCGCTCCCGACTGCCCCCTATGACGGAACGGTCACGGGTCGCACCCGCACCCTCCCCCGGACGAAGGTCAGGGGGAGGGTGCGGGTGCGGTGACGAACACCCACGCCGAGCGTGCGCGATCACGCACATTGACCCCGGCGACGACATCGGCGAGCCCGCACCGACGACACTGAAAGTGTCCCGGTCGGGCCGGTTGGCCCGACCGGTGTGCCCGCAGCGCGGACAGCGTTGCGAGGTGTAGGCCGCATCCACGTCAAGGAATGGCACACCGGCTCGGCGGGCCTTGTACGCGAGGTGCCGGCCGAGCTGGTGGAAAGGCCAGGAGGAGAGCGTGCCCCTCCCCCAAGCTCTCGGCTTCACTCGAGCAGGGGGCACCCCCTCGTCGCGGCGTAGCCGTACCCGCTCGCGGATGCCGCCGAGGTCCTCGACGGCGATCCCGCGACCGGTGCGTTGCGCGACGGACACGGTCTCCTTGCCGATGGTGTGGTTCATCTGCGTGGCATGACGCTTCTCCTTCTGCGCGCGGTGGGCGAGGCGGCGGGTGGCGGAGCGGTGCTCCTGGCCTGGAGTTCGGCGCGTTTGCGGGCCTGCCATCGCCGGTAGCGCGACAGAGTCGCCTCGAGCGCCGACGCTTGCTCGGGCGTCGGCAGCAGCTTCACCTGAACCACCAGCTTCATGACACCGGACCGCAGTACGACCACCACCTACATGACCGCCGCTCCCTCGGCCCTCACCGGCTCCAGCGACAAATGGGAGACTTGTTCGAATCACCTGGCTTCGCCGGGGGCGGGAGGTGAAGAAGGTGTGCGGGGCCGATGGCGGGATCCGTTTCCATCTGTCGGTCCGCCATCGGCTGACGTACGGTTTCTGCAGATGAGAGAAACACCCCGCCCGCAGGGGACTGCCGGCGACGCCGGGCCGGAGCTTCCCCAGCACCGTCCTGGCTGTGCCTTCGCGCACACCACTGGAGCCTCTGGCTCCGGAACTCCTCACCGATCGGATGGCCGCTCGCCCCAAACCCCCCGGGGCGCGCGGCAAACCGATCCGACCGGCCGCCCCGGAACCACCCCCCCTGTTCCCGGGCGGCCGGCTCTTTTCATTTCTCTGGTGTCGTCCCTCCTGGCGCTGTTCGCGCTCACCACCTGGCAGGTCGCAGCCGACGGTCCATTGCGCTCGCTGGACGAGCGGACCGGCCGGGCCGTCGTGGGACACGGCCCCGCCCGGCTGACCGAATTCCTCGCCGATCTCGGCAATATGCAGCTCGCACTCCCGGTGCTGGGTTGCGCGATCGTCTGGGCTCTGGTGCGCGGCGCCCGCCGTGCCCCGTTGTACGCGGCGCTCACCATGGCAGCGGTGCCTCTGCTGGTCGTCCCGCTGAAGGAGTGGATCGCCCGCCCTGGACCGCTGACCGACGCCACCGGCTACTATCCGTCCGGCCATGCGGCGACGGCGATGGTGGCGTACGGCGCCGCGGCGCTGCTGACCGCGCGGTACACGAGGCGGGCATGGATGATGCCCGTCGCCGCTGCCCTGCTGACAGTGGCGGCGGGCATCGGTCTGGTGCTGCGCGGCTATCACTGGCCGCTGGATGTGCTGGGCAGCTGGTTCCTGTGCGGGCTGCTGCTCCTGCCGCTCGGCCTCAGCTGCCCGCCGCTCCCCGTCAGTCCCCGCCGCTCTCGGCCCTCCCCGCCGCCGCCTCATGTATCGCAAGCTCCAGAAGTGTCGCGTCGGTGAGCGTTCCCGAACCGTCCGGCGGGATCAGCCGGCGCGCCCCGCCCGCGGCCCCCGCCCCGGGTGCGGCACGACTGTCCAGGTCCCCCGCCCCACTCCCCGTACACCGGTGCCGACCCAGCGGGTGACGGTGCCCGGCCGCACGACGAAGCCCATGCGGGCATCGCCGAAATCGGAGAGAACCGGCCCGGGGCGGTCGATGAGACGGGTGAGCACATCAAGCGTGGGACAGCCCAGCTCCCCCGGAAGAATCAGTACGTCCCAGCGCCGGCCGGCGGGAAGGAGCGCACCCCCCTGGGGATTGCGCTCCCACTCCCACCGGCAGGCGTCCGGCTCCGGTGCCACCGATGCGAGCCACTCGACTGCTGCTCCGACCACCGTGCCGGCCATGACCGGCCTCCATTCCGTGTGCACCGGCCATGCGTTGCCGGTGCGTCCACACGGAAGAGAGGGGTGGCGCCGATCCGTTACGCGGGTTCGGGCTACCGGCTGGCAGTGAACTGGACCCCCGCCCCCGGGGGCGGGGGTCCGCCCTGCTCAGCTGTCGAAGCCGAGCCCCAGCCGGTCCATCGTCCGCAGCCACAGGTTGCGATGCCCGCCATTGCTGTCCGCCCTGGCCAGGGACCGCTTGGTGAGCTCGATCCCGGCCCAGGCGAAGGGCTCCGGCGGGAACGGCATCGGCTTGCTGCGGACCATTTCCAGAGCGGTCCGCTCATTCTGTTCGCCCGCCAGCAGATCGAGCATCACATCGGCCCCGAACCGGGTGGCTCCGACGCCGAGTCCGGTATATCCGGCGGCATAGGCGACACGGCCCTGATGGGCCGTACCGAAGAATGCGGAAAAGCGGGAACAGGTGTCGATCGCCCCGCCCCAGGCATGGCTGAAACGGACCCCGGCCAGCTGCGGGAAACAGTCGAAGAACTGGCCCGCGAGCTTGAGGAAGGTCTCCGGTCGCTGATCGAGATCGGCGCTCAGCCGGCCCCCGTACGGATAGATCGCGTCATAGCCGCCCCACAGAATCCGGTTGTCGGCCGACATCCGGAAGTAGTGGAACTGATTGGCGCTGTCGCCCAGTCCCTGCCGGTTCTTCCAGCCGATCGAGGCGAGCTGGTCGGCGGTGAGCGGCTCGGTCATCAGCGCGTAGTCGTAGACCGGCACGGTGTACGGCCGTACCCGCTTGACCAGCGAAGGGAAGATGTTCGTACCGAGGGCGACACGGCGTGCGAAGACCCTCCCGTACGGCGTGCGGACCGCCATTCCGGTGGTGGACCTGGCCAGTTCGAGGCCCCGGGTGTGCTCGTACATCCGCACCCCGAGGTCGAGACAGGCCCGCTTCAGGCCCCAGGCCAGCTTGGCGGGATGCAGCATGGCGACCCCGCGCCGGTCCCAGAGCCCGCCCAGGAACGTGGGCGAGTCGACCTCGGCGCGCAGCGCGTCCCGGTCCAGGAATTCCACCCCCGTGAAGCCGAGCTTCTCGGCCTCCTGGTGCCATTCCTGAAGTTCTGCGAGCTGGTGGGGTTCGGTGGCGACATCGATTTCGCCGGTGCGCTCGAATTCGCAGTCGATGGAGTAGCGGGCGACGGCGGCCTCGATGGCGTCGAGGTTCCGCTCGCCCAGTTCCTCCAGCTTCCTGATCTCGTCCGGCCAGCGCTCCAGGCCGTTGGGCAGGCCATGGGTGAGGGAGGCGGCGCAGAATCCGCCGTTGCGGCCCGAGGCGGCCCAGCCCACCTCGTGCCCCTCGATCAGTACGACGTCCCGCTCCGGGTCGCGTTCCTTGGCGATGAGCGCGGTCCACAGTCCGCTGTAGCCGCCGCCGATGACGAGGAGATCGCAGTGCTCGTCACCGGTGAGCGCGGGCAGTGCGTCGGGCCTGCCGGGGTCGTCCAGCCAGAACGAGACCGGCTTGGCGTCGGAGAGTGATTGTGCAGCAGTACGCATGGCAACCGGGGCCATGGTTTCCAACTCCTTCGTGGCTTTCTATCGTGCGTTGTTCTTCCGCCGGTTCGCGATCAGCTGGCCGGCGACAACCACCAGCACAGCAATGATGAACATCGCCGTACCGATGACGTTGATCTGCACGGGCGTGCCGCGCTGTGCCGATCCCCAGACGAACATGGGGAAGGTCACGGTGGAGCCCGCGTTGAAATTGGTGATGATGAAATCGTCGAAGGAGAGCGCGAAGGCGAGCAGCGCTCCCGCCGCGATTCCGGGGGCGGCGATCGGCAGCGTCACCCGCAGGAAGGTCTGCACAGGTCCCGCGTACAGATCGCGGGCCGCCTCCTCCAGCCGCGGGTCCATCGACATCACACGCGCCTTGACAGCCGTCACGACGAAGCTCAGGCAGAACATGATGTGCGCGATCAGGATCGTCCAGAAGCCCAGCTGTGCGCCCATGTTGAGGAAGAGCGTGAGCAGCGAGGCGGCCATGACGACCTCGGGCATCGCCATCGGCAGGAAGATCAGCGAGTTGATCGCGCCGCGCGCCCGGAAGCGGTAGCGGACCAGGGCGAAGGAGATCATCGTGCCCAGGACGGTCGCACCGATCGTCGCCCACGTGGCGATCTGGAGGGAGAGCGAGAGCGAGCCGCACATGTCGGCGACACCACAGGGGTCCTTCCAGGCGTCCAGCGAGAACCGCTGCCAGGCGTAGTTGAAGCGCCCGTTCGGTTTGTTGAACGAGAACACCATCACGACGACGTTCGGAAGGATCATGTAGGCGAGGGTCAGCAGACCCGCGATGACGATCAGGTTCCGGCGAATCCAGCGCAGTACGGGCATCAGACCAGGTCCTCCGTCCCGGAGCGGCGGATGTAGACGGTGACCATGATCAGGACGACCGCCATGAGGATGAAGGAGAGCGCGGCCGCCGTCGGATAGTCGAGGACGCGCAGGAACTGGGTCTGGATGACGCTGCCGACCATCTTGGTGTCGGTGGAGCCCAGCAGTTCCGCGTTGACGTAGTCACCGCTGGCCGGGATGAAGGTCAGCAGTGTTCCGGAGACGACACCCGGCATGGAGAGCGGGAAGGTCACCTTGCGGAAGGTGGTGGCGGGGGTGGCGTACAGATCGCCGGCCGCCTCGTGCAGCCTGCCGTCGATCCGCTCCAGCGAGGTGTAGAGCGGCAGGATCATGAACGGCAGGAAATTGTACGTGAGACCGCAGACCACCGCCATCGGCGTGGCCAGCACTCGGTTGGACTCGGTCCAGCCGAGCCAGCTGGTGACGTCCAGGATGTGCAGTGTGTTCAGTACGTCGACGACCGCGCCGCCGTCGGCGAGGATCGTCTTCCAGGCGAGCGTACGGATCAGGAAGCTGGTGAAGAACGGCGCGATCACCAGGACGAGGACGACATTGCGCCAGCGGCCGGCCTTGAACGCGATGAGATACGCGAGCGGGTAGCCGAGCAGCAGGCACAGGAGCGTGGCGGTGCCCGCGTACAGCAGGGACCGGATGAACTGCGGGTAGTAGTCCTTCAGCGCGTCCCAGTAGGTCTGAAAGTGCCAGGTGACCTCGAATCCCTTCTCCAGGGATCCCGTCTGTACGGAGGTCGATGCCTGGTAGACCAGCGGCAGCGCGAAGAAGACGACCAGCCAAAGGATGCCGGGGAGCAGCAGCCAGTAGGGGACGAGGCGCTTGCGCGTGGAGGCTTTGCGCACCTTCAGCTCCGTGATGGGCGCGGGTGGCGCCTCCTTGGTGACGGTCACGCCGCGTCCTCCACCGTCTCCACACCGGCGTCGATGTCCTGGGCAGCGTCCAAGCCGAAAGTGTGGGCCGGGTTCCAGTGCAGGACGACCTCGGCGCCGGGGGCGAGCCGGATGTCACGCTCGATATTCTGCTCGTACACCTGCAGCGCCTTGCCGGCCGGGCTCTCCACCACGTACTGCGTGGACACTCCGATGAAGCTGGAGTCGACGATCCGGCCGGTGACCCGGTTGCGGCCGTCGGCTATCGCGTCCGCGTCGTCGGCGTGCGCGAGCGAGATCTTCTCCGGGCGTACGCCGAGGAGCAGCTTGCCGCCGTTGGCGGTCGGGGCCGAACACCGCTCGGTGGGCAGCCGCAGCTTTCCGCCGCCGGCCGCCACGACGATGTCCGTGCCCGCGGAGACGATCTCGCCCTCGATGAGGTTGGACGTGCCGAGGAAGTTGGCGACGAAGGTCGTCTTCGGGTTCTCGTACAGATCGGCGGGGGCGCCGAGCTGCTCGACCCGGCCCCCGTTCATCACCGCGACGGTGTCGGCCATGGTCATGGCCTCTTCCTGGTCGTGGGTGACATGGATGAACGTGATGCCGACCTCGGTCTGGATGCGCTTGAGCTCCAGCTGCATCTGGCGGCGCAGCTTGAGGTCGAGGGCGCCGAGCGGCTCGTCGAGGAGGAGCACCTGCGGGTGGTTGATCAGGGCGCGGGCGACGGCGACGCGCTGTTGCTGGCCGCCGGAGAGCTGGTGCGGCTTGCGCTTGGCGAAGTCGCCGAGCTGGACGAGCTCCAGCATCTCGTCGACCTGCTTCTTCACCGACTTGATGCCGCGCCGGCGCAGACCGAAGGCGACGTTCTCGGTGATGTCGAGGTGCGGGAAGAGCGCATAGCTCTGGAAGACCGTGTTGACGGGCCGCTTGTACGGGGGCAGGTCGGTGATGTCCCGGCCGCCGAGCGACACGGTGCCGGTGGTCGCCTCCTCCAGGCCCGCGATCATCCGCAGGGTGGTGGTCTTGCCGCAGCCGGACGCGCCGAGCAGCGCGAAGAAGGAGCCCTGCGGGACGGTCAGATCGAGCGGCTTGACGGCGGCGAAGGAGCCGTACGTCTTGCTGATCCCGGTGAGGCGGACGTCGCCGCCTGTCTGCTGCTGTGTCATGGATCGCGGTCCCATTGGTGTCAGGGGAGATCGGGGAAAGGGAAATGCGCGGCGGTCAGGCACCGATGAGCTTGGCGAACTTCTCCTCGTACGCCGTCTCTTCCTCGGCCGTCAGGGAGCGGAAGGCGTGCGACTTGGCCGCCATCTCCTTGTCCGGAAGGATCAGGACGTTGTCGGCCATCGCCTTGTCGATCTTCGCCAGTTCGTCGCGGACTCCGTCGACCGGACAGACGAAGTTGATGTACGCGGCGAGCTGGGCGGCGACCGTCGGCTCGTAGTAGTAGTCGATGAGCTTCTCGGCGTTGGTCTTGTGTCTGGCCTTCACCGGGACGAGCAGGTTGTCGCTGGATATGACGTATCCGGCGGCCGGGACGGCGTACTTGATGTCCGGGTTTCCGGCTTGGAGCTGAATGATGTCACCGGCCCAGGCGACACAGGCGGCGATGTCACCCTTGTCGAGGTCGGCCGTGTAGTCGTTGCCGGTGAACCGCCGGATCTGGTTCTTGTCGACGCCCTTCTGGAGCCGGCCGATCGCGGCGTCGTAGTCGGCGTCGGTGAATGTGCCGAGGTCCTTGCCCATGTCGAGCAGGGTCAGACCGATGGAGTCGCGCATCTCCGAGAGGAAGCTGACCCGTCCCTTGAGCTTCGGGTCGTCGAGCAGCTGGCTGACGGAATCGACCTTGCGGCCCCCGGTCGCCTTGGAGTTGTAGGCGATGACGGCGGGGATGCCCGCCCACGGGTACGAGTAGGCGCGGCCGGGGTCCCAGTCCGGGGAGCGGAACTGCGCCGACAGGTTCGCGTAGGCGTGCGGCAGGTGCGAGGGGTCGAGCTTCTGCGCCCAGCCGAGTCGGACGATGCGGGCGGCGAGCCAGTCGGTGACACAGATGATGTCGCGGCCGGTGTCCTGGCCGGCCGCGAGCTGCGGCTTGATCTTGCCGAAGAACTCGACGTTGTCGTTGATGTCCTCGGTGTACTTGACCTTGATCCCGGTGCGCTCCGTGAACGCCTCCAGGGTGGGCCGGTGCTTGCCGTCGTCGGTGACGTCCATGTACTCGGTCCAGTTGGAGAAGTTGACCTGCTTCTCCTTCGCCGAGTGGTCGTCGGAAGCCGCCGCGGCGTCCCCCTCCCGCTTTGCCGGCGGGATGCCGCACGCGCTCAGCGTGCCGAGACCGCCGATCGCGAGCGCCCCCATGCCGGAGGCGCGCAGCAGCGATCGGCGGGTCAGGGCGCCCCGGCCGCCGGTCAGACTGCGTCGTATCGCGGCCAGTTGGGCCGCGGAGAGACGCTCGGGCTCGTACTGCTCCATGCGCGTTGCCCTTTCGGGTGTGTGTGGCCGGGGTCGGCCGGGCTATCGGTCTCCGAAGATCGTGCGGTGCCAGTCCTTCCGGGCGACCGCGGTGTTGTCGTACATGACGTGCTTGACCTGCGTGTACTCCTCGAAGGAGTACGCCGACATGTCCTTGCCGAAGCCGCTGGCCTTGTATCCGCCGTGCGGCATCTCGCTGATGATCGGAATGTGGTCGTTGATCCAGACGCAGCCCGCCTTGATCTCGCGGGTGGCGCGGTTCGCCCGGTACAGGTCGCGGCTCCAGGCGGAGGCGGCGAGTCCGTACGGGGTGTCGTTGGCGAGGCGGATGCCCTCGTCGTCGGTGTCGAAGGGCAGCACGACCAGGACCGGGCCGAAGATCTCCGACTGGACGATCTCGCTGTCCTGGGCGGCACCGGCGACCAGGGTCGGCCGGTAGTAGGCACCGGCCGCCAGTTCGCCGCCGGGGGCCTCGCCGCCGGTCACGACGGTGGCGTAGGCGCGGGCTCGCTCGACGAATCCGGCGACCCGGTCCCGCTGGGCGTGGCTGATCAGCGGGCCGAGGTCGGTCGACGGGTCGAAGGGGTCGCCGAGCCGGACGGTTTCCATCAGCTCGGCGACGCCCTGCACGAAGGCGTCGTAAAGCGGGCGCTGGACATAGGCGCGGGTGGCGGCGGTGCAGTCCTGGCCGGTGTTGATGAGCGCTCCGGCGACCGCGCCGTGGACCGCGGCTTCGAGGTCGGCGTCGTCGAAGACCACGAAGGGAGCCTTGCCGCCGAGTTCGAGGTGGAGGCGCTTGACGGTGGAGGTGGCGATCTCGGCGACCCGCTTGCCGACGGCGGTGGAGCCGGTGAATGAGGTCATGACGACGTCCGGGTGGCCGACGAGATGCTCGCCGGCCTCCTTGCCCGCCCCGGTGACGATGTTGATCACGCCGTCCGGGATGCCTGCCACGGTGGCCGCCTGGGCGAACATCAGCGAGGTGAGCGGAGTGATCTCTGCGGGCTTCAGCACGATCGTGTTTCCCGCGGCGATGGCCGGGAGGATCTTCCAGGCGGCCATCTGGAGCGGGTAGTTCCAGGGCGCGATGGAACCGACGACGCCGATCGCCTCACGGCGTACGTAGGAGGTGTGGTCGCCGTCGTACTCGGCGGCCGACTTGCCCTCCAGATGGCGGGCGGCACCCGCGAAGAAGAAGGTGTTGTCGACGGTGCCGGGCACATCGAACTCGGTGGAGAGCTTGATCGGCTTGCCGCACTGGAGGGACTCGACGTAGGCGAAGTCGTCGGCCTGCTCGGCGAGGACGGCGGCGAAGCGGTGCATCGCCTCGGACCGCTCCGCCGGAGTCGCACCCGACCAGCCGGGGAACGCCTCGCGTGCGGCGGCGACGGCCGCGTCGACATCGGCGGTGCCCGCCAGTTCGTAGGTGTAGACGGTCTCGCCCGTCGCCGGGTTCACCACCTCGTGATGACGTCCCGATGTACCGGACCGCAGCTTTCCGCCGATGAATTGTGCGCCGTCCGCGAAGCGGTCCCGCACCTGGATGCCGTTGCCCATGACGCTCTCCTCCGCCGCAGTCCCCGGAATGTGGGGCGGCGTAGCCTCTACTAGATTTGAGTGCCGATCCTGACAGAGCGGATCAACCCCAACAAGTGATTCCGTTGTTGCCTTTTGGTTACGCGACGAAATCTGTCGACCATGTGTCGCGTCGTTGCGGAATTCCCCGTACGGAGTGTCAGTGGCGGATGCCAGACTCGCGTGCCATGGAACACATGCACGATCTCCTGGCTCGGACCGGGCGCGGCGAGAAGGTGAAGTATCTGCACTTCTGGGGGCACCGCCCACGGCCCGACGGCAGCATCGGTGCGAGCTGTCTCAGTCAGTGGTGGCCGGCCCCCTTCACGGTCGACGGGGTGACGTATGCGTCGGCCGAGCACTGGATGATGGCCGCCAAGGCGCGGCTCTTCGGCGACGCGGAGTCGGAGGCCAAGGCGGTGTCGGCGAAGAGCCCGGCCCAGGCGAAGAAGGTGGGCCGGCTGGTCCGCGGTTTCGACGAGGCGGTGTGGGAGCGCGAGCGGTACGCACTGGTGGTGGCCGGCAGCGTCCACAAGTTCGCCCAGGCCCCGGAGCTGCGGGAGTACCTGCTGAACACCGGGGACCGGGTGCTGGTCGAGGCGAGCCCGATGGACCGGATCTGGGGCATCGGGCTGGCGGCGGACGACCCGCGTGCGGAGAATCCGGCGACCTGGCGGGGGCTGAATCTGCTGGGGTTCGCGCTGATGGACGCGCGGGCGGAACTGCGCGCTCCATGAGGCGGCCGGGATGACCGATGGCCGGGCGGGCCGGAGTCCGGCCCGCCCGGCCATCGGGTGGGATACGGCACCGGCACCGCAAGGGATCCGGCACCGGCGCTCGACGTCGGCTATCGAGCGATGTCGACGACCAGAGACGTGGAGTACGGGTCGTCGTTGTACGAGTTGTCGTCGAATTCATCGGCGTGGGTGACGAACAGCCAGATGAAGAAGCTGATGATCGCCACACCGATAACGATGCCGATGGACCCCATGATGATCCCGGCGAGCGCCTGACCGCTGTTGGTCGCCTCGCCGCGCTGCGCCCGCTTGCGTCCCAGGATGCCGAAGATCAGGGCGAGTGCGCCCAGGATCAGGCTGGGTATCCCGTAGATGCAGAACAGGCAGATGGCCAGGATGCCGAGCACCATGGCCGCCGTACCCATGCCGTTGGACGGCGTGGTTCCGCCCCAGGGTGCCTGGTTGTAGCCGGCGTACCCCGGGTAGCTGCCGTACTGCGGGGCCGGCGCGGCAGGGTAGCCGAACTGCCCCGCGGCCGGCGGGACCTGCTGACCCGGTCCGTTCGGTGCGATCGGCGGCGGCGGTACCTCCCCGGGGCCGAACCCGGCCCCGGAACCGGACACCGGCCCGGTCTGCCCTCCCGCGCCGAACCCCGGTCCCGTGGCCGGCGCGGGACCGTCCGCCACACCCGGCATCGAGGTCACCGTCGGCTGATTGTGCACAGCAGGCGGCCGGGGATCACCGGCCGGCTTCTCCAGCGGCACCCTGCTGTCCGGCGGAGCCCACGGATCGCGCGGCGCGGCCCCGCCCGCGGGCTGCTCTGTGTTGTCTGACATGGGCCTCCCCCATCGTGATCCCGTCATGCTACGGCCCACCACCGTCCGGCAGGACCCGGCCTACGATGATGCCCGTCCCCTGCCCGGCCGACCGCGCCCGGCACCCGAACCGTCCCACGCCCCCGGAGTATCCGATGACCGATCTGCACCCCTTCATCGCGGGGCTGCCCAAGGCGGAACTGCATGTCCACCATGTCGGGTCCGCCTCTCCCCGTATCGTCGCCGAGCTGGCCGCGCACCACCCCGACTCCAAGGTCCCCACCGACCCCGAGGCACTGGCCGACTACTTCACGTTCACGGACTTCAGCCACTTCATCGACGTGTATCTCTCCGTCGTGGACCTGATCCGCACCCCGGAGGACGTCCGGCTGCTGACCTTCGAGGTCGCCCGTGACATGGCCCGGCAGAACATCCGTTACGCGGAGCTGACCGTCACCCCGTTCAGCTCGACCCGGCGCGGCATCCCGGAGCAGGGGTTCATGGAGGCGATAGAGGACGCCCGCAAGGCCGCCGAGGCCGAGCTCGGGGTCGTTCTGCGCTGGTGCTTCGACATACCCGGCGAGGCCGGACTCGAAGCAGCCGAGGAGACCACCAGGCTCGCCGTGGACCTCCGTCCCGAGGGCCTCGTCTCGTTCGGGCTCGGCGGCCCGGAGGTCGGCGTGGAGCGCCCGCAGTTCAAGCCCTACTTCGACCGGGCGATCGCCGAGGGCCTGCACTCCGTGCCGCACGCCGGGGAGACCACCGGGCCGCAGACCGTCTGGGACGCGCTGACCCATCTGCGCGCCGAACGCATCGGTCACGGCACCAACTCCGTCCATGACCCGAAGCTGCTGGCCCACCTCGCCGAGCACCGCATCCCGCTGGAGGTCTGCCCGACCTCGAACATCGCGACCCGCGCGGTGGCCGACATCGAGCAGCACCCGGTCAGGGAGATGGTGCAGGCGGGCGTCCTGGTCACCATCAACAGCGACGACCCGCCGATGTTCGGCACGGACCTCAACAACGAGTACGGGGTGGCCGCCCGTCTCCTCGGTCTGGACGAGCGGGGTCTCGCGGCGCTGGCGAAGAACGCGGTCGAGGCGTCGTACCTCGACGCGGCCGGCAAGCGGACGCTGGCCGCCGAGATCGACACGTACACGACGAACTGGCTGGAGCGCACCGGCCGCTGACCCCGGTGGCCACAATGGCCCCATGGCCACCACTGTCACCGCCGTAGCCCATCGCGGCGATCCATACCGTGTCCGCGAGAACACGCTGCCCTCGATCCGCTCCGCCCTCGAACGGGGGGCGGACGCGGTCGAGGTCGATGCGCGAGTCACCCGCGACGGTGTACCGGTCCTGCTGCACGACTCCACGCTGGAGCGGCTGTGGGGCCATGACGTGCGTCTCGACCGACTGACCCACAAGGAGCTCACCGAGCTGACCGCGGGCGGTGTGCCCACATTGCGCGACGCGCTGCTCGCCGCCGGGACGCACCGCGTCATGGTCGATCTGCCCGGCTCCACCGATGATTCGGTACGCAGGATCGTCGGCGTGGTGCGCGAGTGCGGGGCCGGTGAGCGGGCGTACTACTGCGCGGGCCCGGATGCCATGCTGCGGGTGCGCGCCGCCGATCCGTCCGCGGAGATCGCCCTGACCTGGACGACACTCGCACCACCACGCGCCGCGCTGCTCGACGCGGTGAGGCCGAGGTGGCTGAACTACCGGTTCGGCCTGGTGGACAGGGAGCTGACGGACCGTCTCCACCGGGACGGACTGCTGGTCTCCGCCTGGACGGCCGACACCAAGCGCACCATGCGCCGCCTCGTCCGGCAGGGGGTTGACTCGATCACCACCAACCGGATCGACGCCCTGCAGAGAGTCCTCACCAACTCCACGGCCACCGGCTCCACTTGATCGGTCCAGCATTATGGAAAGCGCCGCATCCGCCGTGATGCCAGGCCCGGAGCCAGAGGAGCAAGGACGTGACCGAAGCCCGCACCACCCCTCTCGACGACCGCATCCGTTCGGACATCGCCCACAACGCGCGGGTCTGGAACTACTGGCTCGGCGGCAAGGACAACCACCCCGTGGATCGCGCCGTCGGCGACCAGGTCACCGGCATGTATCCGAGCATCGGCGAAGTGGCGCGCGCCGACCGGGCGTTCCTGGGACGGGCCGTCCGGTATCTCGCCGGTGAGGCGGGGATCGGCCAGTTCCTCGACATAGGCACCGGCCTGCCGACCGCCGACAACACGCACGAGGTCGCCCAGCACACCGCCCCCGCCTCCCGCATCGTGTACGTCGACAACGACCCGATCGTGCTGACGCACGCCCGCGCGCTGCTCGCCAGCTCACCAGAGGGCGCGACCGAGTACATCGACGCGGACGCCCACCACCCGGAGCGGATCCTGCGGGCCGTCGAACCGACGCTGGACCTGAAGAAGCCGGTCGCGGTCATGCTGCTCGGCATCCTCAACTTCGTCCTCGACACGGACGAGGCGCAGCGCATCGTCCGGACGCTGATGGACGCGATGCCGTCCGGCAGCCATCTGGTGCTCACCCACCCCACGCTGGAACTGGGCGGCGAGGGCAACGAGGCGGCGATGCGGTTCTGGAACGAGAACGCCACCCCGCCGATCACCGCGCGCAGCCGCGCCGAGTTCGCCGCGTTCCTGACAGGGCTCGAACTCGTGGAGCCGGGCATCGTGTCGTGCGCACGCTGGCGCGCCGAGCCCGGTGCGGTGAAGGTCGCCCAGTTCGGCGCGGTGGCGCGGAAGCCGTAATGGACATACGGGGGGTGTGGGCGCGCGCCCGGGAACTGTGGAGCACCGGCCCCTGGGCGACGGACATCGGGGTGGCACTGCTGGTGCAGGCCGCGGTGTCGATGCCGTGGGTCGTCCCCCGGGATCCCCGTCTGGAGCCGGCGACGGCGACGGCGTATCTGCTGACCACTCTCGCCGTGTTGCCGCTGGTGTGGCGGCGCCGGGCGCCGGTGCGCGTGCTCCTCGCCGTCTTCGCGGCCCAGGCGCTGTACGGGCTCGCCGTCGACGGCCCCGGACAGACCCTGCCGTACACGGGCCTGGTCGCCCTCTACACCGTGGCGGCGCTCTCGCCGTCGCCCAGGCGCCAGGTCCTCGGAGCCCTGACCCTCGCCGTGGTCTTCCCGTCGACCGCGTTCAACACGGGTGAGGCGCGTGAGCTGGTGTTCTCGCTCATCGTCTTCACCGCGGCGTACGCCTTCGGCCGGTTCACCCACACCCGGCAGGCGTACACCCGGGCCGTGGAGGACCGGGCCAGGCAGCTGGAGCTGACGCACCGGATAGAGGCGGAACAGGCCGCGGCCCGTGAACGGGCGCGGATCGCACGGGAGATGCACGACATACTGTCCCACGCGGTGAGCCTGATGATCGTGCAGGCGGAGGCAGGTCCGGTGGCGGTCCGTACGGCGCCGGAGCGCGCGGAGGCGGCGTTCGAGGCGATCTCGGAGACGGGCCGGGACGCGATGGTGCAGCTGCGCCGGATGCTCGGCGTGCTGCGCGAGAGGGAGGCGGACCCGGAGTCACCGCGCGCGCCCCAGCCCGCACTGGCCGCGCTGCCCGGCCTCGTCGAGCGGGTCCGCGGCAGTGGCCTGGAGGTCTCCTTCGAGGTCATGGGCCCGGCCCGGCCGTTGGCGCTGGACACCGAGGCCGCGGTCCACCGGATCGTGCAGGAGGCCCTGACGAACGTGGTCAGGCACGCCGCCGCCCGGACGGTGTCCGTGCGGCTGGTCTACGGCCCCGGCGAGCTGGTCGTCCGCATCGTCGACGACGGGCGCGGTCCCGGCACGGGGACCGGCGCCGGACTCGGCCTGGTGGGCATCGCCGAACGGGCGGCCGCCCACGGCGGAACGGCCCGCACCGGACCCGGCCCGGACGGCCGGGGGTTCCGGGTGGAGGTCACCCTGCCCGTAGTAACGTCACAGGCGGAGGTGGGCAGTTGACGATTCGCGTGATGGTGGCCGACGACCAGGAGCTGGTACGCAGCGGCTTCGCGATGATCCTGGACGCACAGCCGGACATCGAGGTCGTCGCGGAGGCCGGTGACGGTGCGCAGGCGGTCGAGGCGGTGCGCCGACTGAAGCCCAAAGTCGCCCTGCTGGACATCCGGATGCCGGTCATGGACGGGATCGAGGCCTGCCGCACCATCAGCGCGGAGACCGGCTGCCGGACGGTCATGCTCACCACGTTCGACTCCGACGAGTACGTCTACGAGGCTCTGCACGCCGGCGCGAGCGGCTTTCTGCTCAAGGATGTCCGCAGGGACGATCTGGTGCACGCGGTACGGGTGGTGGCGGCCGGTGACTCCCTCCTCGCCCCCTCGGTGGCCCGTCGGCTGATCGCCGACTACACCTCCCGCCCCGTCGGCGGCGCCGTCTCCTGCGAACGGCTCGATGTACTGACCGCCCGCGAGCGCGAGACGCTGCTGCATCTGGCCCGCGGTCTGTCGAACGCGGAGATCGCGGCGGCACTGGTCGTCAGCGAGCACACGGTGAAGACCCATGTGGGCAATGTGCTCGCCAAACTGGGGCTGCGCGACCGCATCCAGGCAGTCATCTGCGCGTACGAGACCGGTCTTGTCGCTCCCTCGCCGGAGGGAGCCGAAGCGCTCCTCTCCCCCGCGCAGGTGAGAAGAACTCCCTCCTGAGACCCCCCGCTCCGGGGATCCGCCGGGGCCCGGCGCTCACCAGGATGGAATCCGACAACAGCGACGGCTCAGCGACTGGGCCGTCATGGATTCCACGCCCCGGAGGCCCCACGATGAACGCCCGCACCCGCACCGTCCTCGCCGCCGCCCTGGTCCTCGGTATCGCGGCGGGCCCGGCCGCTCCGGCTCTGGCCGCAGGCGCCCCGAAGCCCGCCGCCACGGGCACCGTGGCAAACGCCCCGGCGTACGGCGCCCCGGACGCGAAGGCGCTGGCCGCCGCCATCGCCGGGCTGCCGGACGACAACGCGACGGCCGCGCTGGCACGGCTCTCGGGCACCTCCGGTGCCTGGCGCGGCAGCTCCGGCGTCCATGATCTGAGGTCCGGCAGCCCGGCCGACCCGGATGCCCGGTTCCGGGCGGGTTCGGTGACCAAGGTCTTCACGGCGGCCACGGTGCTCCAGCTCGCCACCGAGAAGAGGGTCGACCTTGACCGGCCGGTGCGAGCCTATCTTCCGGAGCTGATCCCGGTGGCGTACGAGCAGGTCACCGTGCGTCAGTTGCTGAACCACACCAGCGGTCTGCCCTCCGCCGACTTCCGCGGCACGACCGTGGAGGAGTGGTACGAGAACCGCTTCCTGATCCACACCCCGCGCGAGATGGTCGCATCGGCGACGGCGAAGCCGCCGGAGTTCCCGGCCGGGAAGCGCCAGCACTACCTGAACATCAACTACACCGTGGCCGGGCTGCTGATCGAGAGGGTCACCGGCCACACCTACGAGAGCGAGGTCACCCGCCGCATCATCGAGCCGCTCGGTCTGCACGGCACTTCGTACCCCGGCGCCGATCCCCGCATCCACGGTCCGCACAACCACGGCTACCAGACGATGAGGCTCGACGACGGAACGACCGGACTGCGCGATGTGAGCGTCTGGGGCGCGACCGACGGCTGGGCGGCGGGCGACATCATCTCCACCACCGCCGATCTGGAGCGGTTCACCGAGGCCCTGTTCCGCGGCCGGGTGGTGCGCGGGCCGTTGCTGGAGGAGATGTTCACTCTGCCCGGGCCCTCGGTCCGTGACTACGAGTCCGGCGCGCCCGCGGCGTACAGCGCGGGCCTGACCTCGTGGCAGCTCGGCGGCCACGAGGTCTGGGGCAAGACCGGTGGCCGCTGGGGTTACAACGCGGGAATAGGGGGCACCCGCGATCTCTCCCGCACCCTCGTCTACAGCGTGAACTCCACGGACGCGAAGGGGCAGGGCACCAACGACGTCGTGATGGGCCTGATCGTCAGCGCCTTCGGAGCCCCGGCGCGGGAGTGACTCAGGCGGCCGTCACGGCGGAGAGCGGTTCCGCTGACGGCGGCTGCGGCAGGGCCTCCAGCCGCTTGATCATGCGGCGTACGACGAGCAGCGGGATCACCCCGAAGACCCCGAACGACATGTCGATGACCGACCACCAGAAGGGGATGTCCCGGATCGGTCCGCAGATCAGGGCGAGCGGGATGATCCCCGCGCAGGCGATCATGCCGAACTCGACGACCCAGACGTTGCGGACCGGGTCTCGGTAGGGGCCGTAGAAGGCGACCGCGATGACGAGGTGCGCGAAGGCCAGCCAGTCGGTGCCGTACAGCACGAAGGGGTACTTCGCGTCTGCCTCGTCGAGACCGGTGCGGACCCGGGTGATCCACTCCATCAGGGCCGGGAAGTGCTCGGGTACCGGAGAGGCCGAGGACTTCAACAGGTCCTCGGCCCAGTGGAGTTCATGGACGAGCGGGAAGGCGGTCAGCCCGCTCAGCGCCAGACAGACGATAAAGACGACCAACCACACGCGTATGCGCCTCAGCAGGGCTCTTCGCTCGCTCATGTCCGCAGCGTACGCCCGTATTTACCGGCTCTTTACGCCACCCCCGGTACGGCTACAGGCCGACGATGGAGTTCCACTTCTTTGCGAACTCGGGCCGCTCCTCGGACGTGATGTCCCGGGCGATCGCCAGCCGCTTGCGCATCGCGTCGTCGGGGAAGATCAGCGAATCCTCGGCGAGCGCGGCGGTCTCCTCGTCCTTGGAGGAGGCCAGCACCTCCCGGGCGGCCGGGACGGGGCAGACGTAGTTGACCCAGGTCGCGAGTTCGGCGGCGACCTCCGGCTCGTAGTAGTAGTCGATCAGCTTCTCGGCGTTGCGCTTGTGCCGGGCAAGGTTGGGGATCATCAGTGATTCCGCCCAGAGTTCGGCGCCCTCCTCGGGCACCACGAACTCGATCTCGGGGTTGTCCGCCTGGAGCTGGATGACATCGCCGGAGTACGCCTGACAGGCGAGTACGTCGCCGGTCGACAGGTCCTTGATGTAGTCGTTGCCGGTGAAGCGGCGGATGTGCTTGCTCTTGACGAGCTTCTCGACCTGGTCGCAGACCTCGTAGAAGTCGTCCTGCTTCCAGCGGGTGATGTCGACGCCATTGCCCTGCATCAGCAGCGCCATGGACTCGTCGAGCCCGGACAGCAGCGTCACCTTGCCGCGCAATTCGTCCGCCCACAGATCGCTCAGGTGTTTGATCTCGCGGCCGAGCCTCTTGCGGTTGTACGCGATGCCGGTGATCCCGGACTGCCAGGGGACGCTGTGCATCCGGTCCTTGTCGAAGGCCGGTGAACGCAGCTGCGGATCAAGATACTTGGCGACATTGGGCTGCTTGGCCCGGTCCATCTCCTGCACCCAGCCCAGCCGTACGAACCGTGCGGCCATCCAGTCGCTGATGACGATCAGGTCCCGGCCGGTCTGCTGGTGGTTCATCAGCGCGGGGCTGATCTTCCCGAAGAACTCGTCGTTGTCGTTGATCTCCTCGGTGTACGTGACGGAGATCCGGGTCCGCTCGGAGAACCCGTCGAGGGTGGGGCGCTTCGACGCGTTCTTGTCGTCGGTGTCGATGTAGAGCGGCCAGTTCGCGAAGTGCAGGGAGTGGTCGCTCGCGGAGGAGTCGCGTCCGGCCCGGTCACCGGGCTGCACATAGGCGGCGGGCACTCCGCAGCCGGCCAGCGTGACTCCGGCGGCTGTGGCCCCGAAGGCGCGCAGCAGGGACCGGCGGGACATGGGGTTCTTCGGGATTGCTCGCACCTGCGCAGGATGCCGGTCGGGCGGCGTGCGGGCAATGGACCAACCGTCCAGCGGCGCACCCTCCGTCCGCACACCCTGTCGATGCCCCGAGGGATGCGGGAGTACGGAAACGGCCCCGGGCCGGAGCCCGGGGCCGTACCGACAGCGGACGAAGGTCAGCCGTCGAGCGAGGTCATGACGTGCTTGATGCGGGTGTAGTCCTCGAAGCCGTACGCGGAGAGGTCCTTGCCGTAGCCGGACTTCTTGAACCCGCCGTGCGGCATCTCGGCGACGAGCGGAATGTGGGTGTTGATCCACACGCAGCCGAAGTCGAGGTTCTTGGACATCCGCATGGCGCGGGAGTGGTCCTTGGTCCACACCGAGGAGGCCAGGGCGTACTCGACACCGTTGGCGTACTCGACGGCCTGGGTCTCGTCCGTGAACTTCTGGACGGTGATGACCGGGCCGAAGACCTCGTTCTGGATGATCTCGTCGTCCTGCTGGAGGCCGGAGACGACGGTCGGGGCGTAGAAGTAGCCCTTCTCGCCGACCCGGTGGCCGCCCGCCTCGACCTTGGCGTGGGCAGGGAGCCGCTCGATGAAACCGCTGACCTGCTTCAGCTGGTTGGCGTTGTTGAGCGGGCCGTACAGCACGTCCTCGTCGTCCGGCTGCCCCGTCTTGGTGTCGGCGGCGGCCTTGGCGAGGGCGGTGACGAACTCGTCGTGGATGGACTCGTGGACCAGAACGCGGGTCGCGGCCGTACAGTCCTGGCCCGCGTTGAAGAAGCCCGCGACGGAGATGCCCTCGACGGCCTTGGCGATGTCGGTGTCCTCGAACACGACGACCGGGGCCTTGCCGCCGAGCTCCAGGTGCACCCGCTTGACGTCCTTGGCGGCGGACTCGGCGACCTGCATGCCGGCCCGGACCGAACCGGTGATGGAGGCCATCGCCGGGGTCGGGTGCTCGACCATCGCGCGGCCGGTGTCGCGGTCGCCGCAGATGACGTTGAAGACGCCCTTGGGAAGGATCTGGCCGATGATCTCGGCGATCAGCACGGTCGACGCCGGGGTGGTGTCGGACGGCTTGATGACGACGGTGTTGCCTGCGGCGAGCGCCGGGGCGAACTTCCAGACAGCCATCATCATCGGGTAGTTCCACGGCGCGACCTGTGCGCAGACGCCGACCGGTTCGCGGCGGATGATGGAGGTGAGGCCCTCCATGTACTCGCCGGCCGAGCGGCCCTCGAGCATCCGCGCGGCACCCGCGAAGAAGCGGATCTGGTCCACCATCGGCGGGATCTCTTCGGTGCGGGTGAGCTCGATCGGCTTGCCCGTGTTCTCCGACTCGGCGGCGATGAGGTCCTCGGCGCGCTCCTCGAAGGCGTCCGCGATCTTCAGCAGGGCCTTCTGGCGCTCGGCGGGCGTGGCGTCGCGCCAGGCGGGGAAAGCGGCCGCGGCGGCGTCCATCGCGGCATCGACATCGGCCTGGCCGGAGAGCGGCGAGGTCGCGTAGACCTCTTCCGTCGCCGGATTGACCACGTCGATGGTCCGCCCGTCAGCGGCGTCCCGGAACTCTCCGTTGATGTAGTTGCGCAGACGGCGCACCTCGGTGGTCACAACCACCCCTCCTGTCGACACGTCCAATGTGTGAGATGACCAGCCTAGTCGCTCAGGTATCGCTTTCGACATGCCCAACCGCCGTGAACTTCGGATTCAGTGAGATCGAGACCCTCAGACAACGAATTTCATCGATCTGGGGTTGCCAGACCGACGAGTCCCGGTGCACAGTGGATGCGTGGCCAGTCGCAGCGCAGACTCCAGGACCGGGAACGGATCGTCCCCAACGGTCGATGCCGTGTCCCTCGCAATCATCGAGCAGCTCCAGGAGGACGGGCGTCGTCCGTACGCCGCGATCGGCAAGGCCGTCGGCCTCTCCGAGGCGGCCGTGCGGCAGCGCGTCCAGAAGCTGCTCGACCAGGGCGTGATGCAGATCGTCGCCGTCACGGACCCGCTCACCGTGGGATTCCGACGGCAGGCGATGGTCGGCATCAATGTCGACGGCGACCTCGATCCCGTCGCCGAGGCGCTGTCGGCCATGGCCGAGTGCGAGTACGTGGTGATGACCGCGGGCTCCTTCGACCTGATGGTGGAGATCGTCTGCGAGGACGACGACCACCTGCTGGAAACGATCAACAAACGCATCCGGGCCATCCCCGGTGTGCGCTCCACCGAGAGCTTTGTGTACCTGAAGCTCAAGAAGCAGACCTATATGTGGGGAACCCGATAGCCGTGAGCAAGGACCTCAGCCGAACCGCGTACGACCACCTGTGGATGCATTTCACCCGCATGTCGGACTACGAGAACGCGCCCGTTCCCACCATCGTGCGTGGCGAGGGCACCTACATCTACGACGACCAGGGCAAGCGCTACCTCGACGGCCTGTCCGGCCTGTTCGTGGTCAACGCCGGTCACGGCCGTCACGAGCTCGCCGAGGCGGCGTACAAGCAGGGCCAGGAGCTGGCCTTCTTCCCGGTGTGGTCCTACGCCCACCCGAAGGCCGTCGAGCTGGCCGAGCGCCTCGCCGACTACGCGCCGGGCGACCTCAACAAGGTCTTCTTCACCACCGGTGGCGGCGAGGCCGTGGAGACCGCCTGGAAGCTTGCCAAGCAGTACTTCAAGCTCCAGGGCAAGCCGACCAAGTACAAGGTCATCTCGCGCGCGGTCGCCTACCACGGCACCCCGCAGGGCGCCCTGTCGATCACCGGCCTGCCGGCCCTGAAGGCCCCCTTCGAGCCGCTGGTCCCCGGCGCGCACAAGGTGCCGAACACGAACATCTACCGCGCCCCGATCCACGGCGACGACCCGGAGGCCTTCGGCCGCTGGGCCGCCGACCAGATCGAGCAGGAGATCCTCTTCGAGGGCCCGGACACCGTCGCCGCGGTCTTCCTGGAGCCGGTGCAGAACGCAGGCGGCTGCTTCCCGCCGCCGCCCGGATACTTCCAGCGCGTGCGCGAGATCTGCGACAAGTACGACGTGCTGCTCGTCTCCGACGAGGTCATCTGCGCCTTCGGCCGTCTCGGCACGATGTTCGCCTGCGACAAGTTCGGCTACGTGCCGGACATGATCACCTGCGCCAAGGGCATGACCTCGGGCTACTCCCCGATCGGTGCCTGCATCGTCTCGGACCGCATCGCCGCGCCGTTCTACGAGGGTGACAACACCTTCCTGCACGGCTACACCTTCGGTGGCCACCCGGTCTCCGCGGCGGTCGGCCTCGCCAACCTCGACATCTTCGAGCGCGAGGGCCTCAACCAGCACGTCCTGGACAACGAGAACGCCTTCTACACGACGCTGCAGAAGCTGCTCGACCTGCCGATCGTCGGCGACGTCCGCGGCAACGGCTTCTTCTACGGCATCGAGCTGGTGAAGGACAAGGCCACCAAGGAGACCTTCACCGACGAGGAGACCGAGCGCGTCCTGTACGGCTTCCTCTCCAAGGCGCTGTACGACAACGGCCTGTACTGCCGGGCCGACGACCGCGGCGACCCGGTCGTCCAGCTCGCGCCGCCGCTGGTCTCCGACCAGTCGACGTTCGACGAGATCGAGGGCATTCTGCGGACCGTCCTCACCGAGGCGTGGACCAAGCTCTGACCGGCGGTTCGATCGGCTGACCGGCCACGGACCGGGCAGCCGATCGCCCCTGTCCGCCCGTCCGCCCGACGGGCAAGGATCTGTCCGGCCGCGATCGGCCGGACGGCCCTGCGGCTTGACCACCGGCTGACCACCGCTTGACCGGCTTCCAGCGGTCATTTCATACGGTCCACACGGCCCGGATGCGACCATTCGAGTGGGATGGAGCGCACCCGGGCCGTGTGCTGTGCCCACACCGCGGTTCGAATCCTTACGGTGCCGAGTGACCGATCGGCCCCCTCTTCGTTCCCCCGTAAGGGGGACGGGACATACGATCTGAACCGAGGTGTACGCCATGGCGGCCCCGCCGGACAACGACGTGATCTGGGCGCGTTCCCTGCACCACTCCCACAACGGCTCACCCGCGCTCGGTGGCGTCTCCATGGGTGTCCACGACGGCGAGATCCTCGCCGTGACCGGCCCCAGAGGCAGCGGCAAGACGACCCTGCTGCACTGCCTCTCCGGTCAACTGGTGCCCCAGCAGGGCGAGGTGTGGTTCAACAGCGTCCCCGTCCACACCATGGGCCCCCGCTTGCGCGAACGGCTGCGCCGCGACAAGTTCGGCTGGATCGCCCCCGAGCCCCAGCTCGTACCGGAGCTGAACACCTGGGAGAACGTGGCTCTTCCGCTGCTGCTGCGCGGTGCCGCGCACCGGGAGGCGAAGAAGACCGGCCTGGAGTGGCTGGAGCGGCTGGACATCGGCGCGTGCGCCAAGAAGCGACCGCACACGCTGCTCCAGGGGCAGCGCCAGCGGATCGCCGTAGCCCGCGCGCTGGCCGCCTCCCCCTCGGTGATCTTCGCCGACGAGCCGACCGCGACCCTGCACCGCGCCGACCGGACGCATGTGCTGCGCACCCTCACCAGCGCGGCCCGCTCGCACGGCATCACGGTCGTGCTCGCCACCCACGACGCGGAGGTCGCCGCCCTCGCCGACCGTACGGTCCCGCTGCTGGACGGCCGCCCCGTCGCCACCGTCGCCCTGCCCGGCGTATCCGATGCGGAGGGCAGGGCGGCGTGCTCGCTCTCCGTCTAGCCCGGGGTTCCCATCCGCTGGTCCTGATGCGGCGGCTGCTGGTCGCAGCCGCCTCCGCCGGGGTCGGCTTCCTGCTGCTGTGCGCCCTGGGCTACGCATCGGGGCACCCGGCGGACTCCGCCGCGGCTGTGCTGCGGCTGCTGTGGTGCTTCGTACCGCTCGCCGCCACCGTGCAGCTCGCGGTCGCGGTGGCCCGTACGGACCCGAGCACCCGGCCACGCTCCGGGCTGTCCGCCGTGGGCCTCGGGCCGGTCAGGCTCACGGTGCTCGCCGCAGTCTCCACGGCCGTCTCCTGCACCCTCGGGTCGATGGTGGCGCTGCTGTTCTTCCTGCATCTGCGCGGCGATCTGTCCGGGCTGCCGTTCGACGGTGCGGCGGCAGGGCTGCTCGACGCGGACACCCCGCTGCCGCTCGCGGCCGTGCTCATGCTGCTGGCCCTGGTCCCGGTGGCCGCGGCGACGGCGAGCGGGCTGGCGCTGCGCATCCGGCCGGTCCAGACAGCGGCCCCGGACGACGTCTCCTCGGACGACGCGCCGGAGGACCGGCCGCCCACTCCGGCGGCGCCCCCGACCGGGCTGCCGTGGGGGGTGGCGCTGATCGCGGCCGGTCTCGCCGTAGAGGCCTACCTGAGCCGCGGTGACGGGCGCAGCCTGCTCCCGCTTCCCGGCAGGTTCGACGCCACCCCGGCCGGAGTGCTGGCGGGGTGGACGCTGACGGCGATCGGTCTGGCCGTGGCAGGACCCGGCCTGGCACATCTCTGCGGGCGGCTGCTGCAGGCGGTGGGCCCCGGCGCCGTACGGCTGCTGGCCGGCCGGGTGCTGATGGGCGAGGCGCGCCGGATCGGCGGGCCGCTCGGTGTGGTCTGTGCGGTGCTCTCCGCGATGATCGCCGCCTACGCGCTGTACGGGACGGGGCCACGCACCTTCGGCCCGCTCACGGCACTGGGCGCGGTGCTCGTCCTCGGCTGTACGTCGGCGACGCTGCTGACCTCGGCGTTGGAGGCGAAGCAGGACCGCACCCGGACGGCGCAGGCGCTCTCGCGGCTGGGTGCCCCGGCCTCGGTGCTGTGGGCAGCGACGGCCCTTCGCGCCGCCGCGCTGCTGGTCGTCTTCGCCCCGTTGACCTGGCTGGTCGCCGAGCTGGCGGCGCTGCCGCTGACGGCCTGAGGACGCCGTGTCCCGGCCACGCCCGTGCACCTCGGCCGCTACGTAGCATGACAACGTGGACAACCCGGACGACAGCAGTCCCATACCCGGCCCGGAGATCGAGTCGCTCGCCGAATTCGACGCGGCGGTGGCCTCCGGGAGGCTGGCCGGACACCGGGTCCAGTCCGTCGACCTGACGGGCCGGGGCGCCGCCCTGCTGGCCGCCGATACGGCCGGTGCCGTCTTTCTCGGCTGTCTGATGACGCCCGGAACGACGGCGAAGGTACGGGCCGACGGTGCGTTCGTCTTCCCGCCCGTGCCCGGTCTGCCCTTCGATCCGTACCGCGGCCTGCTCTACTCCCCCGACGCGCTCTACGAAGGGCTGACGGGCGGCGGCTACGCGGCGACGCCCGATGCCCGCGCGTACCGCTGGTTCCAGGAGACCCGGGCGAGTGGCGACACCTTCGCTTCGATGCTGCGTGCGCTCCACGACGACGCGGTCTCCGACGCGCTGGACGAACACCTCGCCGGCGCTTTTGTCGTCGGGGTGATGGGCGGCCATACGACGGCCCGCGGCAGCGCGGAGTACGCGGCCGCGGCCCGGCTGGGCCGGACGCTGGCCCGGAGCGGCCTGACGGTGGCCACCGGTGGCGGGCCGGGCGCGATGGAGGCCGCGAACCTCGGGGCGTACGCGGCGCCGCACCCCGATCCGATGCTGGACAAGGCCTGCGAACTCCTGGCCGCCACCCCCTCGTTCACCCCGTCGGTCACCGACTGGGCGCTGGCCGCCTTCGCCGTACGGGAGCGCTGGCCGGGTGGCGGTGGCTCGGTCTCGATCCCCACCTGGTTCTACGGACATGAGCCGCCGAACCCGTTCGCGGATCACATCGCCAAGTACTTCGCCAACGCACTGCGCGAGGACGGGCTGCTCGCCCGCTCCACGGCGGGCGTGATCTTCCTGCCGGGCGCGGCCGGCACCGTACAGGAGATCTTCGACAACGCGACGCCGAACTACTACTGCTCCCGCGGCAGGCCGGCCCCGATGGTGCTGGTGGGCCGCGCGCACTGGACGAGGGAACTGCCCGCGTGGCCACTGCTGCGCGCGTTGGCCGACAGCCGGCCGATGGAGTCCCGTATCGCGCTCGTCGGCACGGTGGACGAGGCCGCCGGGGCACTCGCCCGGTTGTCGGCGAAGCGGTAGGCCGAGGCCGGTTCAGAGGGACGCGAGACGGGCCACGAGCGCGTCGAAGAAGGCTTCCCAGCCGTCCTCGGCGGCTGCGTACTGCTCTGCCGTGAGGTTGCCGCCGCGCTGCTTGAAGACCATTTCGGTGGTCTTGTCGCCGCGGTCGGTGAAGGTGACGGTGACGGTCTCGCCCTCGATGTCGGCGGGTGCGGTGGCGTCCTTCAACGTGAACACCAGTCGCTCGGGTGCAAGGACCTCGCGGTAGACCCCGTGGAAGGCCATCTCGGTGCCCGGCACCACGATGACCAGGCTCCAGGCGCCGCCCGGCCTGACATCCATCGAAACCCGGTCGAGCGGCACCTCGGCGTCCCCGCCGTACCAGGCGGCGAAGTGCTCGGGCGCCGTCCAGGCCTCGAAGACCAGTTCCCGCGGGGCGTCGAGGATGCGGGTGATGTCGATGCCCTCGCGTGCTGACTCAGTCATTGTTCCCGTCCTTCCCGAGGTGGTTCCGGATCTGCCGCATGTCCTCCTCCAGCTTGCACGGACACCACTGCGCAGACCCGCCGCGTGTGATCGGTCCGGGCCGCTCCAGCAGTTCCGGAGGCCGGGAGACGGCGGGCGGGATCGTCCGATACGGCTCGGCCGGTCAAGTGAACCCGGCCGCGTCCTTTGCCGGACGCGCGAGGCCGGTCAGAAGACGGCGGGCAGGACGACGGTCTCCGCCGCGTCGAAGCCGACCCCGACCGTCGCGCCCTCCTCCGGGGCGTCCCGCAGCGCACACTCCGCCTCCAGGACCGGACCGACCACCGGCGTCAGCCGCACGGCGACATGGTTGCCCCGGAACGTACGCGTCCCGACCGTGCAGCGCAGCCCTCCGTCCGGGGAGCCGATCCGGACCCCGGCCGGGCGCACCAGCAGATCGCACGCCCCCTGCGGCGAGCCGTCGGGCACCGGCACCTTGCCCCACACCGTGTCGGCGGCCGTGCCGGCCACCGTCGCCTCCACCACGTTGTCGAAGCCGAGGAACCGGGCGACGAAGGCGGAGGCGGGCTGCTGCCAGACCTCCAGTGGGGTGCCCACCTGGGCGATCCGCCCGTCGCGCATCACCACCACCCGGTCGGCGAGGGCGAACGCCTCGCCCTGGTCGTGGGTGACGGCGAGCACCGTCGTGCCCAACCGTCCGAAGAGCGTGCGCAGTTCGACGACGAGCCGTTCACGCAGGCCGCGGTCGAGCTGGCCGAGCGGCTCGTCCAGCATCAGCAGCTTCGGGCTCGGCGCGAGCGCCCGCGCGAGGGCGACGCGCTGCTGTTCACCGCCGGACAGCGCGGCGACGGCCCGCCGTTCGGAGCCGGGCAGGCCCACCAGGTAGAGGAGTTCACCGACTTTGCGCTCCTGATCGCGCCGCGACACCCCGTGCATCCGCAGCCCGAAGGCGACATTGGCGCCGACATCCCGGTGCGGGAAGAGCTGGTGGTCCTGGAACATCAGGCCGAGTCCGCGCCGGTGCACCGGCACCCCGGCCTGGTCCGCGCCGTCCAGCAGCACCCGGCCGCCGTCCGGCGGGTGCAGTCCGGCGACCACCCGTAGCAGGGTCGACTTGCCGCTGCCACTCGGCCCCAGCACGCACACGATCTCGTGCTCGGCGACCTCCAGATCCACCCTGTCGAGTGCCGCCCGCTCGCCGAAGCGGACCGTGGCCGATTCCAGTGTCAGCATCTCTAGAACTCCCCGGATCGGTCCGTGCGGATACGTTCGAGCAGCAGCAGCGAGAGGGCGCAGACCACCATCAGAATGGTGCTGAGGGCCATCGCCTGGCCGTAGTTGAGCTCCCCGGCCCGCCCCAGCAGCCGGGCCACGGCCACCGGCAGCGTCGGGCGGTCGGGCCGTGCGATGAACACCGTCGCGCCGAACTCACCGAGCGAAACGGCGAACGCGAACCCGGCCGCGACCAGCAACGCCCGCCGCACCAGCGGCAGATCGACCTCCCGCCAGGCCCGCAGGGGTGAAGCCCCGAGCACCGCGGCCGCCTCCCTCAGCCGGCCGTCCACCGCCCGCAGGACCGGCAGCATGGTCCGTACGACGAAGGGCACACCGACCAGCGCCTGGGCGAGCGGCACCAGAATCCATGAAGTCCGCAGATCCAGCGGCGGCTTGTCCAGGGTGATCAGAAAACCGAAGCCGACGGTCACCGCGGACACCCCGAGCGGCAGCATCAGCAAGGCGTCGAAGCCGCGGACGAGCCGCCCCGCGCGCCGGGTCAGCGCCGCGGCGGCGAGCCCGCCGATGACCAGTGCGATGACGGTCGCGACCAGTGCGTACTGAGTTGAGTTCCAGATCGCTTCGAGCGGGGCGACCAGGAACGTGCCGCCGCCGGCGTCGGCGGACCGCAGGGCGCGGTAGAAGTCGAAGCCATGGCCGCCGGGTGTGTCCAGCGAGCGCTCGACCAGCACCCCGAGCGGCAGCAGTATCAGCACGAGCACGGTCAGCAGCACCCCGCAGAGCAGCGCCCACTGCCCGGCGCCGCGCGGCCTGCGGGCGGTCTGTGCCGGGTCGACCAGCTTCAGCGCGGTCTCCCTGCGTCGCACGGTCCACGCGTGGACGGCGAGGATCGCGCCGACCGCGGCGAACTGCACCAGCGTCAGCACGGCGGCTGTCGGCAGGGCGAGCAATTGGGCGGTCTGCCGGTAGATCTCCACCTCCAGCGTGGAGTACCCCGGGCCGCCGAGGATCTGTACGACCCCGAAGGAGGTGAAGGTGAAGAGGAAGACCATCAGCGCGGCGGCGGCCACGGCGGGCGCGAGGGCCGGCAGGGTGACCCGCCGCCAGGCGGCGAACCGCCCGGCGCCCAGCACCCGGGCGGCCTCCTCCTGCCGTGGGTCGAGCTGTGACCACAGCCCGCCCACGGTCCGCACGACCACCGCGTAGTTGAAGAAGACATGGGCGAGCAGAATTGCCCAGACGGTGGTGTCGAGCCGTACGCCCCAGAGTTCGTCGAGGAACCCGCCGCGTCCCAGCAGCGCCAGGAAGGCGGTCCCGACGACGACGGTCGGCAGCACGAACGGCACGGTGACGACCGCCCGCAGCAGTTGTTTGCCGGGGAAGTCGAAGCGGGCGAAGACATAGGCGCCGGGCAGCGCGATCAGCAGGGTCAGCGCGGTCGAGGCGAGCGCCTGCCAGGTGGTGAACCACAGGACGTCGCGCATGTCCGGCCGGGTCAGCACCTCGCCGATCCGGCCGAACTGCCAGACACCGTCCGCCCTCAGCCCGCGGCCGACGATCGCGGCGACAGGGTAGGCGAAGAACAGCGCGAAGAACGCGACGGGCACAGCCATCAGGCCTAGCCGCACCGCGCTCGCGCGCCACGCCTTTACGCGCGCCACGTTCTCGTGCCCGGAGCGGGCGCGCCGCCCCTTCCCGCGCGGCCCCTCCCCGTGCTCGCTCTTCCCGCCCGCGTCCGTTCCGCGTACGGGGGTCTTCGCTACTTCACTACGAGCGAGGACCACGACTGGACCCACTGCTCACGGTTCTTGGAGATCTTGTCGGGGGCGACGGTGGTCGGCTTGTCCACTGTCGCGCCGAACTTCGTGAAGAGTTTTGGCAGTTCCGCGCTCTTGGTGACCGGGTTCACGAACATGTTGAGCGGCATGTCCTCCTGGAACTTCTTGCTGATCAGGAAGTCCAGCAGGGCCTTGCCGCCCGCTTCGTTCTTCGCACCGTTCAGCAGACCCGCGAACTCGATCTGGCGGAAGCAGGTCCCGGTGGCGACCCCGGTCGGGGCCTCGGCCGGCTGCGGCTTCGCGTACAGCACCTCGACGGGCGGGCTGGAGGCGTACGAGACGACGAGCGGCCGGTCGGCCTTGGCCTTCTTGCCACCCGCGGAGCCGGAGAACTCCTCGTTGTACGCCTGCTCCCAGCCGTCGACGACCTTGACGCCGTTGCTCTTCAGCTTCTTCCAGTAGTCCTGGTAGCCCTTCTCGCCGTAGGTGGCGACGGTGCCGAGGAGGAAGCCGAGGCCGGGCGAGGAGGTCCCGGCGTTCTCCGTGACGAGGAGGTTCTTGTACGCGGGCTTCGCCAGGTCGTCGAAGGACTGAGGCGGCGCGAGCTTCTTGTCGGCGAAGTACTTCTTGTCGTAGTTGATGCAGATGTCGCCGGTGTCGACCGGGGTGACCCGGTGCTCTGCGTCCAGTTGGGTGTCGGCCGCCACCTGGTCGATGCCCTTCGCCTCATACGGCGTGAAGAGACCGCTGTCGAGAGCGCGGGAGAGCAGGGTGTTGTCGACGCCGAAGAACACATCGCCGCGCGGGGAGCCCTTGGTCAGGATCTCCTGGTTGAGCGCGACACCCGCGTCGCCGCTCTTCAGCACCTTGACGGTGTAGCCGGTCTCCTCCGTGAACTCCTTGAGCACATCCTTGGAGGCGTTGAAGGAGTCATGGCTGACGAGAGTCACGGTCTTCGAGCCCGAACTCTTCGTGCCGCCGGAACCGGAGTCCGACGTGTCGGAACTCCCGCATCCGGCAAGTGCCGTGACGCCGAGCGCGGCTACGACAGCCGACGCCGCAAGCTGCTTGGTTCTGCGGGTGGTGCTCATTGTGGATTCCTCCTGGGTTTTGGCCAGGAAGAGACGCGGCCCTACCCCTGGAGAAGCGGGCAGGGCGCAACAGCATGAGTTGATGACCGAACTTCCTACCCGGAATGACCCGGGCGAGGTTCAGAGGGTCTGCGGCCGACCTCTTCTCGGTGCCGCACTCTCAGCGCTGTGGCGCTCCCCTGTCGGAATATGAAGTTGATTTCAGGCCCAGGCTACACGGGCTGTTCCGGCCTCAGCGCTCGGCTGCCGCCAACTGCCCGCAGGCCCCGTCGATCTCCTGACCGCGGGTGTCCCGCACGGTCACCGGCACTCCGTGTGCCGCGATCGCCTCGACGAACGCCTTCTCGTCCTCGGGCCGCGAGGCGGTCCACTTGGAGCCGGGCGTCGGGTTCAGCGGGATCAGGTTGACGTGCACACGCTTGCCCTTGAGGAGCCGGCCGAGCCGGTCACCGCGCCACGCCTGGTCGTTGATGTCCCGGATCAGCGCGTACTCGATGGAGATGCGGCGGCCGGACTTCTCCGCGTACTCCCACGCGGCGTCCAGCACCTCGCCCACCTTCCAGCGCGTGTTCACGGGGACGAGCGTGTCGCGCAGCTCGTCGTCCGGTGCGTGCAGGGAGACGGCGAGGCGGCACTTGAAGCCCTCGTCGGCGAAGCGGAGCATCGCGGGCACCAGGCCCACGGTGGAGACGGTGATCCCGCGCTGCGAGAGCCCCAGCCCGTCCGGTTCCGGGTCGGTCAGCCGGCGGATCGCTCCGACCACCCGGTTGTAGTTGGCTAGCGGCTCACCCATGCCCATGAAGACGATGTTGGAGAGCCGCGCCGGACCACCGGGGACCTCCCCGTCGCGCAGCGTGCGCATGCCGTCCACGATCTGGTGGACGATCTCCGCGGTCGACAGATTGCGGTCGAGACCGGCCTGTCCCGTGGCGCAGAACGGGCAGTTCATCCCGCATCCCGCCTGCGACGAGATGCACATCGTCACCCGCTCCGGGTAACGCATCAGGACGGACTCGACGAGCGTCCCGTCGTGCAGTTTCCACAGCGTCTTACGGGTCGTGTCGTCGTCACAGCTGATGTGGCGGACCACCGACATCAGGTCGGGGAACATCGCCTCGGCGAGCTTGTCCCGCGAACCGGCCGGGATGTTGGTCCACTCGGCCGGGTCGTGCGCGTACCGCGCGAAGTAGTGCTGTGAGAGCTGCTGGGCGCGGAACGGCTTCTCGCCGATCGCGGCGACGGCTTCCTTGCGCTCGGCGGGCGTGAGGTCGGCGAGGTGCCGCGGCGGCTTCTTGGCTCCGCGGGGCGCGACGAAAGTGAGTTCTCCGGGCTTAGGCATGGTCAATCCAGTGTCGCAGACACGCCGTGGTAGTAGCGGTCGTCGCCAGCTCAGACGGGGCCAGGCCCGACCACAGCCGGTCGACGTTGGTCGTTGTCAGTCGACGTCGGCGGCCCTATGACGGCCCACAGGCGGCCCCGACAGGGGGGCGAGTGTGACCGATCGCACCAAAGGCGAGTGGTACACGCAGCGTCGCACCGAGTCCAGAATCGAATATATGTCCGAGAACCTCAGTCGCCTGGTCGGCTACGCATCGTCCGCGAGTGGCAGGCGTACCAGCTCGGCCGAACCGATCGGACGATCGCCGAGCTGACGGACTGCTGGTGATCTACGCCGCCCGGCATCAGGGACAGGGTCCTTGCTGCGCGCTCCCTGCGCCCCGGATGCCTGGCCTTGAAGTGGTCCACCCAGTGGAGTGGGGTCTTCGTGTCCGGGCGGCTGGCATGGATCAAGGCTCGCAGGCCAGCGGCGACGACGCGGACGTTCCAGTCCTCCTCCTCGGGACCACGAGCGCAGTCATCGCGAAGAAGGGAGACCCGAGGGCGCCGCGGTCGCCGGTTTCGTCCACGTAGACACGCAGCTTGGGGAGAATGCCGAACTCGGAGGCCGTGAGCGGGGCGTTGATCGGCGCTGCGCGTGAGTGAGCGCGCGCGTGTGCGCGCTGTAGTGGGTCCGCACCATGGGAGGCCAATTCCCCTCCGAACTTGCGTCCCTGGCGAAGTCCCGTCCGCCAGGAGCGCGTTGGCTGCGCTACATGCGACTTGGGCCTGCGGGCGCACGACAGCATGGGCTTCACCGGCAATGCCGTCGTCCACGGGAGTGCGGGGAAGGCTGCTGCCGTTGGCCCCCCGTTTGGCCCCCGCGCCCTGGCCAATCATCGGTTTGGTTGGTGCACGCTTTCCAACTCTGCCTGGTTCGTACACGTCCACTCACCCAAGCAACGTCCGGTCTCAGCGGGAAGATGAACGACCGCGTACAGCCGCGAACGAGACTGCGGATGAGACTGCGCCGGCTGGACCCGGGAGCATGTCTCATCGCAGCTCCTACCGCTTCTTGCGGATCTTGCGCTTTTTCGCCGCAGCTTCCTTTTCCTTGCGCTGTGCGACCCCGTAGGCCGACCAAGGGCCTTGGTGCCTAGCGCAACGGGAGGTGCCGAGCACTGCAAGGCTCCGGCACGCTGCACCAGCTTTGGTGCGTGCGCCGCACCTGGACTGAGATGCCACTCCATACCCTCCTACCAAGAGGCCAGGTAACCCGAGACCTTAGGAAGCTCCCACCCAGCGCTTTCGCTAGGGGAGGCGTATGCGCGATGCATCGAAGCACGCTTCTGGCCGCCACCGCCGAGGGCGGCGATCGCGCTTGCGTGACCACCCAAGTCTGTTGTCAGTGGCCTCATCTACGGTGTCGCCATGGCACCTTCCGAGATCACACGCGCGGGCATCCGGGAGTGTCTAATCAACGGCGGATCTGATGATCAAGGAGACGCCAGAGATGACCGAGTCCGTTGTCGAGCAGGAGTCCGTGGAGAAGTCGGCGGT
>NZ_JBVJWD010000033.1:0-14012 GCF_055602785.1 Streptomyces sp. NPDC037301
CCGTGCCCGGTCCAGGACGAAGCACTGACCTGCGAAAACACCGCACCGGCGAGCAACCCGTGCGGTGTCAGTGGTACGGAGCCCGCCGGTGGAACGCTGGCGCGCTGGAGGACTGTCGTGCCAGGTGCGGCAGACGAGGGGCGGGACTGTTTCAGGGGGTGGGTGGGACGGCGCGGTTGCGTGTCAGCTCGTAGCGCGGGCCGGTGATGTAGCAACCGATGGGCTGCTCGGCGCCGGGCTGCCGGTCGGTGTCTCCGCCTCGGTACAGGTCCCACTGGTTAGTGTTCGGGCCGCTGTTGTCTTGTTCCCAGTACCACTGGGTGGGGTCGGACTTCTCCCACAGTGCGGCAAGGTCAGCAGCGGCCTGCTGGGCGTGGGCCACGGTGTCGTGCAGGCTGACAGGCTTCCGGTCGCCGAGTTGGAGCCGAACCGTGTAAGAGCCATTGTTGGCGGCAGACAGCACCGGCACGTACATGGTGTTTTCGAGCAGTCCAGTGACGCCAACTCGGTTGCCCTGGGCGGCAATTTGAGTGTCTCGCGGGTAGCGCAGGGCCAAGATGAACTGGGCCCGCGCGTGGTCACGGTCTACGTGGCATCCCTCGTTGCGCAGCGTGTTCTGTGTGGTGATGATGAAGCGCTTCGCGTCGCCGAGGAGTTCGTCGACCCGCGCGGACGCGGTCGCGGTCTCGGCGGCGCCCTGCGCGGTGAGAAGGACGAGAAGGACGAGTGAGCTGGTGGGCTTGGTGAAGACAACGTATCCGGCGTCTGTGAGGACGGTGCGCATCTGCTCCTGCTTCTCGACCGCGGCAGCGTGTATCTCCTCGGCGGTCCGTTTGTCGGTGCGGGGGTTGTAGCCCTCGGTCCAGAAGACGCAGACCGGCCCGCCGTGCAGGTACTCGACTCGCGGGTGCACCTTCTCGACGACGAATCCGCTCTGGCCAAGGCGGGACGGCCGCCAGAACGCGTCATGCCGGTTGAGAAGTTTCGAGACGCTGACGGCGTTCGGGGTACGGACAGTGGGCATGGAGGGGCCCTTTCTCGTGTGGACGGAGGGTGGGGGTGCCGATGTGGCCGGCGGAGTTGACTGGCCGTGGGGCGGGCGGGCGGCCGACCGATAGCGGCGGTGGGGCGCTCGGGGTACGGCCTTCAAGCGGTGCGGCGTGTCCGGCCTGGTGAACGTTAGAGACCAATGTCATGGCGGGGTGCGGTCCTGACCTGCGAAAACACGGCACCGGTCGGGGGGCTAGGGGCACGGCAAAGGGTGACATTGACGACGTCGCTGGCTGGGGATGGCTGGGTGATGAGCGATGGCCCGCACCCAGCGTTCTTGGTGGGTACGGGCCATCTCATAGCGGTTTCGCGGCACGGTGCCCGGGGATCAGGTACCGGAGAGGCACCAGCGGCCGGGCTGACCGGTGCAGCGCAGCAGACCGGCCTCGCCGTGAGTGACCGGGGACTCGCTTCCGCCCTGCATCTGGATGTAGGCCATGTACTCGCCGATACGTACGGGCAGCGTCTTGTCGGCTACGCGCATGTGCATGCACACCTCGGACCACGGCAGGGTGATCTCGACGATGTCGCCGACGGCGTACGTGGGGCGGTGGCATTGGTCCGCTGCGCGCGCGGCGGCGGCATTGCTTTGCTTCATCAGAAGTCTCCTGTCTCGTCGGGGCTGGGGAGGGGTGCTGGGGATGGTGAAAAGCAACGGTCGGTTGCGACCTATGGAACGGTACGACCACCGCGTCTCGCGGGCTGTGACTCTGACCTGCGGGAATACAGAACTGGTGGTGTGTGTGACCAGGTGGGGCGAGCCAGGGGGGATCTTTCGCGCGGGGCGGCGCCGGTCAGCGTTCCGCCGGCAGGGGTGCGCACCGATAGCCATCGGGCCCCGCGGAGGGTGGCCTGTTGTCTGAGACCGCTCCGGGAACTGGCACAGGGGGCGTGGGGCGCCATGAGCCGACGGGACTCCTGCGGTATCCGCGGCCGGAAGAGTGGGAGATTGGTGGCGTCGTCCGCTCCTCCAACACGCCTCGAAGGTTGGGGTGTTCACCTGACCGGACACGGGCCGTAAACAGCACAAACACGAGCAGGCATTGATTCGGGACGTTCCGTCTGCGGCATTGCGGGAACGCTGTCATCGCGTCAGCAACAAGACAAGACAGGGGCTCGCGCTTCCCGGACGCTTCAGATTGGGGCGGGTCACGCATGACTGCGGCCTCCAGGACCTGGTCGTGGTCCTGAAGGCTGCTGTTGTCCTGCGGGCGGATTCGGGCCCGGTCTGCCGGTAGAGAGTGACCGTTGTCATGAGGCCAGAGCCTGGGGAGCTTCGTCGGTCAGAACGGCGGGCACCCGCACGTCGGCGTCGGGCACACGCGGTCGTCGCCCTCGGGGCAACCCGGTGCGTTCGCCCTCGCGATGGCCGCCGCAGATTCTTCGGCCTGCCGTTCGGCACGACGCTGGTGTCCGCGGACGTGCATGGCCAGTGCATGCGCGGCCCGGACCGCGGACGTGTCGGCTCCGCCGTCGTGCCATGTCCTGCAGCGCTCGTCTGCATAGTCCGCAAGGGGGCCCAGCAGGCTTTCAGGGACCTCGATACGGGCGTGTGGGCTGCGCCCTTGCAGGAGGTTCTCCACTCCGCGCAAGAGGGTACGGACAGCTTCGGGGGCGGCCTGCGGTGCAGTGGCGTGCATCTCCAGGAAGATGCCTGGAATGCGGACCTCTGGCCCGCGTTCCGGCTCATCCTCGTCCCAGTCATCCGGAATACGCGAATCCGCGAACCGCTCGGACACGTCGTCCCAGCCTATACGAGTACGGTCGTCCTCCCGCTCCCGGGCGGCGTATTCCATGGTGAAGGCCTCGGGCGGTTCGTAGAAGGAATCGTGCATGATCGGATCTCCTCAGCGATGACGTTGATGACGCGGCCCCGGGATCGCGGGCCGTGGTGAACGCTACGACTGATGTGCGCGTGCGCGACAAGCTCTGACCTGCAAGAACACTGTGCGGGATGGTGGTGGTACGTAGGCCGTGAGCGGTTGTGGCAAACAGCTCGGGCGGTCGCGTTGTTGGAACTGAAAGCGGGCGGCCGGCTGCGGACGATGTCCGTGCCATTTGGAGCGGCTGCTCGGCCGTAGGAACGCTCCGAACCGCGTGCTCTGTCAGATGGTTCTCTGAGCTGCGAGTGCCGCGAGCGGAGAGGGGCGTTGAGGGCGGCGGGGCCGTAGACGGCGTAGAGGGCGTTCTCATGAGCGTGGGCACTGCCCGGCTTGCCAGGTGCCGGACAGTGCCCACCGTGCCCTTGCTGAGTTCGTTGCGGCTCGGGTCAGTTGACGGTGTTGCGCCATGCCGCCATAACAGCATCGCGCTGGTCGATCGGAGCGAAGGTCGTGCAGTGCGTCTCCAGGTCGGGCAGCCCGAAGAAGTGGTCAGGGGATACCCGTGTAATGCGGCTGGTGATCACCGCGATGGCCACTGGTATGTCGGCGGGTATCCGGGCCTGGTGTCCGCCCGCAATCAGGGTTTCCATCTCTCTGGGGAAGGCCCGCGCCTCGAGGGTGACATCAAGGTGCAGCGCATCGGCGTGACGCTGGCCGTACAGTTCGGTGCGCTTGGGGTCCTTGGACAGGGATTGGTGCAGTCCCTCGACGGCTGCGATGGACATGCGGGTGAAGTCTTCGACGTGGGGAATGAGCCCGGTGTAGGCGTCGCCGTGGAAGCCGCTCTTGAATTCGATTGCTGCGTACCCGACCCCTTTGTAGTCCCACCACAGGGGGGCGATCTCGGCGAGCACGGCGGGCCATTCGGCCAACGTCATGGTGCTGAGTGCGTGGTTCATGTTGTGGCGCTGCAGCGCGGCGTCGAGCGCGGCATGTCCGTAGATGCTGATTCCCACGGGTGTCTCCTCACGTAGTGGATTTTCTCGGTGTGGGGCTGCCAGTGGTGCCCCGGGGTGTGGATGAGGTGGCGGGCATGTGCCTCTCCCGCACGGTCCGAAAGTTATAGCGCTGGTGAGGCTCCGCCGAGCGCTGTGACCAGGCAAAACATCGCACCAGGAGAGGGCGGGTACGGCCCCATTCTGGTGCGGTGGCTCAGTGGCGCGAGGGAAGTCCTGCCGGAATACCAATCTGGCAGTGAGGGTGGGTGGTTGGGGCGGGGAAGGCGGGATCTGTCGCGCTGTAGAGCGGCGCCGGTAAGCGCTCCGCCGGCGGGGGTGACGCGCCGATACCCCTGTCGCTCCGCGGGACCCTGCTGGTTGACTCGGATCGCTGGCATCGACGCCCGCCTCACCGGCCAGGGCATCCCCTGCCCTGCGCCTCAGCTCGTTCGCAGCATTCCGCCCCGCCAGATGAGATATGAGATCTAGTGGGGCGGAATTAACCAACAGTGTCCTCAGCGGAGGCGGGCCACGGTGCGGGTTACGCGGTGATCTGGGGCGTCTGGTGGTCGCATAGGCCGCACACGCGGACCGTGGGGCGTCCCTCCGCGATCTCATCGACCTCGGCGACTACGTACACCCCGCACTGCTTGCACTGGAGGTCGTGGCTGCGTACGCGGGTCTCGTGGACCACCTGGTCCGAAGCGCGCAGCGTGAACGGCCACGACTCCTCAGTGGTCACGAACACCCAGTCGGACGAGTACGGGTGAACCTGGACGTCCGTCACGGTGAGCACCGGGCCGCCGGGTACCGGGCGGATCTGGTCACCCTGCTTGGCTAGCGCGATCGTGTGCGTAGCGCCCACAGCTTCGTACTGGACTGTGGCGGTGTCCTGCTGGGTCGGCTCGTCGGTGTTCTGCCGCGGGGACCTGCCAGACCCCCAGCACTCCATCGGCCATGACGCCTCGCCTTGGTGGTGAATGTCGATCTTGCCGTCTTCGCCCAAGGGCGCGCGGTGGTCGTCGTATCCGCAGATCGCCACCAGGCCGTCCCATCCGGCCGGGCCGTGGAACGGGGGGACATCAGCGGGCAGGGCGGGGACGTCGTACGCCACGGCTTCCGGGCGGGTGCGGGTGGAGGGGTCCGCCTGCTTCGGAGGCTTGCCCATGCCCGGGCAGTGGTTCAACCAGCCGTCGCCCATCCTGTGCGTGCCCATCAGCCCGTACTCGGCCAGGGGGCCGAGGTGCTGTCCGAAGCCACAGACTGCGGTCGGCCCGTCGCCCCAGGAGCGCGGGACCATCCGCGGCAGGGCCTCGCCGTCCGCCGGGCCGTCGTCCACTCGGGCGGTGAGCATCTGGGGCCGGGCGGTGTCCGCGGGAAGGGTACGGGGCGTTTGGCGTGCGGCGATGCGGTCCTGGACGCCCTGGGACGGGGCGACGCCGTGGCGGGTAGCCTCGGCGGCCAGACGGTCGTCCGTCTCAGCCCGGTACGTGTCGCGGTCGGCGCGGGTCTTCGCGGCTGCCTGCTCCCGGGATGCCCGGGCGGACTCGGTCAGGCTCGCGCGTGCGGCCCGCCGCTGGTCGTCGCGGTGCGCCATGGGCAACATGGCCTCAGCCTGGGACCGGTACGCCTCCGATCCCTTGCCGTACTGCCCGGCCGCGGTGATCCACCCGTACCGGGCAGCGTGCGAGCGCCCGATCTGGAAGGTGTATCCGAGGAAAGTCCCGGACTTGTCGCGGTAGGGCTTGAACTTCTCAGCGTGCGGCCACGTCCGCTCAACCGTCTTTCGGGCCTGGGCCACGGTCACGGCGTCGGGGGCGGTCGCGAACACGCACAGGTCCGCTCCGGACTCTACGGTCCACCCGGCGTTCTTCAGCAACCTGGCCAGGGCTGCCAGTTCCGTGGTGAACGGCTTGCCGCTTGCCGCCTCGGTGATCTGGTTCCCCCACACCCAATAGACGGCGATGCGGCCCGCGTCGCGGGGCTCGACCATGACGCCGCGGGTGTCGGCCTCCTCGTGTCCGGCGTCGGTCAGGTTCGCCAGGGCCAGCCCGTCGAAGATATCCAGGGCGGCACGCACCAGGTCGTTGTCGGCGTGCTTTGGCAGACTGCCTGCGGTGGTCTTGGCGTGGTCGACCGTCACATCTTCGCTCACGTCGCGGGCGGGCTCCACCGGCTGGTCGCCGGGCGTTCCGGGCTTCGGGGTGCGGGCGGTAGGCATAGAGGTTCCTCTTCTCGCGTGGTTGGAGGGTGTGGTGCGGGCCGATATGGGCAGCAGAGTTGGCTGGCCTCGGCCCGGGCGGCGGTCTGGCCGGCGGGCGCCGCGGTGGTGCTCTGAGCGCGGCCTTCAGTAGGCGTGTTGCGTCCGACCTGGTGAACGCTAGCGCCCCGCCTTGTGCCGGTGTGGGGCCCTGACCAGCGAAAACGCTGCTGCGGGCGGGGTGCTTCGATGCGGGTCGGCGGAAGGGCCAGGGCGCCGGGCGCCCTGGCCGCACGGGAGGGTTGGTCAGTGGGCGGTGTAGGCGGTGAGGACGGCGTAGGCGGTGGCGACGGATGCGTCACGTATCCAGACAGCGGCCCATGTTCGGGTTCCGGTGTCTGAGGCCGCGACGGCGTGCCGGATTATGACCGTGCCGGACGGGTCGGTCAGCTTGGTGTACCGCGGTTCGTTGCTGACGATGTGTTCGGCGGTGAGCCCGGGTATCTCGGCGGCGAGCTCGCGGGCCTGGACGGGCAGGTGGTCAGCGATGGGAGCGGGTGCGTACACGCACGGCATGGCGGCCGCTGCGATATGTCCGGCGTGGAGGGCGTTCAGGTGTGAGATGCGGATCTCTACCCGGGTGCTGTCATCCCCTGCCGATGTGATGGCGACGTGGAGGGGGCGGTGTTCGTCGTCCTGGTACTGGTGCTCAGTGGCCCGGGCATTGAGTCGTTCGGGCTTGTAGTCGATGGTGAGGCGGTGGTTGCTGCCCTGGGCTTCGGCGGGGAGGTTGGCGTCACGCAGGGGCAGGGACAGTACGCGCAGCCCGGCAACGGCGTCGGCGCGTCCGAAGTGGGGCAGGAGCTGTGTGCGGATGGTGTCGATGGTCTTGCGTACGGTGCGGGCGTGGTCACCGGTCACCGGGACGTTTGTGGTGATGGTCTCCAAGGGGGTGCGGGGGTTGACGCTGACGGCGACGTGGGCTGTCAGTCGGATGTGGTCGGTGTGGTCCTCCAGCATGACGCGGAGGCCGATGGGGTGGACTACAAGCGCGCTGCTGAGGATCGCCTCGGTCCTCCAGTCAGGGCCGAGCTCCTTCGCGGTGTCCTTGGCGAGAAGGCGGACGTGGGCGGGAAGCATCGACAGGTCATCGTTCATCACGGGGTGAGTCCTCATCAGTAGGTCAGGCGGTTCCGGGCACGGGCCGGCGCCGCAGGCGCGGCAAGGGGGGTGGGGCTGGAGCCCGACGGCGGAGGCAAGACGTGGGACCCAATCGGCAGGGTCCGGACGGCGGGGCTGGGATCGGCGGAGGCCGAGCGCGTGGCAACGCATCAGGTGTGGGCTTTCGCGGCGGGCTGCCGGGGAAGCGGTACACGGGTGGGGATTGAGGGATACCGCTCCCCCGGCACGAACAACACTACGGACCACAGACAGCACAGAGCACAGCGCTGACCAGGCAAAACACCGTACCGGAAGGGGCCGGGCGTGGCGCCCCCTTCCGGTGCGATGGTTCAGCGGTGCGAGCAGACGACGGCGTTGGGTGCGGTGCAGTCTTCCGGGCACAGGGAGCGTGACAGGCCGCCGATTAGGGCGCGGACGGCGTTCGTGCCGCTTGCTGTCGTGTGGGGGGCGTCGGGGTCGTTGCCGTAGATGATCTCCGCGCGCAGGACCTTCCCGGACTTGGCTCCGATGGTGATCGAGCCGAACGGGCTGTGTGGGCCGGGGCCGTTAAGGGTGATACGGCGGGCGTTTCCGCGCGGCGTTCCCCAGGCGGGGCGCAGGCCCACGGCGTGGGCGGCCCGTACGATTCCGACGGAGTAGGCGGTGAGTCCGGCCAGATCGAGCCCCATGGGCTCGGCGACTACGCGCAGCACCCGTGCCGTTTGCGGGATATCCGCGGTGACGATGCGGCCTGTGTGGCTCTTCGCCGTGACAACGTCGTTGTCCCGGGCGGTCACGGTCCACGCGGTGCCGTCCAGCTCCGTGGGCCACGCGATGCCGGCGCCCCTCACCGTGCCGTCTTCCCCCACGCTGTACGCCGCACCTGTGGTCGGCTCCACGAAGATATCCCCCACGCCCAGCTCACTCGCGCCCGTTTCCCGTATGTCGTTCCAGGTGAAGCCGTGCCTGGTCGTCTCAGTCCGCTCGGCGGTCAGCAGGGTCAGCACGTGAGTATGCGGCCCCATGTTGGCCGCGGCGCCCTCCGTGTCCTTGGTCGCGGCGCCGTCCACGTCGAGGACATCCACCCGGCGCCGGTCGGCGTCTGCCGTGGTAGTGGTGTCGGCCAGGTCCTCCTCACGTATCGCGCCGTCGCGGGGACTCTGGGGGACGTAGCGGCGGTTCTCCACGACGATGGCGCCATCGTCGGGATCCTGGTGGAACGCCCTCTTCTGGAAGCGGAGGTTGCCCACGACCTTGCGAACGTGTGCGGCGGGCAGCCCCTCGTGCTTCAACTCATCGCAGACGTACAGGTCGTGCGGGGAGTCCACCACGTCCTGCACGGTCGGCGGCAGCGGGCGCAGCTCATGGACGCGACACGGACGCACGCCTCCCTCCCCATGCTCGTCTGCGTCCGTGGCGCGGACGTTGTAGTGGGGGCTGGCCCAGTTAAGCACCACGCCCTCGTACTCCGGGAGGACGTGGTGCTTGCCGTCGCGGTAGAACACGCCCCGGATGATCACGCGGTCCCCGGCGGTGTAGCGCTCCGCCTCGGGCTTCCACGGCATAGTGGTCTCATCGGCGGTCGCCGGGCGCAGTACGACCATGCCCCGGGCGTCCTTGTAGATGATGCGGGCCCGGGCTCCGCGGGCTTCGCTGGCGGACATCTCACGGACCGCCTTGCGGCCCTCCCCCATCATGGCGTTGTTGATCTCTTGGAGCGCCACGCGTGACGCGATGCGCTCGGGGGTGCCGCCGTTCTCAATACGCATGTGATAGCGCGGCGCCCCGGCGGTCAGCTGGCCCTTTCGTACGGTCCCTGCATCGTGCTGCGTAGCACCGTGCGGAAGCGGTGTGCTGTTGGACATGAAAGTGATCTCCCTTTGAAGTAAGAGGAGGTAGGGAAGCTGGTTGGCTGTGATGCGGTCCTGCTACCCACGTCACCCACCACGAGCGCCCGAAGGTGAGCGGTGAACAGGCCGCGTTGCCCGCTGCGGGCGCCGCGATATCGGGTGGTGGGGTGTTGATTCCCGGCATCGCTCCGTGACCCGAGAAACGCTACGCACTACACAGACCAAGGCACGGGCCACCGACCTGCGAAAACACCGAACTCAGACAGGGGCGGCCAACACACCTGAATATGGCGGACATGCGTGTCGGCCGTAGGCCCGCGGCGCACTGCGGCCGGGTACTTCGGCTGCGGTGCGCCGTCGGCGGGGTCGTCGCGGGGAGCGGCCCGCGATGACGGGCCGAAGAGGTCAGAGCAGGTGTGGTGCGACGGTGAGCAGCAGATCAACGCCCAGGGAGGCGAACTCTGCAATGACACGCGTGTTGTCATCGGTGGGGTCGTCGGCGTGTTCGTCCGACGGTGCGCTGGGCAGGCCGATGGTGCCGACCACTTCGTCGCTGTCTCCGATGCTGACGTCGGCCCGGTTGAGTGGCTGGAGCTGCGGAAACCGGTCGGCCATGTAGCGGGTGAAGACCGATCCGGCGTCGGGGGACGGTTGGCCGTCATTGGGGCGCAGAAGGGATGGAAGGAGCGTGTACAGGCCGTTGAGCGGGCCGTCGTAGTAGGCAGTGACGTTGGCGCAGGCGCGGTAGGTTCGCAGTGTCCAGGTGCCGCTGGTCTGGCTGTCCCAGGTAAGGCCAAATCCGTCGAGGGCCTCGAACGGTGCGGGTTGGGCGCCCTGGTCCAGGAGTGCGAGCCCGACCTCGTTGAGTATCGCGCCGCGCCGTTCCCGGTCCCGGATTTCGTAGTCTGCCGACCCGTCTGGCCTCTCCATCGTCCGCTGGTCGAGGGCGGGGAGGACAGCGCGGAGGAGTCGCGAGGTGAGGTGTGCGACGGCATCGGATTCGGTGAGGGCAGTGACGGCCTGGGCTGTGTGGGGGTAATCGCCCGGGTATTCGGCGAACACCTCGATCCGGTGGATGTCTGGCTGCACGATGAGCAGCGAGCGGTGGTTGTCGGTGAGACGGGCGGTCGGGGCACCGTAGTGGAGGGGGTGGCGGTGTTCCTTGCACGTCCACTGCCGGTTGTGGCGTGCCGGGAGCGCTGAGGCGAGCAAGGGTGCGATGGCTGGGACTGCCGGAGTGGTGGGCGCCTTGGTCATGGGTGGGTCTCTTTCGTTCGGGGCCGGGTGGTTGCTTCCGGGCTCTGGTGTGTGGTCCTGAGGTGAGGGAAAGGGATTACGTCGCGCCTGTTGGGGGGCCGCGCGGAAGGCGCGGCCCCGGTGTCAGGTCAGGTTGGCGAGATCGGTCCGGACTGCGTGGGAGGCGATCTCGGCACGGGGGAAACTGCAGCCGAGCTCCACCGGGTCCGCCTGGTGGGGGAAGCGGGAGCTCGGGATCTTCAGGGTCAGCTTTCGGCGCTGACGGGTTGTGCGTAGGTCCAGCCGTCCTCGGTCTTCTCCACGATGGTCCAGTCCTTGGCCGTGAGCGCCTGCTCGTACGCCGCCATCCATTCGTCCCAGCGTGCGGCGGCCGGGTAGGCGTCCGAGGGGCGGCGATGCAGACCGCAGCCGACCCGGGAGACGATCACCTGGTCGTCGTGGTCTGGGACCGGCCGGATCCAGGGGCCGAATGTCCGGGAGCTGGGCTTGGTCACGGGCGCGACCGGACCGTCGTTTGTGGCCTCAGCGATGATGTGTCCGGCTTGGGCCACCAGGAGGGGCAGCACGCTGACATGGCGGGTTTTCCACATGTCCCGATGGCCGTCGCGTGTGTAGGCGGGAATCGTCGCGTGCCAGAACGCGCCGCTGTGACACAGGTGCAGGCGCGGGGTGTTGTGCCCCCACATCTTCTCGGGCCCGGCCTTCTCGCGGGCATGCCTCAGCATCGTGCGGGCCTCGTAGGCGGTCATCGTGACGGGTTCCTGGCCCGTCTGCTGCACCTCGTACAGTGTGTTGTTGTCGAGGGCTTCCAGGGCGGCGTCCTCGGCGAGTGCCGCGCGGCGCAGTCGGATCATCTCCTTCGCGATGTACTCGACGGCTCCGTCGGTGCGGTAGGTCCAGTCCTTGTACAGGGGGTCGGGGCGGTCGGGGTCGCCATCGGCCCGTAGTTCAACGACCGTTCGGCCACCCTCGCGGCGAGCAGTAACGGTATGACCGTCGAGCCCGGGCAGACGGACAGAATCAAACATGAGGAACTCCTCGGTTCAGGGTGACGCAGTGCGGGGCGGTCGGGAACGTGTGCTGCGGAAGGCGGAGAGAACGGGTTCCAACGCTCCGCAGGGGGCCACGGTTCGGGCGTGTGGCTAGTACGGGAGGGGCGTGGCCCGGCGGTCTGTCCGCCCTTCCGGCATAGCCCGAAACCTATGGCTCGAACACCAACGACAGTGCGCCTCTGACCAGCCAAAACACTGGCAGAGCAGGAAACTTGGAGCTCATGACGCCACACGGGCCTGAGGGCAGGGAGAACCCGATGGTGTAGAAGAGGGCGAGGCTCGGTGGCGTCGTCAGCCCCTCCCGAACGGACCGGGGCGGGAGGCGGCCCGCACGGTGCGGGAACGGCCGCGTGGAACTGAAACCCGTTGACGCAGGCGCGGCACACATCCGCTCGCAGGTGCTGTGCGGTAGGGGCGGGGCGGCATCATTGCGCGGCCGGCGGGACGGGCGGCGCGTGATCGATGCCCCCGGCGCCGCGATGCGAACGTATACGAAGCACCCCTGGCACGGACGCAGGGGGTGCGCAGGGGCTGGGCAACGGGTGTTCGGCAGCAGCCCAGCCACGGCGGGCGTATAGACACGGGAGCGCTGACGCGCAATACCTCAATAAATTTGAGCAGAACGGCCGCCAGTCCGCGCACGGCACTGTGCGCGCGGACAGGCGGCCGACACCGAACCCAGTTGGGGCACGGGCATGTCGCGTGTCTCGGTCACCAACGTTTCTTGGGGATCTCGTCGAGAATCCGACTCATGTCGGCGAAGTCGAGGGATACGCGCGTGCCTGAAGCGTCGATAGCAGCTGACCGTACGCCGAGGTATTTCAGGGCCGCCAGCACCTCTTCCCATGTCGGCTCTGCTGGGCGGGGACCGGGTCGGGCCACGGTGCCGGGCGGGGTGTGCTCACTGGTCGTCATCAGGGTCTCCAAGGCAAGTCGAAGGGTGTGAAAGTCTGGGGGTGGGTGCTCTTGTGAGGACACGCTGTCAGGGCGGGTCTAGGCGTAGGTGGTGCAGTTCGCCGCTGCCGGGTGGTCCTTGTGGTCTGTGCAGACCGCCTCGCCCGTTTCCGGGTCGGTACCGGCGTCACACAGCTCGCAGACGAAGTAGCGGCATACCGGGCATTGGCCATAGGCAAGCTGATTATCCGGCGCGTCGAGGTCCTGCCTGCAGAGGCGACAGATGGCCGGGGGGAGCGTGCCGTTCTCGGGCCACGGACGCAGGCCGTTGATGCGGGAAGTCTCGCGCGACTTCTTCATGAAAGGGTCCTCCAGAGCTCAGGGGCAGGTTGTGGGACCTGATAGGGCGGGCAGAGTCCGGGCTTGGTCAGTCGAGCGGCGTGGCGGCGAGGAGTTGTACGTTGGTGCGAGACAGCCACACCCGGGGCTTGCGCAACACGCCGATGCTGCGGATGTGTTGGTAGAACCGGACGGAGTCGACCGGAGTGAGTATCTGCTCGATGGCTGTCCGATGATTGGCTGCCTTGACGTGATAGGTCTCCCGGCGGGCTCGTCCACGGCCGCCGCTCGGCGTCATGGGGTAAACGGCGAGCACGATCTTGTAAGTGCGGGGGCTTGTGTTGATCATGGGGCGACTCCGTCGGGCATCAGGAGGTGGAAGGGTTCAATGCGAGGGTTGAGGCGTCGGCCGGTCCGGAGAAACGTTACGGAGTTCCAGGGCTGCCGATTGGCTTCCTGACCTGCAATTTCGTTGAGTCTCTGCAAGGGCGGTTGGCTCGGCCTGCCGCGTTTTCGTGGCTCGGCTTGGCTTGCGGGGGCGCGTCGGGGTTGGGGCCTGGGCGTTCGGCGGGCGCCATCACTGTGAAGTAGTCCCGCGCACGAGAGGCCCGTGGCTGCCCGGGTTCTGGGCAGTCACGGGCCTGGACGACGGTCAGGCGCGGCTGAATCGTGCCAGGGCCTCGTCGTCCTTGTCCTGGCGGTGTCGGTCGGCAGCGGCAAGGGCGTCGGGGTACTGGCCGTACTGTTCGAGGTTGTACTTCTCAATGGTCAGTGCGCGGTCGTCGCTGATGCGGTAGCGCTGGACGGCTTCGGAGTGGTCTGGCTTCTGGGTGATTACGCTCAGCGTGGCGAATCCCTCTTTCATCGCTCTGTCCGCCACCGCCGTCAGACGGTTGAACGCGCCGCGGGAGAGGCCGCCGGTGCCGAGCAAGTTGTTGCCGAAATAGATGACCTCCGCGCTCACTTCGTCATGGCGCCAGTTGATGCTGTGCGCGATGTGCAGGATATGAAGGCCGGGTCCCGCCTGGGTGATCGCGTCCGTGACAGCGAGAAGTCTGGGAGTCGTTTTCGGCGATGACATGACCACAGGCTGAGTCCTTTTCGAATCGGGAAAAGAAAGGGGCGAATTGGCGTGGGGAGGCGTCCCGGGTTGTCAGATGCAGGTGGCGGTGGCGTCCACTGCCTCAGCCCTTCCTGGAAGCTACCGTGCCAGGGGCGGGGTTGTACGGGGCCCTGACCAGGCAGAATTCCGGATGCTTCTGTGTGCCATTCCCCTTGCGGCGGGTCAGTGCAGGGAGGGGTCTCGGGGCGGGGGGGGGGGGGGGGGGGGGGGGGGGGGTCTTTTTCTTCGTGTTGGTTGTGGGGTTTTTTGTTGGTCGTTGTTTATA
>NZ_JBVJWD010000033.1:14022-75356 GCF_055602785.1 Streptomyces sp. NPDC037301
CCGAACGGGTGCTGGGGGGTGCGCTTTTTCTCTTTCCCCTTTTCCCCCCCCCCCCCCCCCCCCCCCCCCCCCCCCCCCCCGCACTCTCTTCGCCGGGTTACGGGTGGAATTCCTTGTGGCCAGTACGTGGCAGGCAGCGCTCGAGAGAGGCGATTGCGCCTGGCCTACGGGACTCTGGGCTCAACCACCGTGTGCGTGGCTGATGTACTGATCCTGGGGCACATCCGACTGGCCGACACAGACGCCCCGCGGTCGCCATTGGTCATCGTCTGTTTCGTCAGGGCAGACGTGGGGCGTCGCGGTGGTGAGAAGAGTCCACAGGTTATCGTCGGCCTCGATGTCGCAGACAACGAAGCCGCACCCCTCACAGGTGAGTTCGAGGTCTCGCTTCAGGTCGTCGTCTGATTTGCGGGCGATGAAACGGTAGTCGGGCTGCATTGGCTTCTTCTCGTCCTGTCCATCGGTGATTGGGCGGGGGCTGCCGGCACCTTCCGCCTCGCTCGTTGTGAGCCCGGTCTTCCCACGCAGGGTGCGGCGCGTGCTGTTGCACTCTTGGGTCGTGTGCCGGGTGGGATCGGGTCACACGCGGCTATGTGGCGTGCCGCCGCTCTCCGGGGTCGGCGGGCGGCGCGTCGCGGGAACAGGCTGGGGTGAGGGGCGGTCAGTGCTCGGGCTTCCCCTGTCGCAGGTATCGGCCTGTGTCGATGTGGTGCTGGCGGGAGGCAGATGAGTCCGTGTCGTAGTCGCCGATGTTCGCGGCCGGCCTCGGGTCGCAGCCGTATGAGCAGCGTGGGAATCGCACGCGCAGTCGCTCTCCCCGCGCCGGGGTCTGGCCGTGGGACACCTCGGTCAGCCAGTCACTCACGGTTGTCCGGGCGAAGTCCTGGACGGGCATGGTGATGTGGCCGTCGTAGTGGAACTGTGCGCCGGTGGTGGCCCAGGTGTTGCCGTCCTGCATGGGGTCGTCGTGGCGTAGCAGGTCTTCGTAGGGGTCGCCGTGGGTGTCCACTTCGAAAGTGACGGCGTCGGGAAGAGGAAGCTGGTTGTCGCTGCAGTATTCGCTCAGGGCGTCGGCGAGGCTGGCGAGGTGCCCCGGGTCGTTGTTGGTGGTGTCGCTTTCGGTCATTGGGGATGTACTCCGTTTCGGCTACGGTGCGGCACCCATAAACCTCGCTTGCGGTGGGTGGATGCCTACTGCATGAGGTGGTGATCGCCGGCCGCCCCACAAGGTCTGGAAGTCCGTTGCGGGGCGGCCTGCTCGGGTCACTGACTCGTGGGGAGCGTGCCATCGAGGGTGATCGCCTTGGCGACGCGCTGGAGCTCGTGACGGGTGCGAGTCGCGGCGTCCTGGTAGGCGGCGGCTATCTCGGGGTGCTGGGTGTGGGTGGTCCGGTCCTCGATGTAGGCGAGGCGTTCACGCAGTTCGCTCATCTGGGCGGCGAGCTGGGGGTTGGCGGGGAGGCGGAAGTCGGCGAGGGCGGTGATGAGCGTGCTGAGGTCCTCGTCGAGGTGGGGGGTGTAGGAGATGTGGATGGTGTGCCACGCGGAGCCGTCTTCGGGATTGGTGTAGTGGCGCGCCCATAGCCCCCGGTGTTCAGCGGCCTCGTAGTGGAGGTGGCCTTCGCGGTCGCTGATCCAGATCTCTCCGGGCAGGCCGCCTGTGTGGAGCACGAACGCTGCGTGGGGAAAGCCTTTGTCCTGGTACTGAGGGGAGAGGTTCGCGGCCGTCAGCGCCTTCCTAATGGTGGCTGCGGCTGATTCGTGGGGTGAGTTGGTGGGCATCAGGAGCCTCCAGAGGAGGTTGTGGACGGCGAAGCCAGGGGCGGGATCCCCTACGGGCGCTGTCCTTGCGACACTGGAAAGCTATTGCGGAACGGGTTCAGGATCGGGTCGTTGACCTGCGGAAATGTCCTCTTGAGGGGTTCGCCCTTGTGTGGCCGATGTGAGCCTGACGTCCTGGCTGTGCGAGAGCGCTGCGTTGGTCGTGGTGGCCGGGCTGCAGCGCGGCCGCCGTGCCCGGTGTGTCCGGGAACGGCGGCCGCGGTGGGTTGGGGGGTCAGCGTGTGGGGTGGTGGGTCATGGCCGAGACGGGGACGGAGACGTAGCGGGCCTTGCCGGGCTGGGGGTCGTCCAACTTGATGGTCCAGGAGGAGGGGTCACGGTAGTAGGGGCGCTCTATGGTGCCGGTGGCGTCGTGCCCCGCCATGGCATCGGGCAGTTTGCTTCCGCTGCCGCTCCGGCCCGCGATGGTCACCCGGTCCCCGATGCGGAAGTCGCCCAGTGGGTGGCCACATTCCTGACCGGCGCTGATCCGCACGTGCTGACGTGCGCAGTCGCTACAAGCCGTGACCTTCCCGGCCTCACCGCAGTCGAGCAGTGCTACGGCCAGGGTAGTCAGGTGGTCGGCGTTGTAGGAGCAAGTGGGTGTGGTCCCGGCCTTGGTGCGATCGGTTCGGGGATCGCTTTGCGAAGGCGCGGGCGTCTTTCTCGGCGGGACGAGTCCGGCGCGTTCTGCAAGGCGCCGGACTGCTGCTCTGTCTGCGGTGTCGAGCTCCTGGTCGTCCCCGGCGAAGGCCTCGGGTTCGTCGTGGGCGGTCGCTGCTGCTGTGGGTGGGGTAGTGAAGTGGTGGGTCATGGGGGTAGGGATCCGTTCTCGGATGGAGTCTGCGGCACGGGGCTGCGGTTGAGCGGGCAGGACCGCCGTACTGTTGAAAGGTCTGACGCCGCGGTGATGCGGTTGCCCAGCCCGAGAGACGCTACGGAGCACGGAGCCCTCTTTCTGGGTCTCTGACCAGCAGATATATGAGGGCTGTATTCGATGGGCTGTTGCGGGCGGCGGACTATGGTGCAGCACTGTGATGGACCGCTTGCGGTGTGCCGCTACGCCGGGTGCTGTGGGGTTGCTCCTTCGTACGCGTCGAGAGTGAGGCGTACGTGCCGGGAGGTGCGGGCGGCGTCGAGGTGCCCCGTCCCGGAATCCATCTGTTCCGTGTCCGGATCGAAGAGCAGCCAGTCGAACCCGTGGCCGGGGCCGAGAGGGTTGAGGACGAGGCGGGTGTGCCCTTCGCGGAAGATGACGACGGCTTCCGTCTTCTGTCTTCGGAACGCGCGCATGGGCGATGTCCGTCGGCAGTGTCGTGGGTGAGGAGCTCGAAGAGAAGAGGGGAGTTGTTGAGCTCGGCGACGCTGGTCTGGATGCCGTTCGCTTTGACTGGTCGGTGCAGGGTGACCGTTCCGGCGTGAGTCCGTTCATATCCCATGAGGTCGCCTCCGCTGTACGGCGTCCGCTGTAGGCGGGGGCGCTTCGAGGGAGATGCCCGGGTGAACGACCTGTGATCTGCGACTCTACGGAGTTGGTGCGGGTTGTTCAGGTCAGGGTGTCGGTCCATCGGGCGAGGATCTCGTAATCGTCGAGATCCAGGCCGACAGTGGGGCTGATGTGGTGCAGAAGCGCGGGGGCACGGTGGTGGCGGGCGACGTACAGGCGGTCTTCCTCGCCGAGCTGGTCATCGATCCAGGCGAAGGGGCGGCCGGCGGCGTAGCGGATGATGTCTGCGGTCTTGTGGTAGGTCCCGTCCTCGGTGATGGCGTCGGGGTTGGTCCAGGTGACGACGGGGAGTTTGGGCAGGCCGACCTTGTGGGCGACGAGTGTGTTTGCGTCGTTCTCCCAGCTTGTGGCCCACACAGGCTCGAAAGGCAGGTCAAGGAGTTCGGGTCCATGCTCGGGGTTCAGCAGCACGCGGACCGGGGGTATCGCGGCGGGCGGTGTGCCGTGCCACTGATCGGTCCATGCCTTCGGTGACATGTAGTGCGCGGTATAGCCGGGGGGCGTTTGGGGGTTCACCAGGGGGTTGAGGACGCCGTCGATATCGATGAAGAGGATTGGCGTGGGCATGGGAGTTCTCCTGTTGTCCGGCGGGGGCGGGGGCGGGGGCGGCGCCTGGTCTTCGGGGCCGCCCCCCATGGCGTGCGAGGTCGGGCGTCAGATGGTCGGGTCCCAGTCGCTGCTGGCCGCGGTGTGCTTGGTGACCCATGCCTCGTGTCTGGCAGCGAGCTCGTGCTTCCACTCCTTGCGGGCGTCATAGTCGTGTGGGGGACTGGTGCTGGTCAGCTCGCTGGCGATTTCGGTGAGCCACACCTCTGGAATGCCAGAACACAGCCATCCGAAGTGGCGGGATCCCTGCAAGGTGACCTGAGAGCCTCGATACAGGGCGGTGTCGATCAGCCGTTGATCGGGGGTGAAGCCCCATTCTGATCGGGCGATGGCCTGGATGGTGTCGATCTCGTCGGGGGTGAGTGGCGGTTGGCTGTGCTCGGACATGGGGTATTCCTTCGAGGGTTGGGGCGCTGGGTGGCGGTGTGGGCAGTTAAGCGGCCCACACCGCCGACTGCGCTATGCGACGTGCTTCAGGCTGCCTTTCGGAGCCTTCTTCACGGCGCTTCCGTTTCGGGGCAGCCGCCGCTTTTTGGCGGTGAGGTCCTTGAAACCCTGGCCCGGGCGGAAGCGCGGCACGGTGGCCTTCTTGATCCGGACCGTCTCTCCGGTTTGTGGGTTGCGGCCCTTGCGTGCTGGCCGAACGACCTGCTCAAAGCTGCCGAAGCCCGTCACGCTGACGCGGTCGCCCTTCACCACGGTGCGCACGATGATGTCCAGGACGGCCTCGACGGCGTCCCTCGCGGTCTTGGGATCGAGTTTGGCGCTTTTCGCTACGGCCTCGATCAGCATCGCCTTGTTCATATGGCGCCCTTCCGGGAGATGAAGTTGGATGATTTCGTGTGCGCTGCGCCAGCTCGGCGCTTTCGAACTGGCCCTGAATTTATAGGTGTTGGCACCAGCGAGCGACGGCTTTGACCTGCGGCTTCTCCAGTGTCTGGTCAGATAGCGCGGGGTTGGGCCGGACGAGTGCCCAATAGCCGATGTTCGGGACCGCATCTGGAGACTGTCGCTGTGTTCTGTGCTCGGCCCGGGTGGATTCCGTCCTTCGGCACGCGGGGCTCGTAATTCCCGCCAATCGGGACGGGTCCTCGCGCGGAATGCTGCCCGGACGTGACGCAAACCCCGGCCGTGGCCCGGGTGCGGGTCAGGCGTCTGTTGAGGAGCGTTCAGGGGAGGTGGGATGAGGGTGAGGATTCGTGCAGCAAGTGGATGGACTCGTCGTTCAGCTTCATCGCACTGCGTCTGCGGTGAACTGTGCAGTATCCCGTTCCTCGCCGCCCGGATGGATGTATTACGCCATCTCGCGTCGGCCAGCTCTTCAACGGACTGGCAGTGGTCGGTCTCACACTCGCGCTCCTCGCCGTCGTGATAGCGGCCAGTGTTGAGGAGCGTCCGGATCTGCCGGTACTGCTCGGGGCATGAGCCGTTCACCCAGCCTGGGCACGGTGCGCGTTTCTAGCGGCGGGGATGAGGAGCTCGTGGCCTGTCCTGAGAGTGACCGTGCAGAGCCGCGTGCCGACGAGTGTCGGCGTAGGTGCCCTGGATGGAGATGGGGCCCGCGGATGCTTCGGTCCGGGCCCGGGCTACGGTGTCGGCACCGGTTATGCGGGCTGCCTTCGTTGCATCAGGCGCGGAAAGTTCGGTCGTCGGTGCTGTCGGCTGGCGGTGATAGGCGTCCGCGGGGCGGCGGACGGCGAGGCGCCGGGGTGGGGCCTGCAGTGTCCGTCGGCATGGGTGTTCGGTGAGCTCCGGGAATTGGGGTGCGGCCGGACGCCGCCGGGCCTGTTTGGCCCGGCGGCGTGGATCGGTTCAGGACCTGAGGTCCAGCGGGAGTGTGTTGGTTCCCAAGACTTGGTCCCAGCGGTCGCCGAAGTGCTCCCTCTCCTTGTTTTCGATACCGGCCGGACCTGCGACAAGGAACCCTTCGACAGTGGGGTAGGTGGCGCCTGGTTCGTGGGTGTGGGCTCGGGAGGTGCCGTCTTCGGCGACCGTGTCCGTGTGAGCCTCTTGAGCGAGGTGGTGAAGGTGCAGTTCGATGGCGTCGCGCGGGCCGATGGCCGCCGTGCGCGTTGAGCGCCAGCAGGTGCCTTTGCGTGTGGTGTCGCGGCACCCCGGGCGGGGGGTGGTGCAGGTTGTGCCGTGCTGGGCCTTGCAGGTGTCGCTGCGGCCGGCGAAGAAGACTCGGCGCACGTTGTAGACAGCCCAGGGGCCCTCGTCGAGTAGCTGTTCGTAGGCGGACAGGGCAGCGTCGTTTCCGTCGTCGATGAGGAGGGCTTTGAGGGAGGTGTCTCGGTAGAGAGTGGAGCGGGGGTTGATGGCCATGGCTCGGTGTTCGAGCAATAGGACCTTGGCTGTGACCTGGGGATAGGCCCGGCACCGTTCGAGGTGCTTGTCCCTTGAGGCCATGGTTACGGGAAAGCAGCACAGTGCGCAGTAGCTCTTGGGCCACTCGTTCACGCCGAAGGTGTCCTGCAGGAAGGACTGCAGGCGTGTGCGGTCCCAGCCCCATTCGATCAGTGGGTACCAGGGCCTGCGGGTTGGTGAGGCGTATTCGGTGTCGCGTTCGGATCTGCCGGTTTCGGTTGACTCGAAGCCGATCGCGTGCCGGTAGATCGCATCGCCGAACTCGTCTTCGACCCAGCGGTCAATCACGCTACCTTTTGCCCGAATTGAGCAGATTCGTTTCTTGTTGGCGTACTGCGGGAGCGTGCCCGTGGGGCTGTACTCGTCGCTCAGTGCCCAGGGTCCGCGGCGGTGGAGGCGATGCGGTTGCCGGGTGTCGGAGAGGACGGCGTAGCCCGCTGCGTCGGACTGGCCGGCGCGGGCGAGCTCGACCAGGCGGACCTTGTAGCGGCGCAGGAGTGGCAGTACATGGCGTTCGGCGAGGTCGTAGGTGTCCGGCCATTCTTCGCCCGTGTGGCTGGTCACGATTACTAGGTCGGAGAGGTCTTCGCGCAGGCCGTAGGAGGTGGGGTCCTCGCACAGGACCGCGATCACGGCGGTGGAGTCTGCTCCTAGGCCCCAGGAGAGGAGGGTCCGTTCAGGCGCGGGTTCAGGTTCGGTCGATGAGGGCATTTCAGGTCCCTTTCGTCGCATGTGTTGTCCCTGGACGTGGTGGCGTCCGTGGGTGGTGGCGACGAAGCTACGACCTCATCGTTGCTCGAAACATGCGTCTGACCTGCGATGATATAGATGCAGTGGTGGCCGATGGCGCATCGGTGGATGCGCGGACGGCGCCCGCCGTCTGTACATTGCAGGCGCCGTCTCGGGCAGTGGAAGCTCAGCTTTCTTGCGTGCTGGACGCCGTTGCGGCGAGCAATTCCATGGTCTGCCGCTGACCGTACTTCTCCAGGAGGTGGCCGAGTTGGGCGGATGTTCCGTCGTTGTTGGTCTGCGTTGCCTCGGCGGCTGCGGCATCGTGCACGGCTTCTGACAGATCGGTCCAGTCGATGCCGTGCCTGTCCGCGTAGTCGGTGAGCCATGCGAGGGCGGCTGCCACGTCTTGTGCCTTGGTTGCCTCCGGTTCGGGTGCGAAGGTCTCCACGATGCGGCAGTGTTCGCCGGGCTTCTCCTCTTCGAGGCAGTCGCAGTTCGGCGTGTGATGCTGCAAAAGGTGTATGTAGCAGATGCCCGAATATCCGAACCTGGTGTTCATGTAGGCGAGTTCGCTGCGGGCTTGGTCGAGCAGTGCCCGGGTGGAGTCGGCGTCGGCCAGGTTGTCGGCGAAGCTGTCCCAGCCGTAGGCGATGCCGTCGCGCTCTGCGTACAGGCTGTATGTGGGTTGCTGGTGCTGTGCGGAAGATGATGTCACGGACACGGTCTCCAGGTCTGGTGAGTACTCGGATCGTGGGTCTCGTCGTCGCGGCGGGAGATTTCCCCGCATCGGTTGTGGTTGCAGCGCAGAGCCCTGTCGACGACGTGGAGGTTGGTGCGTGGATTCCAGAAGGTCTCCTGCCAGGGCTCGATGTCGGTGCTGCCGCACTGGGGACAGCGTTCTTCAGCGTCTTCCGGTTCGTCCGCTGGTTGGGGGTGGGTTGTCATCGGTGCTCCGTCGGTGGTTCGCCGTGCGGCGCGATGTGGGAACGGGGTCACTCGACCACCGGACGGTGGGTACGTTACGGAGGACTGTCGCTGTTCGGGGTGGCGGTGACCTGCGTTAATGCCTGGCCTTGGGCGTGCGTCGTTCTCGGCGCGGTCCCGTCGGCGGTTGGCGGTGCGTGGACGTTTCGCGGGCATGCGCGAGCCCCGTACACCGTGCTCGGTGTACGGGGCGTGGAGGGCCTGTGGCCCTCGGCCGTCGAAGTAGCTATTCGGTGGGCAGTCCGGACACGCAGGCGCGTAGTTGGGTGATGATCTCTGAGATGGTGGCTAGTTGCTCTGGGGCGGGGAAGCGAATGCGGAAGCCGGTGAGGGATCCTTCCTCAGTGATGGCTGCAAGTTCTGACACTGCGTCGGCGAGCGACTCGCTGCGGTGGTCGTGGCGCTCATGGGCCGTGATGTAGAGGGCAATGAGCAGCAGCGTCGGGTCCTGGTGTTGGTCGTGAAGGACCTTGATGGCGCGTACCGCCCGTTGCTGCTCGATCCTGGCGAGTTCGCCTTGGGGCTGGTTCAGAACGCGGCTGATGATCTTTCGTCCGGAGTTCCACACCCGACAGGTCCAGCCCTCGGTGCCGGGCGGAAGGCATCGGTTGGCGACGGGGACATCCGGCGCGGTGTTGCGGGTCGTCATGGTGGTCATGTCTTCCCTTCGCGGGCGGTCTGGGACATGCCGCCACGCTACGGTCCGGGTCTGCCCTGCTAGGAGCCGTTGACCTGCGTCTTTATTGCGATCCGTCATTCCTGCACTGCTGTTGGTCCGTTCGCGGTTCGATGACCGTGTGTGGGGGGAGGCTTGCGTGGCCGCTCGTTGAGATGTGCCACCGGGGATCCTGGTGTGAGATTGTCCGGTGTGGTGGGCGGGGACTCGACGGAGCGAGGGCGGGGTTCTGCGTCGTTCCAACGCGGCCGTTGGGTCTTTGGCGTGGCGCGACGTGGACGTTGCGCAGTGGGAAGGGAAGTAAGCCGTTGCCGCCAGTCGCACGGCCGAACATGGCAGTCGTGGTGGGATCACCGACAGGGGCGAGCGATCCCTGGGGGGGGTAGCACACCGGCGCGCTGCGGATGGACCTGTCTGCGCAGTTCGTTCGGGATGCGGCGTCTTCACCCGGCTGTGGAAGCGGGCGCCGGGGAGCGGGTTTCCCATGCCTTGCTCGCCCGAGCCAACGCCACGTAGAACCTAGGGCTGGGTCGTGTCGGTCGACTCATCGATCGTGCGGGCATACCAGCGTCCCGCTGGGCCCGCGAAGAGGGACACCGGCCGGCGCACCCGTCGACTGTGCCCTCGGCCAGTCTCGCGGAGGGCTGAATGCCAGTCCACCTCGCATCAGCCGACGCCCTGTTCGCCGAGAGCGGTCTGTAGGGCACTTCAAGCACTTTGCTCGAAGAGATCGCCTACCGGGTCCGGTGCTGCGCCAGCGGCACGAAGGGAGTGCGGGACACGACTGGTTGGAAGAGGAGCCGCGGATAGACCGCTGCTTCCTCGTGTTCCGCCGGGTTGTATGGCGGGCTGTCGTGAGTGGGCTCTGGCTGACGACCGGACTGCGCACGGGCGGTGGGCTTGTGCGGGCCGGTGGAGGTAGTGGCGTGTCCTGGTCAGAAGAAGCGTGGTCCGGCGTCGGTGACCCTTACCGCTTCGACCAGGCCGGGCTCGCCCTTGTCCACGGTCTGGCAGGTGTATGTGGTCTTCGCGTTCAGGGGTACGAGCACCGCCTTGGGAATGTTGTTGCAGCGCACAAGTTCGGGGTCGTAGTTGCCATAGAGCAGGCCAGCGGCACCGTCTCGGGTGAGGACACCCTTGCGCGGGACCGCTGTGTATTGCACAAAGCTTTCCGACCAGCTGGACTCCTCGCCGATGGTCACATCCCACACCACCTCAAGGCCCTCGTAGGTGGTCGTGCAGGTCGTCTGCGTACCGGCCTTCGATTCCAGGTCTTTCGGGCACTCGCCGGTGGTCTTTCCGTCGGCCCTGGCCATGTCGAGGGTCTTGCGGCGCAGCTCGTACGCCAAGTATTTACTGAACGGAGCTCCGGCGTCAGGAGATGGCTGCAGCTCTTCCTCTGGCAGCGCTGGCGGCTTGGGTACCTTTTGTGGAAGTACAGGATGGGCTGGCGCCGGCTTGGCAGCGGCGTCGTGTGAGCCAGACTCTCCGCCCGAGCATCCCGTGGCCAGCAGGCCCATGGCACTGACTATGACGGCTGTGGTGATCCTTATCTGCATATCCGTCACTCTACCGAGGTGGCAACAGGCTCAGAGCCGGTGGGAATTCCGCGGCGGTGGGCCCTCACCTGGCCTGCTCCTCGCCTGACCTGCTCATGCTCGGTTCGGCGGGGCCGCTGTGGTTGGGACTGCGAAGTCCTTGTGACGGGAAGGCCCGTGGTCCTCTCCCGGAACGCGGGAACTGACGGCGCTTGGGTTCTGACGTTCTTGTCAGGGTGCAGGCAGCGAATGGAGCGTCGACGCCTGGCGGGCCGATGTGTGGCGGGACCCGCCCTCCCCGCGCTGTGCCGTATCTCGAAGGAGTCCACTGTGGCCGTCGCTTCCGTTCAGTCCGGGCCATCGGAGTCTCGCCCGAACGGCAGAGTGGCCTACCCGGAGTTGTTACGCCTTCCGTATGCCGCGCGATTGATAGCGGGCACCCTGACCGGGCGCCTGCCCAATGCCATGGCTCCCACAGCCGTACTCCTGGCAGCGGAGCAGGAGGCAGGTTCCCTCGCTCGTGGTGGGATGCTAGCGGCCGGGTACTTGGTTGCTTTCGCCTGTGGTCAGCCGATGCTCGGCCGGCTCGCAGACCGGATCGGACTGGTGATCCCCCTCCTGGTCGGGTCCTCAATTGCGGCCGGCGCACTCGGCGCCCTGGCGCTGTTCGGTACCGGCCAGTTTCCGCTCGCCCTGGCCCTGACGGTCGCAGCTGGTCTCTTCAACCCCCCGTTGGAAGCAGGCTTGCGCAGCCTGTGGCCGGGGCTTCTGCCGGGGCCTGACGCGGTGCGCGCTTCCTATCTGCGGACGGCTTACGCCTTGGACAACGGGACGCAAGAAGCCGTGTATGTTGTCGGTCCGCTGCTTGCCGGATCGCTCGTCGCTGCATCGCCGCAGACTGCCTTGCTCGTCACTGCCGCCCTGGGCCTGTGCGGCTCGCTCTCGGTTGGCTCCTCACGGCCCGCCCGTGCGTGGGACCCAGCGGGCGGGGTTCGGCACTGGTTGGGTCCGCTCAAGTCGACTCCCGTCCGGGCGCTGTTGGCTACCATGTTCTGTGCGGGTGGAGCCGTAGGTGCTCTGCGGGTCTGTGCTGTTGCATCGGCGCAGGAGAACGGGGCCGCGTGGTTGAAGGGCGGTCTTCCCGCGCTGGTCTCGCTGGGCGGCCTCGTTGGGGGGCTGATTTACGGGTGCCGCGCATGGCCGGGCTCGTACTTCCAGCACATGACGCTGCTCGCCTTCGGGTTTGCTGCCGCCTGGCTTCCGATGCTCGGTGCACCTGGACCGGTGCCGTCGGCGTTCCTCGTGGTTCTTCCGGGCTTCTGCTTCACCACGATGCTGTGCGTCAGTTGCCTGTTGATGAATTCGGCCGCTCCGCCGGGGACGGGAACGGAAGCGTTTGGCTGGCTCATTGCGTCCGTCAACGCAGGTGTCGCCCTGGGATCGGCCCTGGGCGGGATGGCAGGAGGAAGCCATGCCGTGCCCTTCCTTGCCGCGGCGGGAGCCGCCCTTGTTCTAGCCATGACACGGACCGCTCTCACGGTCCCGGGGATGGTCCGTGTGCTGCCGGTGCCCGGTGCGCGGTGAGGTCCTCGGGCGCAGCGAGGGTGTCTATTGCGGGCGGGCCTGGTAGGGGCGCCAGTCGAACTCACGCCTCGGAATGCGAAAGCCGGCTTTCCAGGGCGGTCTTGCCGGATTCGGTCAACCGCCAGAACCTCGCATCGCAGCCCTTGACGGTGGACGCTTCGCTGGCTGGTTCGGCCCAGCCTTTGGTCTTCACCTTGTCGGCGGCCGCGGTCACTTTGCGCCCGAATTGCCCCCACGTGGCCTTGGATGGTTCCGAGGGAATCCGTACGTCTTCTCCCCCGCGCGGGATGACCACCGTGGCAGCCTTGCGGTCCGCAATGAGCTGCAGCAGCGCCATCTCCGACTTGGTGGGCGGCGACGGGGCGTTGGCGGGGCGGATCTCCGTCACGTATTTCACGCAGCTGCGGCACGTTGCCACGCCGTTGTCAATCGCCGGGCCGAGGACTCGAGGATCCCTGCGTCCTGCGGCTTCGCACAGTGCTTGCCCCGCGCGGTGCAGACGGTTGCGGCCCGACTTCACGTCGACCTCGGGCACGACGTGCTCAAGGGCCCGCATCTGCCCGCGCTTCGTGTTCGAGTGGACGGTGACCGTCACGGGACATGATGAGGTCGTGAGCTCGTAGCGCCGGCGAAGCTGTTCTTTCAGGTCCTGGCGTTGCCGCTGGACCTGGGTGCGTCTCTCCTCGACCAGGCGGCGGCACTCGGTGATCCGCGGGGGTAGCGGCGGTTGCAGTCCCCGCTCGTCGGCGACGACCAGCATCCATCCGTCCGTGCCCGAAATGTTCGCGATGCCGTTGAACGAGTAGCCGAGCACTGCCGTGCACCAGTCGTGGCCCCTACGGCTGGCGACGGATTCCATCAGATCGATGTCCCTTTTGTCGACGAATCCTCGGCTACGGCCTGCAGCCTCTGCACGGACGTCGCCGTACTGCTCGTACGCGGGCTCAGGGGCGGGGCGAGGCGTCAGAGGCCTGCCGTAGTTGCGGCGGATGGCCATTTCATGGGTCCTTTCATTTCGGGGCCGGTGGTGAGCGGCCAGCCAAAAGGGCGCCCGGCTGGCCGTTGTGCGACGGAGTTGTTGGAGAGGCGCCGCCAGCGCATTGGGTCTTCGTCCGCGGATGTGGTGCTGCCCGTGTCCAGTACGTCAGGGCGGTCAGGTGGAGTCGGCCCGGCCGGTCAACTCCGCGTATCCCTCGGCGCTGGGCAGTGCCTCGGTGTACCCGTTCACGGCGAGTTCGAGAAGGTGGGGGCTGGTGTGGATCCGCAGGGTGGCGATCGCGTTCAACCCAGCGTCAGTGAGGGTGATGGTCACGGTTGTCGGGCCGAACCAGTCCGCGCACAGGCCGGACGTCCACTCGGCGCCGACGTCGCCTCGCTCCCCTGCGGGGTACAGCGAGTGGTGGACCCGCCGGACCAGGTACTGAGCTGCGGCACCGAGGGGGGCAGTGGTGCCTGTCCCGCTGAAGGGGGTCTGTTCAACAATCGCTCCGGGCAGCACGGCATTCAGCACACGGACGGCACTCGCAAGCGGGAGCCGATTCAGCTCAAGGTGCTGTTGCCTGTATCCCGACTCGGAGGGCTTCGTGGCTACCCACCGGCCTGTCGTACCTGTCGGTGGGTGAGTCCAGGAGACGGTTGAAACGGGGTGGCGCTTGTCTGATGTCGTGTGGCTGGCTTGCGCCTCGGTCGGCAGTCGGGCAAGTACAGCGGAGCGGTGTCGGTCGTTGAGTGCGTCGAGATTCATGGCGTACCTCGGCAGGTGTGTGCGATCGCTGCGAGTCCGATGGCCTCGGGGTTGCCTTCGGTGTCGTGGGCATGCGCCGGGCGAGCAGGACGGGGGTGGGGCGGACTCGGCGATTTCGCAGGTTGGTTGGTCTGGCACCCCTGGGTGCGGACCTTGAGTCGGTGGGGTAGGTGTGTGGCGTCAGTGGGTCTGTCTTTCGTCGCTTGCGGGGTCCTCGCTGGCTCTCTCAGTGGTCAGGACTATCTCGTCGTACGGTCGTGGCGCGTCGTCGGCACCGGGCCTGCGGTGCAGCGCCAGGAGAACCTCGACGGACGGAGTGCGGTGGGCTGGTCGGCTGGCAGCTGGCGCTTCTGGCTCGATGTGGGCTGTCATGACGGTGGGGCCCTCCTTCGCATTGTCAGACCGAGGGGAGGGCGAGGCGGTGACCGGTGCCCCCTCCTGCTTCATGAGGGAGGAAGCTACTCACCGTGGCTCGATTCCGTTGACGCCTTGACCTGCGTCTTCTCCGCCACGTTGGTTGCGGCGGGTGCAAAGGCTCTCGCCGGCCCGGGCGTGCGCCGCGTCCGCCCGGCGTCGCAGGTGTGGCATTGGTGCGGTGGTGAAGCGGCATATGCCCGGGTCCGTTGGTGGCGGACTGGGCGGGCCGGCGGGCATTCTTGGGTGTGGTAGGGCTGCTCATCGCGGTTCGTAGGGGCGCTGAGACGGTTGTCGGCGTTGAGTCGTGCTGGGCTGACCGATGAGGTAGTGAGGTCGTGTACGGATCCCCAGGTCGCCGAGTTGAGGGCGGCTGCCTCTGTCGATGAGGGCCTTGTTCCGGGGTCCGTTGTTGGTTTCTGAGATGCCTGTGCCGAACTGGTGGTGCGGTGTGTGCTGTTGGCCGCCGGTGTTCGTGGTGCTTCGGCGTCAGAGGTGCGTTCCTGGACGTCCTCAGATGGGTTCGCCCATGTGCTCACGGAACGGCTGGAGCGTGGGCCCATTCCGCCGAAGTGGAGTCTGGGGCTGGAGGCGCTGGAGCGCGCCGGGGCGCGCCGGGTGAGCAGGAGGTGGCCTTTGCCCCTGCGGCCATTGTGCTGAAGAAGGCCCTTGGCGAGCCCGGTGCGAGGGTCCCCTCCGGCGGCCGTGGCGGCAGTCAGTGTCGGGGTGCTGGCGACAGTCGCTGAGCGGATCGGCGCGAACCTCCGGCACCGGCCGTGGCCTTGCGCACGCGCGGCCCCGTGCCCCGGCCGCGGCGTCCGCCGCCGCCAGGTGCAATCGTGGGGGTCTGGGCGAGTTCAGTTCCCGCAGAGCGTGATGGGCGGGCCGACTGGCGGCCCGCCCATCGTTCCTCATTGGTGTGCGCTCAGCCGATGAGCCGTTCCCTCTCGGCATGGAGCAGGTTGATCACCGGCTGGAGCCATACTCCGTCGGCGTCATAGGGGGTTCGCCCGTGGGACATGGCCGCAATGGCGTCCACCTCGGCGGCGTAGCAGCCGCCCAGTGCACGCAGGTCATCGAGGACCTGCGGCATGTGGATGCTCAGGGGCTTGCTCCACGGCCGGTTGACAGAGGAGTCGGTGCCACGCCGGACGTTGTAGACGGGGCCCTCGACGGCAATGTGTCCGAGGTAGAGGACCGGGGCGTGGATACCGAGGAGTTCGGCGAGTGCGGTCGCCTTTCGGTAGTCGGGAATGCAGGTGAAGCCGTGGGCCCGGCGATAGCCCGCGGGGTTCGGGCTGGCGATCACGCGCCAGGTCGCTGCATTCAGGGCAACGGATCGGACGGCCTTTTCCGCACTGCGTGTGCCGCGTTCCTCAAGAATGAGGGCCATGCGGTGCTCGGCGATTTCGGCCAGCAGGCGGCGTGGCTCGGGAGCTGCGTGCCGACGCTTGGCCTTGCGGACCTGTGTGACGGTCGGCTGATTGTGCCGCTTACTAACCAGCTCTTCGGGGTCAGCGAGATAGGCACCGTCCGGCAACGCTGTGCCCTGCCATGCCTGCTCGTCCAGTAGGGGGAGACGGCGCGGGGCTGGGGAGAGCAGAAGCTGGAGGAGGTGGCCGCCCATGTCGTCCATGGCGAACTCGAAACCTTCAGTGCAGTCGGCGGAGCTGAGGTTGCCTTCCCTGGCAGCGCGCCGGTGTCCGCCCTCGTGGAAGGCCACACGCAGAGTCTGACTCAGGTCGTCCAGGGTGTTCTCCTTGAACCCGGTCACGTCGCTGCCCGTGTGGTAGACGCCGCTGGTGCAGTACCTCGTCGTGCCCTCGTCCTCCTGGTAGACCCTGACTTTGCCGAGCGCGTCGAGCCCGAAGACGCTGCGGACAGCAGCGCAGGCGAGATCGAGGTTGCGACGGCGTGCGTTAGAGACGTCCTTCAGCTTGAGCCACTGCGTCTTGGGGTACTGGCGGTTGTGGTGGGCGACGGCCTGGCGTACCGGCTTGACTCCGAGGAGATCCATCAGGACGCGGTGCATGTGCTGGCTGAGCTTGCTGGTGACGCATGTGACGCCACGGCCCTGGAGATGGAGTTCGTCCTCGACCGCTGTACCCGCCCCGTTGTGGTAGACGTCGTCATCACTCCAGAGCTGGCTCGCGTACTCGCGGAAGGCGCGCCGGACGGAGAAGTCCCTGACGTCGTCGAAGTACGTTTCGGCGGCGGACAGGCGCGGCCCGTTCAGCGCACGGTCGACGAATCGTCCTATCACGTCAGGGTCGGCGCTCGCCGCGAGGGCGCTGCGGATGTGTGCTTCGAGTGCGGCGCCGTCGACGATCGTCCGATCGCGGTTCTGCTCCCCCTTGGCCGTGGTGAGGGGCAGGTCGTAGCTGGCGGCGAATCGCTGGTCGCGCGAGACCAGGATGCCGCCGACAAAGATGCGTCCGGGTTCTGCGTCCGGCAGGATCTCCGCGTGGCCCTGCGGCGGCCGGTAGTTGGGAGTGGAGAGGTAGCGGACACGGCTGATGGCTTCGTCCGCTACGGTCTGGGGGCAGTGGACGCTGATGAGGGTTCCTTGTGCGCGGTCGGTGGGCCAGTACTGGTAGTGGAGGATGAGGGTCTGCGGGGCGTCGTCGGCCGCGGGGACATCCGCGAGGTAGGTACTGGCCTTGAGGATGGGCGTGAAGCTGTAGCCGACGGTGTCGAACTGGACGGGGCCGATCTTCGCATCGCGTGCCAGGACGAGCGCGGCTAGCTTCTTCCCCTCGCCGAACTGTCCGATCTGTTGGGTGCTCTTGCGGGACGCTCCCAGGAGGAGCCCCGTGCGCGGGATGCCGGGCCCCTGGTCTTCGATGGTCAGGATGCCGTCATCCCAGGTAACCGTCGCGTGCGGGTCTTCATCCAGGGCGTTGGCGATCAGTTCGACCAGGGCACGCTCAGCGGTCCAGTCCTTTACGTAGTCGTCCGCGATGGGATAGGGGATCTCCCGCACTGCTCCAGGGCGTGCCTGAGGGGCGGTGTGCTGGCGGCCGTTGGTTTTGTGGGTATGGGCGCGCATGGCGAAGTCCTCCTGCGGAGTCGTGGTTGTGCCCGGACTGGCCAGCGGGGTGCGCACCTTGGGCCTGTGCCGGTGGGCGCACCGCCCACGGATGATGAGGCGGTCCGGGCTGGGATGCAGGAGAAGGTAGTCGCCGGGAGCCTGAAGGCATGGGCTTCTGACCTGGGGTTTTACGCTGATGAGGTGTGGGCGTCTCGCAGGTGGTGTTCGTAGGTCAGGCGGAGGTTCCGGATGGGGCAGCTGACGGGTACGGGCCGCTTGGGCCAGGCAGGGGCTTGTGCAAGACCTTGCACGGAACGGGGGTGAACGGGTCGCGTCCATGCCTCTCGCCCATGCCCTGAGCGACCTTGGGCAGGCTACTGCACCGCAGGCGTGAGCGAAGGCGTATGGCGAGTCCGGGCTTTGCCACGTTGGCCCCGCAGTTTGGGGGTTCTCGGCCGTGGCAAGCCCGGCCCCTTGCCGAGCCCGTCTACCTGCTGTTCGCTGCTGCTGGACGGCGCGCGGTGTTACTGAGCGTTGTCCTGTTCGCCGGCCAGACCGAGGGCGCGCTGCGCCTCTTCCCATTCCTGCCCTTCCGGGCGGAGGACCGGGATATTCAGGGACGGGGTTGTATCGATGATGAGCGGGCTGTACTCCTGCTGCATCCACTGCGCGCGGGACGAGGGCGGGTCGAGCTCGACGATCCGCACGTTGTAACCGCGCTGGGCCCAGATGAGGGACATCTCGGTCGTGGCAGTGGTCTTGCCGGGGAGCGGGCGGAGATGATTCGAGCCCAGGTAGGCAAAGACCTGTTTGAGGTCCGCAGGCAGTCCGGTGACAGCGGGCTCCAGGTCCGGCTGCGGCACAAAAACGGCACTCTCTTCGACGGCGCGGCGAGCTGCGGCGTATCGGGTCCCGGGATGCTCGGCCATGTACTGGCGCACGGCGCGGTCAATGTCACGGTTGCGGGCGTGGGTCATGAGGTGTCCCCTCTTCTGTCCGGCCAGCGGCCCCACGCGTCGCGGCCGACGAAGGTAGTCACGTCATGCCGAAGGAGCGCGCGAGTCCTCGACTCTTGGCCTCAAGCGGCCCCGGCGGCGTGGGCGGGGGCCTGGACAACGGGCGTGGCGCGGATCTGCCCACCGAGCATGTTACTAGTCCTGCCGGGGTGCTGGTGTCAACTTCGCTGCGGATAAGGTGTGCTGGCCTACGCGACCGGCAGCGCGCTTCTGCGCTCGGGACGGCGCTTGGAGTGCATCTCTGTCCCGGGGCCTGAGGCCGATGGGTGCGGTGGGCGTCATGCAGGGGCCTGACTGCTACCCGTCGTACGTCAGGTGGCATGCCAGAGGATGCGGTTGGTGGGTGCGCCCTGTTTTCGGGAGAGCACGGCCTGGCCGGCGGAATGTGACCGCGCCCGTCAGGTTCCGCGAGAACTGTTCGGGGTCGCAGAACCTGACGGGTGGCGTGACCGGTTTGTACGGCGGGCGTTATGCAGAGGCATCACGGGCTCGGTTGCGGACAGCCCGGCGCTTTGTCGCGCGGCGCTCGTCCTCGCTGAGGCCACCCCAGACGCCGGAGTCCTGGCCGGACTCGAGCGCCCACTGCAGGCACTGCTCCATGACGGGGCAGCGACGGCAGACGGCCTTGGCTTCCTCGATCTGCAGCAGCGCAGGACCGGTGGTGCCGATAGGGAAGAACAGCTCGGGGTCTTCCTCAGGACACGCGGCGTAATGGCGCCATTCCATGGGGGTGTGTCTCCGTTCTGCGCAGGGCGCATTGGGTGCTCACCGCGGTGGGCGGAGAGTCGAGTGGTTCGTCGCTGGCGGGTGCGGCACTGGTTGGGGGCCGCTGTCCTGGCAGCTGTTGAGGAGTAAAGGTAGGGGGCAGAAGCCCGTCTGTGGGCTGCTGTGACCTGCGACATCTCGCAGGTGGACGGTCGCCGGCGGTAAAGGCGCTGTGTTGGGGGAGCTTGGGCGCTCGCGTTCTGCGACCCGTCGGCTGACGTGCGGCGCGGGTTCCGGGGAGGCACGATGGTGAGTCAGGAGCTCTGGCGTGCCATGGCTTCCACGGTGGGGGCGTTCGCTTCTACTCCGTGTGGAGCTCGGGTCGAGGGTGCGGGGTCGACGGGGTGCATGGAGACAACGGCTGCCGTTCCGGCTCCCAGGGACAAGCTGCAAATAGGCTTGGCCTGCGGGGCCAGAGCGTGATTGTCGGCGCTGGCGAGGTCGGCCCGCAGGGTGCCGGCGCGGGGTGGCGGAGCCGTGGGGATCAGAGTTGCCCCGTGATCGGCGGCCAACTGCGGTTCCCACTCGATGCCAAGGGTGCGGCCCACCGCGTCGCTGACGATCGGGGTCAACATGTCCGCCTCCTGTTGGAGATCGAGGTCCTGCCGCTGCCCCTGTTCACGCGCACTGTGAGGATGAGAACAACGGCGTGGTTGATCACGTGCCAGCTCCTCTGGGCGTATCAGGCCTGTCTGCCGAGTCTCGACCGGTCGCCGAGGGGTGACCACGAAACGGCTGAGGGGATGACGGCTCCTCCCGCAGCACGGGCCCGGGCTGCCCGGCGGTCCGCCTGGCGGAAATCGACAGCCTGTGTCCTCCCAAGGGGACGCGGTCGCGGAGGTGCTACGGACCGGATGCGACTGGCGACGTCCAGATCCGCTACTGCTCCTGCCCTTCGTGCCGATCCAGTGGGGTCCGGTGCTGGCCCAGTGACTCCCGCTGAGCAACGTCGAGCAGATGGAGCCCCCTGGACAGCCGGGGCGCGGGGAGCCGCTCCGGGAAGGGCAGCGTGCGGGACCGGGTGGCGCGTGCAACGGCCGCTGCCACTGCCAGCGAGGCCAGACGCAGCTCCTGCTCACGCTGTTCGTCCAAGTCGGCCGCCGCCTCCTGGCCCTCCTGGCGTAGTGCGGCGACGGCGACGGCGTGCAGCGCCGCCAGTTCCTCCGGGTTCGGCGGATTCTCGCGTCGCACCAGTATGGCCCGGATCAGGGCTGCAGCCGCCTCAGCCGTGGAGGCGTCGTGAGCCGCGGGCATGGGGCCGGCCATCCCTGCTGTCTCAGGTGACGTCTTTCCCTCCGCCAGGGCAACCATGGCCTCGAAATGTGTCAGTGCGTTGGCCAACTCGGCGTCTGTTGTGGGCAGGTCCAGGACCGCGCCGTAGACCGCGGCGACTTCCAGGGGAAGCTCGTCATGCAGGGTGAACTGGTGTACGGCGGCCTCGGCGGCTGCACGTGCCTGGCCCGCTGCCTGCCATGCGGCTTCCGCCTCGCTCCTCAGCCGTGCTGCTGTTTCCATGCCAAAGACATCGGCTTCGGCATCCCGCACCATGGCCGCCCAGGCACAGCGCTGTGCGAACTCCCGTATCAGGCGCAGCAGGTCTTTGTATCGCGTTCCCTGCTCAGCATCGGTCACGGGCATCCTTCTCCCGTCCTCGGTTGTTCGTCCGAGGGTTCACCGTGCTGCGCCCTGATACGGCGTGCCCTGGGGGGCGAAGGCCTGTGGATACCGCATCGCCTGCTGTTCGGCGTGGGCCAGACCGTTGCGCATCGATGACACGACGTCGAGCGGAGCGACACCTCGGCTGAGCTGCTCGTTCATCTGCGCGACGACGATGGCTGTCTGGCGCTGCACACTCAACGCAATCAGGGCGGGTGCCTGTTCGTGAGCCACACGCGCCAACTGCTCCGGGCTCGGGCCGTAGGTGGAAAGTTCGCGATGCCGTGCGGTCATCGTCATGTCGTAGACGTAGCCGGAGTCCAGGGCGACACCGTCGTGCTCCGCCGCAGCCCACGCACGATGTGTCAGCTGGTAGGCGTCCATCTCAAGGCCCAGGCTCTGCTGCTCGATCACTGCAGCAAGCAGGTATGCGTGCTCGGGCCGGCTCATGTCTCGCGGCTGCAGGCCTGCCGCATCGCTCTGGGTGAGCTGCTCCGGATGTGCCACGATCGAGATCAGGACCTGGCCCTCGGTCCGGAGGGCTTCCCATCTCTCGGGATTCTGTAGGTTGGCCTCGGCGGGTACCGGCAGGATCGGCTCCACGCTCCCGGTTCGTATCTGTTCGCCGGCCAGCTGATCCATTTTGTCCCGGATTTCGGCGATCTGCTGCACGACGCTGGCCCCCGGGGCGTGGACCTTGGCCATCAGATCCTCGCCGATCTGATGCACCCTGTGCGCGATCCCGTGCTCCAGGACCTGGCGGGCGTAGTAGCCACCGTAGTGCGGCGCGGCGCCGTGCTGCGGAGAAGAAAGCTTCCACATTGATTCCCATGCGGCTGTCCACGCCTGTTCGGAACCGACCGTCTTCTCCAGCGACGCTGCGCGGCGAGCGGTCTCCTTGCGGGCATTCGATGCGCGTTCGGCATTGTCGACACTGATCGATGCCCTCGCCCACGCCTGCGCTTCCCAAGTCTGGGCCTCGGCGGCCAGCGGATGGTCCGGCGCGTTCGTGAGCCACCACTGTGTGTCTGCGCGGGCCTCTTCGGCCTGTCGATGGGCGAACTCCGCTGTTCGCACGGCCAGTTCAGCCTGTCGGGCCGCAGCATTGGCCTGGGCCCGCGCGTCGTCGGCCAGGGCCTGCATCCGTGTCTGCAGCCTCTGGTAGAGCATGTAGCACAACGTGCGTGTGCGCTCCGAGGGCGCTGCGTGAGTGACATAGGGGTGATTCCACAAGCTGTCCTCGACGAGTGCGCCATACATCTGCTGGAACCACGCATTACCGAAGTCCCTCGTCCCTACGGATGAGGCGTATGCGCGCGGTCCGGCACCAGCAGGATCCTGAATCAGCACGCTGACCAAGGCCTGCTCCGAGCGCAGCCTCGCCTCACTGACTGCGGGCATGGAGTCCTCCCCCCGCACCGGCCCGCTCCAGGCACGCCGTTTGCGGCCCGGGACGACGCCGGTGCACCGGGTACGGCCGTGGGTCCGGGAGCGGGCGTTGTCCATCTCGCGCATGCACGGGCAGGCTCGGCGAGAGGCGGTGGCGGGCTCTGTCCCGGTGTGTCGGTGTCAAGTCCTGGAACGTCGCAGGCGGCACGGCGCCGTAACCGGCCCTCACGCCGCCACCCGGGGCGCGGCGCTGTCAGCGGTGATCGCCCCAGGCACGTGGTCGTGACAGGACATGGGGTGTACCAGCCATCCGGCGTGGGCTGACAGAGCCCATCGGCCTGATTGTGGTTCTTCCGGATTGCGCAGCAGGTGGCCCTGCCCTACTGCAATTCCGCGGCTCTCGCCCGCATGTACGCGACGAATCACTTCCGGGGAGGCCGCGTTGTCGGGAGGAACACCTTCCTCGGGTAAAAAGCGCTCTGCGAACTCAAGCTCCCCGTCAAGGACGGAGAAGGCTCCGATCGCCTCGCCGTGGTGGTGCCAGTCCGATGCGGCTCCTGGTGGCCATGCCACCACCCATGCGCCGCAACCGACCGGTGCGTCGAGCCGTGCCCACAGCGCAACCGGTCCCCGAGGCTCCTTCATCGGTTCGGGCAGGTCCTCTGCCATGACCCGGCCTACGAACTCGAGCAGTTCCTGCTGCGACACCGGATGCGCGAGAGCCATCGCTGTAAGTCCGTCCACCGAAGCGATGGCCAGCTGATAGCGGTCAGCGTCCTCGTCGAACTGGGCCTGAGCGTGGTCATCTACAGCGCGCCAGAGGAGTCCGGTCCGGATCCACCAGATACTGCGATATCGCACGGGCGCGTTGGGGAAGTCCCCCATCGGCGTGGCATCGCCGGATATGAGGGCCCGTTCCATGGCGGCCAGTTCAACAGGTCCTGTATTCAGCCGGTTCTCAACCGAAGCCGCCAGATCAGCAAGCCTCGCGCGCTGCTCCTCAGTCCACCGCCCCACCATCAGCTCCCCCGTCGCAAGACAAGACGCATGTACGAGCCTCAATCTGCTCCGGGACAGGCACCCCATCCACTCCCCGCCCTGCTCTACCTCTCTCTTCCCGCCCAGCGGGAGCCCCAGGGTCCATGCTCCCGCCCTGCGGAATTGCCGCAAGTCACCACTCGGGGACTCGCCCACTACCCAGACGCTCACGCCCGGGCACCGGCACTTATGGCTCGGCGTGGAGAGTACGCCTCTGACCTGGGCGGCTTGCCAAACCTTCGCCGGCTCCTACACTGGAGCCACTTCGCCCCGTGGCGAAGCACCAAGGCTGGCGCCCCCTCTCCGCCACTGGGCGGGACGAGGAACAGACCCACCCATTGAGGTGGGTGCGGCCCCGAGTAGCACTCGGCGACCGCGGTAGCCGGCCTTTTTTGCAGCACGGACGCCACCCGCCCAAAGACCTGGTAGGCACCCTTGCCCTGTGCCACGGCGCCTCCAGCCCGGAGCCCGGAGCCCGTGACACAGCAGATCGGCCGGTGTCAGCTCGCTGTCTTAGTTGGTCGCCTTGCCGAGCAGTCCCGGGGAGGTGAGCGCTGTGGCCGGAACATACCGGAGACGCTGGTCAGGGAGCTCCCCGCATGGATGTGACAACACGTCAGACCAGTATGAGAAGGCCAACACCATTCCCAGCCTGCGAGATTGGTCGTAGCACTACGAAGGAGAGGGGTGTCCTCACACATTCCCTGTCCTGAGCAGGGTTACCCGCACCTCAGGACGAGCATGTACCGCCATCTTAATGATCTTAATCGTGTTGATCATCACGCTGAGTTGACTGAACGTATGAGCTAGCGTTCCGAAGCGTGACCTCCTCCTCACTCCTCTCTGACCAGGCCGCTTCAACCGGCGCAGCGTTGACGCAGGTACTCTTCGGCGAACGGATGGAACAACTCCACGAGCCCTGGCGCAAGCTGTTCAGTACGGAGCCATTCAGCTTCAGAGAAGGGCTGTCACCTGATGAGCGTGCTGCCCTGTCCTACGAGCGTTTGCGTCTAATCAACGAGGCGCTCGACAGCCCCGAGGACTTCGTGGTCGATGTGGAACGACTCACGGCACTCCACGAATGGGTCGGCCCGGTGGACGCGGGATTGGGAACAGTGGCGAGCATCCACTACAACCTCTTCCTCGGCAGCCTCCTCGAACACACGTCGGGCCCGAACCGCGATCTGCGGGAGTTCGTCGAGCTGCGGCGTACAGGAACGTTTCTGTGCACGGAGGCCGGGCACGGCAACAGCGCCTCCCAACTGGAGACCACCGCCACGTACGACCGAACCGCGGGCGAGTTCGTGCTGAACACTCCCAGTGCGGCTGCCCGCAAGTTCATGCCGAACACCAGCTCCACCGGCGGTCCCAAAACCGCTGTCGTCGCCGCCCGCCTCATCACGGACGGCAAAGACCAGGGCGTCTTCCTGTTTCTTACTCCGCTCAGCGACGAGACCGGGCGACCGATGCCAGGAGTCGAGATACGCAGGCTGCCTCAGACAGCCACCGCCCCTGTCGACCACTGCATTACATCCTTTGACAACGTCCGTCTGCCACAAGAAGCGCTTCTGCAGTCCGACCACGGACGCCTCACACCGGAAGGCGACTTCACCAGTTCGATCGGCAGTCCCCGCAAGCGTTTCCTGCACTCCATCGGCCGCGTCACCGCCGGCAAGCTCTGCATGAGCGGCTACAGCCTCGGCGTCACGCGCCACGCGCTCGCTGTGGCCGTACGGCACGCCCACGCGAGGCAGACTTCCGGCGTGACAGCCGGCGGCAGCGTTCCGCTGTTCGCTCACCGCAGCCATCACGCTCCGCTCATCGACGCCATCGCCACCACCTACGCCGCGACTCTCCTGCACCGCGCCGCGGTACGGCAGTGGGCGCAGGCAACGGAGTCGGAGCGGGAGAACGGTGAGCGGTTCGCAGCCATAGCGAAGGGCTGGATCACCTGGCGGGCCCGCGCTGTCATGACCGAGTGCCGCGAACGCTGCGGTGCGCAGGGGCTCTTCCTGGCCAACGGGATCGCGGGCCAGCTGGCGGCCAACGAGGGAACCATCACAGCGGAGGGTGACAACCTCGTCATCTGGGTCAAGGCCGCCGGCGAAATGCTTCTTGGGCACTTCACTCCGAAGGAGCCCCATGGTGCGCCGCCCGAGGCTCGCGACCTCGACGATCCGGTCTTCCTCCAAGACCTGTTGGCGGACATCGAACGCATCTGGCACCAACGTGCACGTACGCGCCTGCGCAGTGCACCGGCCGGCAATCCCCTCAACCGATGGAACACCGCCGTCACACCGGCACTGGAACTGGTCGACGCCTACGCACACAGCCAGGCTGCCCAAGCTCTTCTGGACGCCGCCGACCAGGCTCCTCACCCCGAGGCGCAGCGCCAGCTGCGTTTGCTGCACCGCCTGTTCACCCTGCGCCGCATCGCGGCTCACAGTGGAGACCTGCTTGCGGAGGGGTACCTGACCAGCGCTCAGGTGAGGCAGCTCCCCGACGCGGCCGAGAGTGTCGTCGCGGACCTCGCACCCGAGGCCGTGACCCTCACGAACGGATTCGCCGTCGTGGACGACGTTTTCCTCGACCATCCCATCAACCATCCTGAAGGCCTCAAGGGCAGCAGGCTGCCCTGGGCAGAACTTCCAACTGACGCGGAAGACCGCCACGTGACCGTGCGATGAGAGCACACGAGTCACAAGGGCGGAGATGCTTGCGCCCGTCGACTGGGACGGTCGTCCCTGGCCGGTCTGTAACTGTGCGCCGGTCAGTAATTCCTTTGCGGCGCTGTGTGCGCAGCGGCGCCGCATGGGCGAAGAGCGGGTCTGTCCAAATGACTGTCGGTGGTCGTCACGGCGCGGACATTGAATGGAGACCTCCACGGCAGTGCTCGGCCTTCCACCGCTTCTCGCGCTGGGTTCTGCCTGGTCGAGGTTTTGAACGCCATCACTGGGTTCAGTACCTGACCGAACGCGTCGAACTGGAGCCGCGGCGGTCGGAGGGGCGGCCCTGCTCTCCGACCAGGACGTCATCATGTTCAGTCAGGACGAAGGTGATGCGTGTGAGCCCCAGACTCTGCAGTGAGCGGGGAGTTTCCTCAACCATGCGGCACGCTTGAAGCCCGACCTGGGGGTCGGGGTGGCGCAATTCGCGAATTGATCCCTCGTGGTCGACAAGATCGGCTCCGGCACCCAGGACCCAGTCCGGCATGTCATGGAGATAGGTGCTGCGCAATGTGGGGTGGCGGTGCACATCACGGCGGATCCCTTGGAGAGCGGAATCCTGGTTATGTCTGTCCAAGCTGGCTGACAGCTGCGCGAGAAGGGACAGTCTCCAGTTATGGTGATCGGTCAGGATCTGCGGCGCGCCGGGGTGGAAGAGGCCGAAGCGCAGGAAGCTCTTGTCGGGCATTGCCGTCGGGTGGGGCCGTACAGTGCGAAACAGCTCCCGGTAGGCGGTGTTCGCCAGTCTCACCTCCCATCGGTGATCCATCAGGAAGGTGGGTAGCGAGAGCGCGTTCATCATGACGCTGTAGTCGGCCAGAAACGCTGTGGTGTCCGGGTCCCGGGGAAGAGGTGTGCGGTTCAGCCGATGCGGGTCCGGTTGGGGGTCGCGGTCGACCGCGAGCCAGAACAGCCTCGTGGTCTGGAACTCGGTCATCTTCAGGGCCCCGGCCAGGTTGTAGAGCTTCTGGTCGGTCCATACGGTTACACGCCCGTTCTCCCAGTTGCCGTACGCGCGGCAGGTTATCCCAAGGGAGGATGCGACGTCTTGCTGGCTCAGGCCGAGGTGTTCGCGTCGGCCTTTGATGTAGTCCCGTAGCTGTGTGGCGCGCTCGGCCACAGCGAGCTTGTCCATACTGTCCGGTTTTGAGGTGTCCGTCAGCTCGCAGTTCCTCAGCGGGGCTACGTTTCGGCGTTGTTGCTTTCCTTGACGTGTCCCTGGGATCGGCTTACTCCGTGTTTTGAGTCGAGGTGACGGGTCATGGGGCGCTGGGGGTAGCTGCACCTGCGGACGCCGTTCCAACACCTTGTTCATCATCGCAAAGTACATCCTTTGCTTGCCCGGGAGAGGCGTATTGAAAATATGGGTGATTGGCACTCAGAAAGCAATCTGCAATTGCGAAACTCTGATCGTTGGCACGGCCTGCTTACCCCATGAGGGCTGTGCCTCACAGCAGTTGGCAGCCAATCGCCGCTCCAGCGGCGACGACCAGCGCTGCCACGCGGGCGGGCTTCGGGTGCCGGCTCACCTCATCGCACCCTCAGCAGGAGCGTTCCTTCACGGGCGGCTCGGCGGCGCCTGCTCGCTTCCGGCCGCCATTGGCCCAAAGCGCACCAACCGGCCGCCTTACCAGCGCTCGTCGTTGTCGACGCCTTCTTCTGTCGGCTGGGGTTCCGACGCTAGGTTCCGTTCCGGTTCCCGAGGCCGCTCGACCACACATGGAAAACGGACCATACGCTTGGTTTTTATTGGGTCTATAGTTCATCCTCCTGGGAAGGAAATCAACGTCGTTACTGTGGGCGCAGCACCGGTGCGGACGATCTCGGCGTCGGAGCCTCCCGGGGATCAAGTGCTCACGCCACCACGCGGCCGCCCTGTCTGGGCAGCCCGTACTGGCAGGCCACGGGGCGCCTCCGGCGCTTCCACAGGTACAGGATTCTCAAGCCCAGCAGGAGTCGGGTGTGTCTACGCAGCGGCAAGAACGAGCCGTGAAGACCAGGATGGACATCCTGGTCGGCGCCGCAAAACTCATCGCGGACCGTGGCTTCGACGCCACGAGCGTGCGCGAAATTCTGCGCGCGGCCGATGTGACGATTGGTGCGCTCTACTACCATTTCCCAACGAAGGATGATATCGCCCGGGCGATCGTGGAAGAGGGCTTCACGATGCCGGCGGGCGGGAATCCGGGGCTGCAAGGCATCGTGGACGCGGCTATGGGGCTGGCCCATCAGACGCCAGTGAATCCGATTTTGAGGGCTGCGGCACGGTTGGCTACCGACCAGTCGAAGGCTGAGTACTTCGGTCACCTCTGGAAGGCCTATATTCCCCGGGTCACCGAGCTGCTGCGGGAAGCCGCGGCCCTTGGTCAACTGCTGCCCGGTGTCGAGCCGGAGTTGGCGGCGAAGGTCTGGGTGTGGGCCTACCTTGGAGCCGATCTGACGCTGCGCCAGGAGCCTCAGATCCTGGAAGAGGAGGTCGCGTCCATGAACAGGATGTTTCTCCGCGGAATCGCCACCCCTGAGACCTTGATGCGCCTCGACGTATCAGCCGATCGCGGTGCCCGTGTCGTTCAGGCTGCGGCGGTCCACGAGGAGAACACCCCCTGATCCACGGCCCTCATCTGGTTCTGCACGGGCCTTCGTGCGGAACCAGATGAGGGCGCACTCATAGTGTTCAGGTGCGCTGCGGGCCAAGTCGTACGGGGATGACCGCGTAGCCGTTCGAGATGAACGAGAGCAGGCGCTGCGCCTCCGTCTCAGGGACGGCAAGACTGCTGCCGGGAAAGCGTTCGAGCCACTTGCGGACCGCGATGAGGGTCTCTCGGCGTGCCAGTGGGGCGCCGGGGCAGAAGTGAGCTCCGTGACCGAAGGCCAGGTGCTGGCGTGAGGTGGTGCGGGATATGTCGAAGGAGTCGGCGTCGGGACCGTGGACTGCCGGATCGCGGCCGGCAGCGGCGAAGTTCACCAGGATCGGCTGCCCTTGGGAAAATTCTTCGCCGGTGGGGGCGTCCTGAATGCGATCGACGGCAAACCTCAGCGGCACGTTGGCTATGGGAGATTGATGGCGCAGGCTCTCTTCGAGGGCCTCCTCCAGGCCGACCGTGCCGGTCTGGACCAGCTGGAGCTGCTCGGGATTGGCCATGAGACTCACAAGCAGGTTGCCGATGGAATTCACAGTGGTCTCCGTGCCCGCCGAGATGAGCAGCATCAACTGATGCCGCAGTTCGACGTCAGAGAACGCTGAGGCCGATTCGTCGCAGATCCGGATGAGGTCGCTCGTGAGGTCGTCCGCAGGATGGGCCCGCTTCTCCTCGACAAGTTGGTCCAGAAGCTCGACCACGGCCGCCATGTGGGCCGCGGCGTCCTCGGAGGATGCCGCAGTGTCAAACAGGCCCGCGGAAGCCAGGAAAAACGGGTCCTGCAGGTCGGCGGGGATTCCGAGCAGGCTCGCGATGACCAGGGAGGGAAGCGGCTGGGCGTAGTCGGACCTTACGTCGGCGATGTGTGTATGCCTAGCGGCCATTTTGTCCAGGAGTGCGTCGGCAATGGCCTCGATAGCGGGCACCATGTTCTCAATCCGTCGCCGGTTGAGCGCTGCGGCGATCGGAGCTCTGAGTCGTGTGTGCGCGGCTCCGTACGAGTTGAGCGCGTTGCGGGTCCAGATCCAGTTCAGCGTGACGCCGTCCACCTGCCGTGTGCCGTCCGCGAAGCCGGGACAGTGCAGGTGCGCGTCCCTGCTCACGGAATCGCTGGCGAGCAGGCGTCGTGCCAGTGAATAGTCGACGACGGCTCGGGCGCGCATTCCTCCCGGCAGTTCCACCTCGGAGGCAGGACCGACGGCCCTCAGCAGGGTTGCTTCCTCAGAGTTGCTCCAGCCGTCGCCACCCAACCGGAACGGGCACGATCTCTGCAGGTCAGCGCTCTTTGTTTCCAAGATTCATACCCCTTACATGGGCACAGAAGTGTGCGACGAGGGCACTGCGGCTACGGATCGCGGAGGGCGCCGCCCGCATGCTCCGCGCCTTTGGCCTGGGAAGGTGGGCCGGCTGCACCCTCGCGGTGCAGGGAGGGCAGGCAGCGACCTCCGTCGCCCAGCAATCTCCATGCTGGACGCATAGCGCGATTCGGACTCTTGAAGGTCCAGCGGAGCGTTCTCCTGGGGCTGGGAGCATGGAGGGGTTGGATCGCGCGCCACTCAACTTCCGCTCGGTTGACATGACTTACCCCCTAGAAAAACCAAGCGAGCGCATGGTTCTATCACGCCATGATTCATCCCGCCCGATGGGAGATCAACGTCGGCGGGGTGTGCACACAACGACTGCGGACGCAAAGTGCCTATAGCGGCATCAAGGGGGATAAGCAATGAAAGAGGAGTACACGGGACGTGAGTACCAGCGAATACTGAAGCGCTACCGGTCCAGGCGCACGCGGGCGGACGTTGGTCTGCCGCCCCGGCACTTACGAGGACAACCGGCAGCATCCCCACTTCGACAGTCGGATCTCGACGAGGCACTTGACGGCGGCAGCGGCGTGTACCAGAAGGTGGAGTCAGGGACGCTGCTGCCCTCACGCAAACACTTCCAGGAGATAGCGACGCTTCTCGACATCAGTGTCATTGACTTCCGCATCGCTCATATGGATCTTTTCGGGTCGGAGCCTGCGCTCGACCGGGACGCTGCCGCGTCCTGCTGGGAGCGAGTCCTGGCAAGCCAGAAGGAAGCAGCCTGCCTGGCGTGGGCATCGGGTGAAGTCGCCGCCAGCAACGACCAGTTCGCCCGAATCCACCCGTCCGGACGGGCCCCGTCCAACATGTGGCACTGGCTCCTGCTCTCACCAGACGCGCGCGACGAGACACTCGTCCGCTGGGACGAAGAGTGGGCGCCGTTCCTACTGACAGACTTCCGGCTCGCCCTCGCCCGCAGCCCGGAGGATCCTGTACTGCACTCCATCCGGGATGCGCTCAGAACCGACACGCGGTCAGCCCGAATTGAACCGGCAACGCGCGGCCTGGAGCATGCTGCGCGCCCGTTCTACCACGTCGGCCAAGGCCTGGGCACCGCGCGGTTCGTCACCGCGCATCCGGACGGAACCCTGACCAGTCTGGTCACCATCCTCTTCGACCGCGCCGCCTGATTGGGCAACAGACCCGCCCAGTGCCGAGCACCTGCGCGCTCCCAGGCCGGCATCACATTGCTCCGCAACCACCGACCGAAACCGGGGAACAACGTGCCTCACAGACTGCTGCCGGCCGATCCGATCTGGCTCAAGAAGTTCATGGGGATGGAAGAGCCGCTCCTGTATTCCCTCTACACATTCGGGTTACTTCCTGAACCAGCCGCGTCCGTGGTGGACCACGCCTACCAAAGCTGGGCCCGTATATTTCTCAGATTTCCCGGGCCGCTCCGCGACCACGCACTGGCCCCCCACCATCAAATGCCACTGCGGAACGAAGAACTCGTCCAGTACAGGTTGTACGGGCATAGCAGGAGAGCCCTCGTAGAGTTATACGCGGTAGACGTCAGAAGTCAGGATATCGACGCCCTATCCGCCATGCTCGCTTCCTTCAAGAATGCGCAGAGTGGCGGCAACAGGCAGCTGGCAGAAGCGCTGGAAGAACTCGTGGACACCCCTCCGGGTTCCGGAGGCATGTCCACCTTAGGTCAGCTCATCGAGGACTTCGAGCGCTCGCTCAGGGTGCTGCAACTGGAACCGGATGCACGCCTGCTCAAAGCACTGCCGGACGGCCCCACCACCGTACCGGCCAGCGGAGACGTCTCGCTCGACCCCGAGGAAGAACGCGCTTATGACGCTCACTGCCTCAAGATCATAGAGATCGTCAGCGCCGGGGATCCGTGGGCACTGAGCACCCACCGCCGCATGTACCCCTAGAAACCCAACACTCCGGGCCACGGGGACTCCGGAATCCCCCTCTCACCGCCGCACCTCGGAATTTCTGCATAAGCAGACGGGCCTGCAAACGCCTTCGGCGCGGCACCAGAACCTGACGCGGGCTCACCTCGCGATCGCCTGTGGAGAAATTGGAGAACAGTGAACAAGGCTCAGAATGCGCGTGATCGAGAAGACCGCGACCAGGCTTTCGCCGTGCTCAATATTCTGCTCCAACTGGGACCTGGCCCTCACAAGTTCCATGAGATCGCGGCCCAGAGCGGGCTGAACAAGCCCTGCGTTCAACGTCGGCTGAGGCAGCTCGTCAATGCGGATCTGTGCCGCCGCACCAGTTATGGATACTACGAGCTCCAGCCCGCAGACAGAGTGCCGGTCGACGTCCCCGGTCTGGTCGTGCCCCTCAGCGACACCCCCCTGTTCAATGTGGGCCCGCTCCTCGACCAGCTGCATCAGCGAACCAAGCTGGTCGTCCTGCTTCACACTTACCACCCGCTACGGGCCCAACGGCTGTGCATCGCGGCCGCAGGAACCGGCGATATCCGATTCCGCCGCAATCTGCTGCTCTCCCCCAAGGCGACCGGCCGACTGCGGCAGGCGCCTCTGGACTCAGATGCGCCCGGCCTGGCGATCCTGGCCAACCTGGCCCGACGCGACGCTCCTCTTCGAGCGGATTTACGCCAGATACGCCACAACCAAGTAGCCCGAACCAAATCGCCGATCACCGGATGGAATCTGGTGTCCGCACCGATCAGACGCCTGCCCGGCATCCCCGCCACGCCTGGGGCAGAGCCTCAAGTGGTAGGCGCCGTAAGCCTCCTGACACCAGAGCTGCCGCTCGGGTGCGACCTCGTCGCCTACGGCCGGCTTCTGCGCAACGCAGTTCGCGAAGCGATGGAGACGACTTCTGTCACCTCCCGCATCCTCTCCGCTGCAACACCGGGAGCCGCGTAGCCCCTGTTGCTACCCCATAAGAAGGCACCGCCCAATGCCCATCACAAGGCCGCACATACACGCGCGATGGGCGGAAAACCAGACAATCCCGAGAAGAGCGTAATGGAACGGGACAGCTAGAACCAACACTGCGCAGAACATACCAGCCCGGGAAGTCAGCACCCCACCAGCAGACTGCGCCACCCTCCACAACGAAAACGGAACAGATTCATGATGCAACAACCTGCTGCCGATTGTCACTCGCCCGTACTCGATTCCCACGCTCTGCGCCCGCCCGTAACCCCCTCCACGCTTCCAGAACACACGCCGGGAAGTCGACGCCTCCCGCCCTGCGCTGAATACGCATCAACTCTGCCCCGTCTCACGGAGGTATAAGTGTGGACTCACACATATTTCTCCGCCACAGTCAGACTAGGGCGCCGCAGCAGCACGGCTACGCACAAGCTGCGCCGCGGACCGACACCCCACCACGCCACCGCACCGGTCTTCTCGCCGCGCTTCCCCCCTTGTCGGCACGCATGCACAAACTCCTCGTAAGAGGAGACACAAACAACGCCTACGCCGCTGGCAATCACCAGCGCGGCGGCAAGAACACCCCCTCTTCCGACCACGCCTGGGCCATCACCCGTGCCCTCGCGGCGGACGCAGTCCGGGCCGGATGGGACCGCTCCGCCTTCCTACAGGTCCTCCTCGACGGCCCGTACAAGGCTGGCCACCACGCTCGCACACTCCAACACCGCCGCGGCCACGACTGCGCAGTCGCATGGGTCGCCCGTGCCTGGGACGGCGCACAACTGCACGTCCAGTCCACCGACCTCATCACGTCACGCCAGGACTTCCACGCAGCACTGGCCTCGTTCCGCACCAGCATCGAGCGCACCCCCTGGAAAGGCACTACAGCCAAGACCGACTTACGCAACCTGATCGCCCGCTTGGAGATCTGCACGCGCAGTGGCAGCTGGGACCACACCGTGTCAGAACGCGACCTGGCCGAGCGCATGGGCTGCAGTCGGACCACCGCACACACCTCGAGCCAGCGCCTCCTGGAAGCCAAGCTGCTCCGCCGGATCGACAGCGGCTCTCCCACCGAAGGTGCCCGGTGGATGCTGGTCCGACAGGCCCCACATGTAATGTCTCGCCACTGGGCCACCCACAAAGGGCCGAAGGCTGGGGGGGCCATGAGTGGCCCAAGCGCGAGACAGCCAGACGAAGAAGCCAGCATCGACACGCTGGCCGCAGCCCAGGTGATGCATCAGGACGCCTTCGCGCACCGCGGACTCGGGAGCAGCGGCCTTGCCATCCTGGCGGCTCTGACCGAGCTCGACGGCCAGACCATCGAGCAGCTTCAGGCCACCGCTTCAATGGCCCGCCCGACCGCCTACAGACAGATCAACAAGCTCAAGACTCTCGGCCTGGTCGCGAAGGAAGGAGAGCTCTACCGCCTCTCCCCCACCGCGCTTGAGGGCGTTGGTCTGCAGACAAATGAGTGTAAGGACCCCGTCAACAGCTGGGACGACGCGGCCCGACGCCTCGGCACGCACGGCGTGGGCGAGCGCCGGCGACAGCGTCACCAGGCACAGCGGGAACACTGGCTGCGCGAGCAGGCCCGCCTCGCCGAGCATCGGCGTAGAGCGCCTACAGCGAGCCGCAGTCCCCACCCCTCCGTGGCGCAGGTCGATTTCGTCCGTGCCGACGGCTGTGTCATGGACCCGGGAACGGGTGAGGTGATCGACGGTCTGTACGTTGCGGCCGATGGCCAGTGGATTTGGCACCAAGAGGAGCCTCTCGACAAGCCGTTTCCGACGGTCACGTGTGCTGCAGGTGATCCGTGGAAGGGCAGAGGTGTGGGGTGAATGTGCGGAGAAGAAGTTGGCACACGACCGTGGTGCCGGTCGATGGCACGGCCAGTTCTCCCAGGCCAAAGTGCACTGGTCGGGGACCGGTTGCGTGCGAATCGCCGTCGCTTCGCCCTGCTGCCGGAACGCCGCCTCTCGGAAGCCAGGGTCCGAACCACGTCCGTCCCCCTCTGGCCGGAGCAGTGACCTCATGGCGTATGCGTCAGCGGCGCAAGTCCAGGTGCGGCCATGCGCCGGCTGCGGCCTTGCGCGCACGTTGGCCTGTCACGTACTTGAACGGATCCATCTCCAAGTTCACCGGTCCGAATCTGGCATGCGAGGTGAAACTCGACGGCCACAGATTTCTACTCTTCTGTACGGACGAGACCGTGCTCTATCAGTGCCGGACCGGCCGGATCGTCGCGGCGGTTTGGACGGATCTCACAATCGCGGCGATGCAGTTCCATCCCTGGACCGTGCTCGACGGCGAGGCGGTCATCGTCATCGACGCGGCCCCCGATTTCGTGGCTGTCCAGGCCCAAGCGGCCAGCAGCCCCACCCGTGCCCGCGAGCTCGCCCTGCGCCACCCCGCCTCATTCGCGGCGTTCGACATCCTGGAGCATCCGGGCCTCGGGGATGTGCGGATGCGTCCCTATGAGCCTCCGCCAACTTGAAGTCGCAGGTCAAAGGGCTGGTGTGACCGGTGCTCGGGGTACTCGTACTGGTCGTGGGCGGGAGTCTGCGGAGAAGATCGTTCGTCAGCGGTTGACTTCGAGGTTTGTCAGGACGAGCAGGGCACGCAGGAGCTGGGTGGCGCGGGCGGGGTCGGTGCGGAGTTTGCTGAGGGTCCGCCAGTTCTTGAGGTGGGTGACGCCATGCTCGACCGGTGCCCGTCCGACGGCAAGGACGCGGTTGGCGGTCTTCTGGCCGGGTGTGAGCTTGTGGGTGCGGGTGGCGGTGTAGCCGGTGACGATCACGGGGTCGCGCAGTTCGTTGTCCAGGCCGCGGAAACCGAGGTCGGCCAGCGCCCCGAGGCCGGCGGCGCGCAGGTGGTCCAGGATGTGGTCGTGGCGGGCAGCGGTGTTGTCGTGGGTGCTGCCGGGCCGGGCTGCGGATATCCAGATCAGGCGGCCTCTCTCGTCGGTCAGGGCGAGGAAGTGCAGGCCGTGTCTGCGGTGTTTGCCGGAGTAGTTCCGCCGGTTGGCCACCTCCCCGCCCTGCTTGGCGATCTTCTTCAGGGCGCGGTCCAGGCGCGGGGCCTGGGCGGCGAGCAGGGTGATCAGCTCGTCGCGCCAGCGGCGGACGGTGGACTCGGACACGTTGTTGCCGCCGGCCATGTCGGCCAGGCTCTGGTCGTGCCGCAGCACAGCCAGAACGATCACCGCGATCTTCCCGGGCGGCAGGGTCCGCCACCTGGACCGAATCGCCTTCAGGTGGCGGGGCGGTACGCCTGGCCTGAGTGGAGGGTCTCACCATAAGGCCCCAGGCCGGCGTCTACCGGCCGGGACAGACCTGGTCGAAGGTCCGTCACACCTCCTCGGTCGAAGGGCGGATCATCGGCTACACCGGCTTGCCGTCGCGGCCGCGCGCTCTGGCCGTGCGGATGCCAGGGTCCACTCAAACCCGCATTCACCGGCACACTCGCCCCGGCTCTGCGCGCGCAGGCTGGAGCTGTTCTCGGCTTCCTGCCGGACCGGAAGGAAGCCGCAGGCGGGGAGCTGTTTACCGCAGTAGACACCGATATCCGGGCCGAGGCCAGCGCCGGAACCCGGCACAGGACATTCACCGACATCCGCGTGCGCTAGCCACCGACTAGGACAGACATCCCCCCTGCCACCGCTGACGTGCTCCGACGGCATCACCCCGCACCCTGGCCGACGTTGATGGCCGTCGACCGACCCGACCGGCGGGTGCGCCGCCAGCGCGGCAAGTCCGACCCCCATCGACGCGGAGAACGCCGCCCGCGCCGTGCTGGCCGGGACCGCCACCGCGACTCCCAAGAGTGGCGAGGGCACGGTCGAGATGATCCCACCTCAAGATCGCCCGCGGCGGCGCGGTCAAGGCACGCACCCAGGCCATGGTCACCCTCAAGGCCCTGATCGCCACAGTCCCCGACGAGCTGCGCTAGCAACTCCAGGGCCTGCCAAAGATGGCCCTCATCGAACGATGCGCCGGCCTGCAACCGGGTCCTGTGACCAGCCCAGCAGCCTCCGCGAAGCACTCCTTACGCGCCATGGCCCGCCGCTGGAAAGATCTCCACGACGAGGTCAAGGAACACGACGTTCTGCCGGGGAAGCTCACCAAGGCCCACGCGCCCGACCTGGTCGACGCCGTCGGCATCGGCGCGGACACCGCTGCCGAAGTACTGGTCACCGTCGGCGACAACCCCGAGCGCATCCGCTCCCAGGCCGCGTTCGCCAAGCTCGCGGGCGTGTGCCCTGTCCCGACCTCGTCCGGCAAGACGAACCGGCACCGGCTCAACCGCGACGGCCACCGACAGCTGAACTCCGCACTCTACCGCGTCGTGATCGTCCGCATGCGCTTCCACCAACCCACGATCGACTACGTCGCCCGGCGCACCGCCGAGGGCAAGACCAAACAGGAGATCATCCGCTGTCTCAAGCGGTACCTGGCCCGGGAGATCTACCAGTACATCAAGGCCAAGCAACCACCTACGACGGCGACTTGACGAACTATAGGAGCGTCGACGCCGCTGTGGAGAGCTTCTGGCCCGACCGGTCCACCGCCCGCGCCGACGTCTTCGACTTCGTCGAGACCTTCTACAACAGGCGCCGTCTGCGCAAACACATCCACTGAGACTACCTCACGCCCCACGAGACACGCCTGCGCCACCAACAGAACCAGGCCCTCGCGGCGTAACGACGACGTGTCCGAGCTCACGGGGAAACGTCAGACATCCGCCCTGCTCAGGCAGCTGAACACCGCCTGCGACAACGCTGAACAGCTCGAAGAAGCCGTCACGCAAGCCTTCGCAGAGCATCCCGATGCCCCGATCATCCGCAGCTTTCCCGGACTTGCGTCACTGACCGGCCGTCCTCTGCCTATTCCTTGCGGAACGGCGACAGTGATGGCGCGGACGGCTCCAAAGCGGGGCGCAGCGCGGCGGCCTGTTGCCCGTTGAAGGCGGAGAGGTTCCCCGTTCCTGTACAGGCGGAGCAGCCGGTCAGGGCGACACATCTCTTCCAGCTCTGCCAGTCGGCAGTCCCACAGCCACAGCTCGGAGCCCGGCGACGCGACCTGCCGTCAGCGTGCCAGAAGCAGGCCGGGATCGGCGGGCACCAGCAGCGTCAGTCTCTCTATCCGGCCGGTAACACGGTGTGCGACGCGTTCAGCGAAGAAGGAGGCGGTTGCTTTCACTCATTGCTCTCCGGCTGCCGCGTTCGGCAGTTGCAGCAGCTTCCGCGTGTTCGGTTCTCGCCAGCCCTTTTCCCACTCGGCCGCCTCTACTGGGTCGGTGTGCCAGACCGCGTACATGCGTGGGCTGGGTGCTGCGCGGTACCTGCGCAGCAGGCATGGCTGTGCAGGTAGACGGTGCGGTGCGAGCGCATGTCCACGAGATTGTGCACGGCTGGTGCGTTCAGAGCCTGCATCATCAGCCCCGGCAGCATCCCTTCTGTCTGGGAGTCGTCAGGGATCTCCGGCTGCTCCCACCGTGCATCGAGGCTGAGGCGCAGTCAGACCTAGTGGACGCGGCATCTGCTGAGATTTCAGCTGAATCCTATTCGTGGCTCGCGGGCTTGTTTAGCATTCATTGAGGCCTGCATGGAATGTGTGTCCTCGTGTCCCGCAATGTGTCCCGCAATGTGTCCCTGATCGTGCATATGTGAAGCCGCAGGTCAGGAGTGATTCCCGCAGTTTCCGTTCCGAGCCAAAGGGCACTGAAGCACACAAGTCGAGCCCAGGCTCCGCGCGCAAGTCAAGGCTGGAGACCACCTGCTCGTGGCACCTCGGCGGCTCCGCCGCCCGCACAAAGTCCTATCGGCTGACGCCGCCATCCTGCACCATCCACGACTGGGCAATGCGGCTCACACAGAATCCCCGATCATGCGCGCTGGGTTGCGTACCACAGAGCCAGACATAGAGCGGATGGTCAGCGGCAACCCGCGCGAACCTCGTCCGATCCGGAACATGGCCGGCCATCTTCTGACGGAAGGCATGGGGCGATTCTCCTTGGTCGATCGGCCCGTTGTCCGACTCGCACCCCACCGACCATGTCCGCAACCCCGAGGCTTGCGGCCTGGTGGGCCGGGGTGGCACCAAGTCCAATGCCGCCACATCCAGGGCGTGCTCGTCGCCAAGAGCTCGAGGTAGCCACAGAACACGGCAGGACCGGCACTGCGGATCCCCGTGAACATAACTTCGCCGGCCAACCCAGCCCCGGTGCCCAACGCGCCTGCCAGGGCTCCATCCCCAATGGCCGCCTTCACAACCAGGTCAGCTCCGTGATCGTTTCATGATCTTATAAACTTTAGGACCTAGTTGTTCACGACATGACCTAGTTTAAGAGACTCTGACCCTCCGAAAGACCGCACTGACAGCACTGACCACCCACCCTCAAATTTGATAAAGAAATCGCAAAAAGCGCCCCTGACCTGCGGTTTCACACATGCACTAACTAGGACACGTCGCGGGACACATTGCGGAACACGGGGACACACCTGCCACGCAGTCCCTGTCGACCATTGAGTAGCCCCGCAACTCACGAAGGAAGCTCAACGGAAAGAACTGGGCACAGTTCAGGTCGAAGCAATCAAGAACCAAGTCCGGCTGCGGGGTAGCCTTCGCCGACCGATCGCCCCGAAAGGGCGATGCCCCGCAGAGCGATCTCGCCACGTCTTCATCAAGATGCTGACCGCTCTCTGCTAGCGTGTCCTCGCCGCCCAATAATGAGAGCGGTGATGGGCCGCCAATCATCCAGGGGTGGCGCCAACCTGACTGTCCGTCGCCGAGAACCATGCGATGAGACGCGGTGAACCGCGTCGAGTCGGCCAGCGGATCTCTGACCAGCTTCGGAACTCACCGCAACTTGAGAGCCAGGACAGCGTCACTAGCTAGATACGGGCGCGCTCTTACCATCCGTCCCCTCGGGACGCCAAGTATTCACTCGCCAACAGAGAAGCAGGTAGCAAGCAGACATGCCCGACCAACTCACTCAGGAAGCAGCCGAGAGCCTCGCGCCCTCCGGCGTAGTCGAAGCGACATCGGTGCCCACTACGTTCCTCCCCCAGCAGAGGCCGGCGCCAGCCCTCGCTCTGCCCGACCACATCAACCCGCAGCTTCGCGCCATCGTCGAAGAACTCCCCGAGCCACTACGAACTGCGGTAATCGCCGCAATCAACACGCCGGAAGGCGTGAAAATCACGATGGGTAACGCGAAGGGCGGCGTCATGAAGACGACGCTTGCCGTCTACATTGCGCTCATCCTCTCCCTCACGGGAGAGCCGGTTCTACTTGTCGACGCCGACGAAACGAACAGGACCTGCCTGAAGTGGCAAGCTGCAGCCGGAGAAGACTGGCCCGCTTCCATCACAGTGGTCTCATACACCGGCCCGGCAATGGCCAAGCAGGTCAACGATCTGATGGCCCGTGGGTTCAAGCACCTCGTCATCGACGTAGGCCCCACGGACAAGGGTGTCCTCAAGACGGCATGGATGCTGACGAAACGGGGCATCGTTCCCACTCAGCAGCATGTCGGAGACGTTGTTCAGCTAACCACGACGTTCGACCTACTCGAGGAGATGGGCGAGCCCATCGACCTCAGCGTGATGCTCGCGAAGTCGTTCCCGAAGCGCAGCAGCTTCACAAACGCGCGCGACTACATTCAAGGCCTGATCAACGGGGACAGTGCCGACCACCCGAATGGCCTACCCACGGTCGGACTGCTTGACGGCACGGTGCCCCTCCTAGAAGGTATCGCTGACACCTGGGGATCAATCCCCGACGACTTCGCGTACTTCAGCGCGGTTCTCGCGGAGGCCCTCGGCGTGCCGATCTCCGTGATCGCGGAGCGTGAAGCCGCATGGCAGAAGGCCTTGGAGGCACAGCTCTAATGCCCAACAACCAAGCCCAGGGATCTGGCTCGGCCACGCCGCGGAAGCGCAAACCCGCAAAGGCAAGCGCCGCCTTCGGACGGCTCAACGCCCTCTCCGCCTCAGGCGCGCTAACCGCCATCAACAACACTGCACCCGGCCAGACGCCAGAGCCAGCCGAGACAGGGGCCCCAGCCTCGGCGGTCGAAGCGCTGCCTGAGCAGACGGATCAGCTCCCCCCGTCTTTCCCGCACACCGATACGCCTCCTACGTCCCCTCGCATTCCAGCACCCAGCACGGCGCCTTCTAACGAGCCGCAAAGTGAGGGTGATACGCCAGAACCGGTCGTCGTTGAGAAGCTCAGCGTGATCGCCATGAGAAACACCGAGAATGCCCCTGAAGGCCAGGACCCGACCGAGGCAGTGTCGCCCGCGAGTCGCTCCGCCGAAAGGGCCCCTCAGGCGTCGGCCGAGTCAATCTCCGACCCGCTGGGTCCGGCTGGTCGCGATCGACGTGTTCGACACGAGGGCCCGGAGGACCACCTTGAGACGTACGTCTCAGCAACCACGGTGGCACGCAGAAGAACGGCTCCTCCCGCGTTTCCCACGACAAGTGGGTACTCGGAGAAGCGTCTCCAGGAGGCGCTTCCTGCGAAGTTGGCAGACAAAGTCGACGGGCTCCCTGTCGCCTACATCGAGCTGGCCCGTAGCTATCGCCTGGCACAAGCGACTCGCACTGGCACGAAGCCAGCAAAGCGAAACATCAGGTTGCGCGACGAAGTTGCGATGGCCGTGAACCGCCAGTTGGTTCACGACAAGCGGATGCTCAAGTTGCGGGACCTCAAGCCAAGCCAGTACGTGGATGCCGCCATCACGCTCGCGCGGAATGTGGCTGTCGATGACCTCATCGCGGCGGCCGACGGTTTCCGCGACCATCACCTCGGCGCAGAATCCGGCTCTGGTTCCCCTAACCACTACAGCATCACCCAGGAGAACGACACCTGGCTGAACGACATGATGGACGAACTGCTCCTGGCTAACACCACGGGCTTGCACGGCCACATGATCAACGTACTCATCCAGTCATACCTTGAGCAGCTCAAGATCGAGCGGCCTAGCGAAGCCTGAACAGCTGCGCCAGCGTCGGGGGTGGACCCCTAGCAGGGGTGGGCCCCCAGGCCGTCTTTGAGGACCGACTCCTGACCACGCCTCATGCCGTGATGATCTCGGCATGAGGCGTGGGAAAATTTCGAATGAGCAGTGGCCGGTGGTGGAGTGCGATGGCGAGCACGAGCCGGTGTGATCTTCCGGTCGAGTACGGACCATGGCAGACCGTCTACGGCTTGCCCCGGCGCTGGCAGTGCGAGGGTGTCTGGGCCCGCATCCTGACCGCGTGGTAGGCGCGGGCCGACGCGGTGGCCTTATCGAGTGGGCGGTGAATGTCGACTCCACCGTCTGCCCGGCCTATCAGCGCGCCGCCGGTGCCCGCCAGGCCGGACAGAAGGAACCACCGGGCGGGACGCGAACGGAACCTGACGATCACGGGCTCGGCCGATCCCGAGGCGGATTCACAACAAAGTTCCATCTGGCGTGTGAGCAGTGCCCAAAGCCATCTTCCCTCCTGCCACAGCAGGCCGGCGAGGTGACAGTCCGCAGTTCGAACCAGGGAAGTGCCCCACGGAAGTGGCCGGTCCCGGTTGCGGGCGCTGCGGGTGCGGGGTGAAAAGGCGTATTCCAACCGCGCCTACCAGCGTAGGCGGGGGATCCGGTGCACCGCTCCCGAGCCGGCCGACGATCGGCAACCGAAAACGCCCTGGCAGTGAAGGAGGGCCGCCCGCCCGCCTTCGACCGCGAGGGCAACAAGGCTCGGCACGCGGTCGAGCGCGGCATCAACCGCAGCACCGATCCGTGGCTACGCGATACGGCAATCTTGCCGTCCGCTACGGAGCGACCGTCTAAATCGCGGCGATGGCGTCCCAGGGGTCTGGGCTTGATGTGAACCGCCCCGGGTCAGGTGGAGGCTCGATTTCATGAAAGGATCGAGTCATGGCACGACCTTCCCGTTACCCGCTTGAGCTGCGCCGACGTGCGGTGCGCATGGTCGCCGAGGTCCGCGGCGACCACCCGACCGAGACCGCGGCCTTGCAGGCGGTGGTCGAGAAGCTGGACATCGGCTCCCGCGAGACGCTGCGGAACTGGGTCAAGCAGCACGAGATCGACGCCGGGCAGCGGCCGGGGACGACGACGGAGGAGTCCGCCCAGCTCAAGGCGTTGAAGAAGGAGAACGCCGAGCTGAAGCGGGCCAACGAGATCCTGAAGGCGGCGGCGTCTTTCTTCGCGGCCGAGCTCGACCGGCCACACACACGCTCGTAGCGTTCATCGACGAGCACAAGGGCCGCTTCGGCGGCGTCGAGCCGATCTGCCGGACGCTCACCGAGCACGACTGCAAGATCGCCCCTTCCTCCTACTACGCCCACCACAAACGCCGGAGCACGCCGTCGGCCAGGACCGTGCGCGATACCGAACTGAAGGAACGGATCAGCGAGGCCTTCCAGGCCAACTACCGTGTCTACGGGGCGAGGAAGATCTGGCGTGAGCTGAACCGGCAGGGCCACCGCGTGGCCCGCTGCACCGTCGAGCGCCTGATGCGTGAACTCGGCATCGCCGGAGCGGTCCGCGGCAAGCGCGTGATCACCACGCTGCCCGGCGGCCAGGCCGAACGGGCGCCGGATCTGCTGGACCGCGACTTCGTCGCCGCTGCCCCGAACCGCTGCTGGGTCGCGGACTTCACCCACGTCAAGACCTGGTCCGGTGTCGTCTACGCCGCCTTCGTCGTGGACACGTTCTCCCGCCGGATCGTGGGCTGGTCCGCAGCCACCGTGAAGGAAACGGTCTTCGTCCTGGACGCCCTGGAGATGGCCGTGTGGCAACGTGACCGAGACCAACATCCGGTGCGGCCAGGCGAGTTGATCCACCACTCGGATGCCGGATCGCAATATACGAGTTTCCGGCTTGCCGAGCATCTGGACGCCGCCGGCATCGCCGCCTCGATTGGATCGGTCGGTGACGCCTACGACAATGCCCTGATGGAGAGCACGATCGGCCTGTACAAAACCGAGCTGATCAAGCCCCGGCGGCCCTGGAAGTCGCTCGCCCAGGTCGAGATGGCCACCGCCGAGTGGACCGACTGGTACAACCACCGCAGGCTCCACGGTGAGATAGGCCACGTCCCGCCCGTCGAGTACGAAGCCAACTACTACATGGAATCCACGAAACCCCAGGTCACAACCACAATCTGAGATCTCTACCGAACCCGGGGCGGTTCAGTCCGCGCGGGCGCGTAAGCACACCGCTCTCCTGGAATGCTGCGACGAGCAGTGGCGCTACGTGGCGGCGGCATCGGTCCGGTCAATGACCCTGCCAACGTCGACGTGATCGAGGTCCGCGGCGAGGGCGTACTCAGCCTCACCCGCAGCTTTGACCCGCCCCCCTCCTTCACCACGGCCCCATGGATCAGCTGCATCGAAGTCCACCTCGGGCCGGACATCGGCCACATCCTCATCGGCAAACGCCGGATCGCCGCTCCCGAGCAGCACAAGCTCGTCGCCACCGGGACGTTCCCTCCAAGCCAACCGCGGAGCCCGTCCCGTGATTGTGGCTCTCGGCAGCCTGGCCCCCACACCTGGGCACGGTTGAGAGAGGAGTTGTTGCCAGTCTGCCGGTCATGCCTGAGCTAGAGGGCGGTGCTGCCTGACAGGTGACTGCAAGACCAGCACCAATCACTTGACCACCGCTCACATCACAGGGCTAGCCGCGCGAAATCCAAAACACGGCCTTATCGGGGTCCACCCTTGACGCACTTTCACATATGCACATGCCGGGACACGGTTAAGGACACAGCGCAGGACACAGGGACACGCGGCCAGTCGACCCAAATGATCCTTGACTACCCGGCAGTCCGGCCGCCTCACTCCAGTACGGAGCCCCGGGGGCAGCGTCGTTTCCTATCTCCCGCCGGCGCGGTGCGACCGGTGCCCTGCTGCACGCCAAACTGCAAGACCCTCTCGCATTTCCTTGCTCTCGGCCCGTCTCGCTTATACCTCGATGGCATGCACACAGATGCGCCGTGCTGGTCTGCCCACGCTGCAATCGGTCGGCAAATCGCCATTGACCTGCGGAAATATGCGCCTGCCCGCTTTGAGATCCCCTGCGGACGCTGGAGGGGCACCTTGAGGCGCGGGTTCCCGACACGCAGAAGAGCGCGGGTTTGTGGCAAAGGTGCACGAGGGTCGTATGATTCACACCAGTGAGTTGAGTACTCTCATACCTACTCGCTTCGCGTCGTGCTGCATTGTTGAGGGAGGTTCAGTTGTCAACGCGCCGGTCGCCTGTACGCCGAAACGGGACAATGTCCCAGCGCACCGTGTCCGACTGGTCTGGTGTCAGCGCAGGGACGCTCAAGAACTTGGCTCGCATCGGTCTACTGCCGGATGCAAATCAGCTACGCCCGCACGATGTCGTACTGGCACGGGTCGCCTCGGCGCTGGGAGCGACGCGGTCGACGAACCGAGACTCCCAGCAGGGCGAACGGACCACTACGGCCTTCCAGCGGGACTGGGATGCAGTCCGCGTAGTGATGGAGCTTCTCGTTGCTGCGGGGGATCCCGGTCAAGTGGATCCCCGGACTCGGCTGGTGGCCTTTCCTGACCACGTCGCCGTGGTGCAGCAGGATTACGAGCTACTCCAGCTGAGCGAGAAGGCGTTGAAGAACCAGTGGCCCTATCACGTTCTTCCGATCGGGACCTGGTACGCCGAGCTCCAGGATCGCCTCGCCGGCGTGTTCGAAGGAGAGGCCCAGATAGCCGCATAAAAAGCGAACGGCACCCACATACCTGCCGCAAACAGAGTGGGTGCCGAACCGAAAAGGCCAAGTAGCCTCTCTCGCCACCCGTGAGGTTACCAGCCACCAGCCGAGACGTCTCCACCCACTGGAGCCTCGGCTACACGTGTCTCATCCATCACGACATGCTGAAACTGGTAGCCATGCCGTTCTCGCCTAGATGGCGTGGGAGTCCGAAACGACTCTTCTCGTCTCCTGACTCTCAAGCTTGTCCAGCGCCTTGCTGGCCTTCGCCTCGATTTTCACGTCGTTGCCCTGCGCTGCTGCGGCTTGAGCATGCCGCAATCTCCGCAGTCGAGCCCAACGCCTCACTGCTCCCTGCGGTCCGGCGAGGCACCACCCCCAGAACTTTCCCCCAGGTACCTCAGCAGCCGACCAAACGCACCCCGCAGGTGGTCGCTGTGTACAGGTCCCGCGCGGAAGAAGCCTACGGCCGAGGGGCCTAGGACCTTTGGTCCTAGGCCCCTCGCGCTGACGAGGAGGAGGTGAGGGCTACCCACATCACCAGCTGAATACGTCGCATCCGGCTTCTCTGCTTCCCCAAGCGGTCCGGATGGCGATAGCGGTTTCCCTTTTCCTCCTCGACAGGAGCAGATCATAGCTACCCGTCCGAGGGCTGGCTCAGTCGTACCCGAAGCCAATCAGGCGCGGCGCGCACCGGCCCCTTTCCAGAACGTGCCCTCGCGGGCAGGGGCTTCCCGACGGATCCCTCGCGCTGGGGATGCCGCGGCACCGGATTCCTCGGGTGATGGCCAGGTGAATGAGCCCCTCGCGTTGTCCCCGGCGATGCGTACGGTCCTTGCGTCGGCTGTTCACGCGTTGCTCAAGGACCCGCGGTTGGTCGGCCGAAGTGATCTCGTCAGGTTGGCCTCGGTGGTGTTGCTGGCGAAGGCACCGGCAGGGTCCGCAGTGGTGGACATGTCCTCCCGCGACGTCGGCGGCTGGCTGGGATGTTCACTTTCCCATGTCGGTCACACCGCGGTTCCCGGACTGAAGGCGACCGACGCCGTGTTGTGCAAGCCGAAGCGGACCGATGAGGGGCAGACGGAAGGGCTGCGCCTGGAGCTGCTGCCGCTGCGCGAAGCGCGGGCAGCTGCTGACGGTCAGCCTCTGGCGATGCTGACCAAGCGGGAGTTGGCGACGCTGCTGCGGTTCTGCGAGGCGGTGACGTGTCCAGGGTGGGCGCCTCCGGGCAAGGCGGCGACGCCGGCAGGCTTCATGGCGCGACGCCGGGGGAGAGGCGCACCCACGGACCGTTTGGCCATGGTGCTGCTCTCGCTGGAGGCCCGTACAGATGGCCGGGTGCGTATGGCCCCGGGTCGGGTTCCCAAGGGTTTCCGGCGGGCGGACGTAACGGTCGCTCGACTGCTCGGTTGTGCGGTCGACGCTGCGGCGGGGATCGTGAACCGCCTCGTGGCTGACGGTCACGCGGAGCTTGAGGATACAAAGCGGCTTGGTCGCGATCGTCTGCGGGTGCTGGCTGTGGCGGCCGCGCACGCGCGGGTTCGCAAATCGGTGGCTCTGGAGCCCGCCGATGAGGCTTCACCCGTGACCGACGGGGTGGTCACAGAGAACGGACCGTGCTCGCGGTGCGCCGAAACGGATGCCGAGCCGGCGGGGATGGCGCTGTCTGGGGACGGTTGGGCGCAGGAGAGTCTGGAGGATCTGCTCCTGGCGGCTGACGATTGTGCATTCGGGGATCAGTCGACCGACAATTCCGTAAATGGGCAGGTCAGGAGAGGTTCTGAGGAGCTGTCGGACGAGTCTGCATGTGCAGACCTCCACGCTGCCCACGCACCTGTGGCTGCTCTCTCTGGGGTTTCTGCTGGTGATCTGAACTGCTTTTCCGGCTCTGCCGTCGAGGGTCAGGACCGGCTGCGGAAACGCGCGTGCGCGGGCGAGGATTCCGCCGAAGCCGACCAGCCGGAGTCTCACACCGGGCCAGCGGAGGCTGGGGCTGGCCCGCTTCGCGGGGAGAAGCCGGAGTGCTTTCTGGGACAACGGACCGGGACCGGCAGCGCGGGGTTCGTACGGACGGCGGCTGTGCCGCGGGACCTTGCGAAGGCGTTGGCGCCGGTAGCCCACTTGTGGGCTGGCATTACGCGGATCTCGACCTCGGAGTGGCTGGCCAAGGCTGTGCGTAGCGAGGTGGCGCGGCTGGGCGGGGCCGTCGGCCCGGAGTTCGCCGATCGGGCTTTGGCCGCGCGGCTGACACGACGCCTCGACGAGCTGGGACCTCATGCGCTTAAGCAGCTGGTCGGCTGGCTGTTGCACCGCGGCCTTCCCCAGCGTCCCGGCTGCTGGTCACCTCTGTGCGACGACGGCTTCCGGATGGACACCGGCGGACCGTGTGAAAGCTGCGCGTGCCTGATCGGAGACCGGCGGTCGATCCGCCGCTCCATCGCGGCCGCCGTTGCCGTGGAACTTGGTGCGGCTTCCCCCGAGCTGCGGCTCGCGGAAGTCGAGCGGCGCCTGCGGGATGCCGTGCAGCTGAAGGCCGCCATGGATGCCGTGCGTCGCGAGCGCGATACCCAGGACCAGGTCCTGCGGCGCGCGGCCGTGGAGCAGCGCCGACAGGAACTGGCGGCGGCGGAGGCCGCGCGCGCGGCGATGGCTTGCCGCCAGTGCGGCCTGCCCGATACCGCGGGTCAGTGCCCGGTGTGCGCGTTCCGGAAGCGGACGGACAGCCTGATCAACCAGGCTGTGGACCTCGTCGTCGCGTTGCGTGTGGACCCGCTGGACCTGAGGGCCGTGACGGAGATGACCTCACAGGTCGAGCAGGACACCTGGACCATCATCCAGCGCGCGCAGACTTCTGACTCCTCCGCCGACCTCGGAGTGCGGGCTCACGAGCTGCAGCAGCTGGCCGCGAAGGTGCTTGAGCAGCGCCGGCACCGGGCACTGCAGCGACTGGCCGAAAGCGAGCCAGCGGATGAGTCGGCGCAGCGGGCGTACCAGCTGGCGTTGAGGAAAGCGCACCAGAACTCCACGGCGGAGAAACGACGGAAAGCCGCGGAGAAGGCTGCGGTGAGTGCGCGTCACCGCGTGGCACGGGACTTGCTGGCGGAGTTCCTGGCGGACCTTCGTCGGGCACGGGCGAACCTGGCCGGCCCGCCGGAACGCGTCCCCTGGAGTGAGCGGTTGGCGGAACTCGCCGGGCCTTGGGCCTGATCCGTGTCCCACAGCCGCGAGATACGAGTGCCGCGTGTTCCGTCTACGTGAACCCGCCCGCTGCGCCGCCCTGGGGTACCGCCGGTGCTCTCAGGCGCAGCGGACACGTCACGACGGCGTTCGAGGGCGGCCTGCACATGCGGGACGGCATGGCACAGGGGACCGAGACGGGCTGCAACATGCGGAGCGCGCCTGCTCCGGCACCTGACCGCAGACGAAGGGCCGCGCCCCAACACGGAGCAGGCCTCAGTGGATCGTCCTCGCCCGCCGCACTCCTGGCCTGGCAGAGTCCGGCTGTGTTTGACATGGTCCTTCGTGATTTCCCACAGGGAGATCACGCCGGCTGTCACGGTCCAGGCAGTGAGGGTGGGCTGGAGGTTGGTGAGGTAGCGGCGGATGCCGTCGTACCCGCGGGGCTCGTCTTCACGGCGGCCCTGCTCGCGCATGACCTTCACCCAGGTACCCACCTGGCTCGCGACCGGCTCCGGCAAGGCGGTGAGGGCCGACTCGATCCACGCCAGATCCGCGTTCCGATGCAGGTCGGGGTCCTCCACCCGCAGGCCGCGAGCGCGCAGGAACTGGCATACGGGCTTGGCCGCGAGGTTCACGTCGATCCGGGCCAGGTCGTACACGTCGCGCTCGAAGACGGCCGTCTCGGCGCCGAGCCAGTACAGGAGGATCGTGAGTGCGAATGTTCTTTCGGTAGTCCGGCCGCTGCCCCGGTCGATGGCGGGTGAAGTCCTCGACCAAGCGGCGGCCGGCCTCGGCAAGCGACCTCCCGTCCGCAGGCATGCGCCGCAGCCGGGCCAGCACCGGGGCCCAGTCATGCCGGATCGGCCGATCAGCTCAGATTCGTCGACATAGTTGATCAAAGTGGGGCTCCACTCCGTGCAGCGCAGCCCAGGTTTCCGTATGCCGGGCGGTCCGCGGCCCCGGTTGAAAGAAACCCCGCGTGGGCGGGGAGCAATGCCAGGATTCATTCACAGCCGTGTCCGCTGCCGGGGCCCTTCTCCGAATCTGAGGGCGACGGTGCCCAGCTCGCTCGGCCATCAGCACGGGTTGCCCCGTTGCACGTCGTCCTGGGCAGGCGTGAGCGCGTCCGGATCGAAGCCGTCTGTAGCGGGGCAGGCCAGAATCTCTGTGTTTCAGGAGGGCGAGTAGGTCAACGGCCGGGCGTCGTGCCGGGGCCGGCAGCGGTGGGTGGAAGGTCGGGGCGAATCGGCCGGGATGTAGGACGTGTTTGCCGCGGGGGAGGGGCCGGTGTGGTCCCGGTTCGCGCGCGCATCTCGTTGGTGAGGGCGCTCAGCCGCTCTCCGTATCTGGCCCCGGGCTGCAGGCCATTTGCCTGCGGGCGGGCTTGCCAGGCCGCATCGGTCGAATTCCAATGACCGGGTGGGCCGGGAGCCAGCAGAGGGGTGAGCAAGTTATCTGCCGCAGCAGCCGCCTCGCTCCAGGTGATGCAGCCCAGTAGGCCGGGGACTTGGCGTGCTGCCGCGGAATACCGGTCGGGCCAGGCTGGCCCAGGAGGCCGGAACTTCGCGGGAAGGTTCAGATCGGTGCCCGCGGCTATGCGGCGCCGGGCCTCGGTGCGCAGGGCCAGTTGTGCGTAACGGCCGTCCAGTGGTTCGCGTTGGCTGATGAGGAGGATGTCCGCCAGGTCGCGGTAGCGGCTTGAGGGGTTTCCCTGGTGTCGCTCGTACATGGCACATATCTTGTCGGCGACGTGGTCGACAAGCGGGTACAGCCTCGCTTCGGGCCAGTCGGCGGGCCAGGCCAGGTCAATCAGAGGCTCGACCCGGCGCACGTCGGGCGGAGCGCTGGGGTGGTGCCCTGTGACCACATCCACCCGCAGGACACCGACTTGGTGGGTTCCTATGTACACGTGGAAGAGCTGTTTGGCACCGGCGGCACCGTTTTCGTGCATGGACAGCCGCACGGGCGTGAAAGAGAGGTAGTCGTCCAGGTCGTGGGCGGCGGCTTTGAGAAGGTCAGCCACAGCTTCGTTGATGCCGCCCGCACCGCTGTGTTGGATGTCGATGTCCTGGCTGAGGCGGGCTGCTGCGGCATACCGCATGAGCAGCGCATGGCCGCCTTTGACGATCCAGTCGTTGGGCTGTGTGTGGAACACCCGGGCGACCAGGCGGCTGAAGTAGTAGCTGGCGAGCAGGTCTGCCACGGGCGCGCCCCCACTGTTGGCCAGGAGTCGCGCCTTGTGTTTGAGAGCGCCGTAGAACGCGGTGGGTGTCGCGTAGGTCTCAAGGGCCATCGTGCTCCTGCAATCGCCACGGACACGGATTGCCAGCCTACGCAGCGGGCGGGCTGATACGGCATAGTCGGCCTCGCCGTCGCGGAGCCTCAGACGATTAGGGGAGGGGCACCGTCTCCCCAGCCTGGGCCAGTAGATGACCGAGCAGGTCATGTCCTGTCGCCGGTGCGGGCAGCCCGTAGTCCGGGGCGAACGGGGCGACGCATGAAGCGAGATCGGGGAGGTCGACCCTGCCGCAGCGGACTGCATCAGCGAGCACGCCCCCGACGTGACCTCCGTCCAGACCCGCTTGGAGCAGGTCCGTGACGGTACGGGCCACCGTCGTGACGGGCAAGCCGTCAACGATCGTGATGTGCGTGGGATCGAGGACCGGCCCCTTGTGTACCCGCACGCCCCGCATGCGGCCTTCGGCGCTGTCCGGTGCCAGCATCTCGACTGTTCCTGCAGGCAGATCACCGAGCTCGTGCAAACGGCAAGCCGAGCTGTGCGAGATGACTCCGGACTGACCAGCAGCCGCCAGCCTTTGCCAGGCCGGCGTGCCCGCCTCGAGCCTGAGCCAGGCGACCTTGATATCCAGGTGCGCAGGCAGAGGCGCTCCGGCGAGGAGAAACACATCATCGTCTGCCATCGCCAGCAATCCCGTTTGGGTTAGATGAGCGAGCTGGGAAGCGTCTACGCCCATCTGCTCGGCCTGAGCAGTGGTGACCAGCCCCCACTGCTCAGCTGTTACGCGGCTCAGTTGCACCAGCACATCGACGTAGTCCACTCGCACATCATCGCAGCATGCTGCAGGGCACGGCCGCACGGAGCGTCTTGCCGGAGCAGGTAATCCCTGTGCACTGGGACATGGCGTTGGCGGGGGTGGGTGTATGGGTCGGCCGCGCAAAGCGCAGCGACGGCGAGTGCTGCGGCAGCAGAGGACAGGGCAGGGCGGAGTCCCGTTCGGTTGCCTTCCGGGGGTCCGAACCGGCGATCTGTCGCTTCCCTGTCTAGCGTGTTCGCTCGGGTACGGGAAGCAGCGCCCAGGATGATCAACGCTATGAGTGGCAGGACGACGTGGCCGGCACCAAGGGCGCTGCCCCCGACGATTCCGTAGGTCGCGGCAACCGCATCTACGGATCCCAACTCAGGCCCGTCGCTGGGGTTACACACCTGAACCTCACGGCTCCAGCCTTAAAGAGACCCTTCTGCTGTCGCTGCCCCCGCAGCGCCGAGCCGCCCGGCGACGCACCGGTCTGGGAACAGGATGAGGCACCCACCGGCATCCGCACCTGCCCAGCGCTGGGCCGATTGGACCGGCTGACCCGGCCATCCAGCCGGATCCGACTCCACGCCACCCCGGACGGATTGATCGACAGACTGCGACAGGCATTGATGGGGCGGGAAGGTACGCCGTGGTGGGCGAGGTGTGCGCGGAGCCGGTGGTGCATCGCGTCCAGGGTGGCGGGGTCGAACAGCCCGCTCGCAAGGCCGCTCTGGTTGGTGACGACGATCGGGGCGAAATCTGCGTGGTGAAGGGCGCGCAGGGGCGAGCCGATGTCCGGCGGGAGGGCCAGCTTGACGGGGTTGAAGTGACGGGAGCCTGACGATCGGGGAGTGGATTCCGTTCCTTCTGTCGCAACGTGGGGGCGGGTGCGAGGGCCTGGCCGATACGGTAGGCGTACGACCTTGGGGAGGGGGCGAGCGGCGATGGGCGGGATCTCCTCCTATGCCGCGTGCGGGCGATGAAGTCATTGGGGCGGCTGCTGCGGAACAATCGGATGGTCTGGTGGCTGCGGACCGTCTTGCCCTGGTGCGAGGATCCGCTGGCGGTGACCGAGCGGCCGGCGGTGCCGCTGGACGAACTGTTCTGGCGTATGGGTGCGGGCCCGAGCACCTGGCGTAACCCCGACTGCCGTCACCGCGGCACCCTTGCCGTCTACCGGCCGCTGCCCCTGCCAGTCGCGGCCAGGGCCCCTCTCCACGCTGTCCAGCTCGCCCACTGCGTGTTCTGCGAAGGATGGGTCTACCGGCGGACCTGGCTGCCCTGGGCCGGTGAGGAGAGCGGCGACTACCCCGACGTACGTTCCGACATCGCCCATCATCTGCACCGCCGCATCATGAGCCGCGCCGAGCATCTTCTCAACGATCCCGACGTGCTGGAGTGGGAGCGGGCACTTGCCCGGCTCGCCGCCGACGCCCCACGGGTGTCCCGCGGCTGGCAGCCCGCCCCTGAGTCAATGGCCCACCTCGTCAACCGCGCAACCCGGGAATGGGACACAGGAGACCTATGGGGATGACGAGACCGGCTACAGAGCCATCTCTTCGACCGGCATCACATTGCGGCGCAAACCACGGCAGACCAGAAGCCTTCGGCTGTTCCAACGCTCGCTCGCTGAGTGCATGATGCCGAGGCGACACTGCTGGATCTCCGTAAGGTTTCAGCGGCTACCTGTTCCGGCTGTCAGATCTGGAGCAGCCCTCGCCCGGCCGATCCGGACAGGCAGCCAAAGCCGTCTGCGAGTACGGTCGCTGTGGGTGCCCTGACAGGACCTGTGGCCCCGCGGGCGTGCTCCGCGGGGCTCCGCTGCAGTCATGAGGCTGCTTCCAGAGCCACCAGCTGCATTCCCACTGCCTGTCCACGTCCTGGATGCAGGCCCGATAGGCGTGACTGGCCGCGACCATCGCGGTGTAGGCCTCCACCCTCGGAGAGGGATCGCCCTGCTTGACATCCGTGATCCCCGATGTCTTCGAGCAGACCGTCGCCTTCTACCAGGCCGACCACCCCACCCGCCTACTGACGGACAGTCAGGTCGAACAGGCGCGCGCCCTGGCGCTGAGCTAGCAGCCCGTCGAGACCATCGTCAGAGTCGCCAGCACTGGCCGGAACCTCATGTTGGAGCTGCTCGCCCGCGCGGTCCGCGCGAGCGGCGGTCGGGTCATCGGCCTCGACCTGAGCCAGATCTCCGCCACCAATCTCGTGGAGTACCTCCACGACGCCCAGCTCCTGCTGGAGCGTGTCAGGTAAGGCCGGACATGGGGTTCATGCTCGCGTTTGCCGGACGGTCAATGGGTCCACGCCCGTGGCTTCTCAGTTGCCGTGTTCGGCCTGGGCTGCCCGTACGCTTGCCTCCAGCGCGGACATCAGGTCCACTGCTGGTGCCGTCTCCGGCGGTTCGGCCAGCTCGGTGCCGCTGGCCTTTGCGGTGATCAGCTGCTCCAGGGCGTGTCCGTACTCGTCGTGGATCTCGCGTTTCTCGATGCCGGTCAGCTCCCGGATCAGCACCTCGGCGAGCTCCAGCTCCCGGTCCGTGACCGGTGCCGCCGGGGCCAGATCGCCGGGTTCACGCAGCTCGTCCTCCCAGAGCAGGGTCTGAACGACCAGTACGCCGCGGCGTGGCCGCAGCACTGCCAGGCGCTCCCGGTTCCTGATGGCGATCTTGGCCACGCCGACCATTCCGGTGCGGGCGAGGGCCTCCACGAGCTTCCCTGTCGAGTCCTGTTTGTTGAGTATTCGCCCTTCAACAGAGCTGGCGGAACAACCCCGAGCTCATCTCCGCAGTTCCCTGTGCGGACAACCGTTGGCGCATTTCCACTTTCTCCCGGGCAAGGTGGCCTTGGTGCAGTTGCAGCTCATCACGGGCGGGACCGGCAAATGCCCGGCGGCTTCCGGCCCGCAGCCGCCATACTGCCTTCCATGCCGATGCCGCACGCCCCGGTTCCGCCGCCTATCGACAGAGCCTCTCTGCTCGCTGTCGATCTCGACAACACTCTGATCAACAGGGACGCCGCCTTCCGGTCGGCTGCTACGGCGTTCCTCGCCGAACACGGCCTGCCCCCCGAGGGCGTACAGGTCATCATGGATCTCGACCGGAGCGGACACGCCCCCCGGCCCGTCGTCGTCGCGGCGCTGGCGGAACGCTGGCAAGGAGCCGTTTCGCCGGACACGATCGCCGGGTTCCTGCACCGCGGTCCAGCGGCCTATGTAGCCCTCGACGAGCCGGTTCGCCGCGCGCTACTCGCAGTCAGGGCCGCCGGGGTGCCCTGCGTGATCGTCACGAATGGGCGTGCCGACCAGCAGGAGGAGAAGATCCGAACCGCCGGGCTGGACAGCCTGGTGGACGGCTGGGTGATCTCCGAGTCCGTCGGATTCCGGAAGCCTGACCCGAGGATCTTCCACGCGGCCGCTGCCACCGTCGGACTGCCGGCCCTGGACCGAGCCGGCACCTGGATGATCGGAGACGCCGGGCACGCAGACGTGCGGGGAGCGGTCGACCTGGGCCTGCGCAGCGTCTGGGTGTCCGGGGGCCGGCCGTGGCCGGAGACCTCGTTCTGGCCGACCCACATTGCGGTCGACGTCGTCGAGGCCATCTCCCATGTGCTAGGGGAGCGCCCCCGCCTGATCCGAGACTGGGTACCCGAGGCGATGCGTCAGGCCGAGGGGCGTGAGCCGGAGGTGTATCAGGCGGACCCGGGCGAGTTCCGCACGCGGTTGCGGGAGAAGTTGCGGGAGGAGGTGACAGCGCTCCTCGCCGCGGACCCCGCCGCCCCGGGCGCAGCTGAGCAACTGGGCGAGGTCCTGGAGGTGGTGTACGCCCTCGCCGCCGACCTGGGCATCAGCCCGGACACCCTGCAGACCCTGCGTCGAACCGCGACAGAGGCCTGGGGCGCCTTCGACGCTCGCACGATCTGGACGGGCCGGTACACGTCCTCACAAGACGTCGGCCAGCCGTAGGCCGGGGCTGGCCGGAGGAGCCGCCGGTCGTCGCCCGGCAGTCACGCGGCGACGGCCGACGACAGGGCCTCATACCGGTGGACCATGCGCTGAGAGCTGACGGTGCCGATCAGCCCCTCGGCCTGATCGAGCAGCTCCCGCGCCTGGTCGCCGTTGCCGCACTTGTGGACGGTGTCAGCCAGGTCGAGAACGGCGTGGAGGCGGTCGCGTGGGTAGTCGGGCGAAGCCGCCTCGACGCGGCGGCTCAGGAAGGGCACGGCCCGTGACGGCTGGTCGCAGGCGAGCCAGGCCCGGCCGGTGCCGGCGTCCACGGAGTCCTTCGTCAGCCAGGTCGCCCACCACGGCGTGCGCTCGTCGGGAGAAGTGAGATTAAGCAGCGCTTCGTCGCGGAACCGGAGGACCGCGTCAGGATCATGCCGCCGCCCTGCGGCGTAGATGCGCCGCTCGGCGATCACCGCGGCCACAGCGGAGGGCAGCTCCGGCGTCCGCGCGGCGATGTCGAGCAGTGCGGCAGCATCGTTGTGGTGGCCCAGCCACGCGGCCTGATATGCGGCGGAGGCAACGAGGTTCGTCGTTGAGTGACGGGTGGTCAGCGATGTCCCGGCGTCGCGGGCCAGCCGCATCCCCGTGTGGTAGACGCGCTGAGCCTGAGGGTGCCGGCGCGCGTCGAAGAGCATCCAGCCGACCTGCTCGCTGAGCTCGATGTAGGCCGTCTGGAGCCGGTCGACGAGAGGCCCGTGGCCGCGGGCCTGCGCGACCACCCGGGAAGTGCTCTGCCAGATGCCGAGGCCCCAGGTGCGGTCGCCGCTGGCGCTCCCGGTGGAGTCGTCCATCTCCCGGAGGTCCCGAACAGCACTCTCGATAGAGCGGACGAGCTTCTCGTTCAGGCACGTGGCGGATTGCGCTGCGGCGGCCTGCGCTATCGGGCCGAGCAGGAGCGCGAGAGCGGGCGCAGTGGCTGCCGCTCCGGTGAGCATGAGCAGGTTTCGGCGGTCCATGATGTCTCCTTGGCTGATCTCGTGGAGCAGAGCCTCCAGGGGTGCGTCGCCGGGCGCATCGAGGTGGCGGTGATGAGTCCGAGGACGAGGCGCGTCCCATCCGACGTCGGACGCGGTGATACACCGTCCGGCCCTGGCGGTGAGCACGGCCAGGGCGTCTGCCTGGTTGTCAGGCTGCGGGTGAGAGGGGATCTCGCGTAGCCAGGGATAGGCCGCCTTCAAGCTGAGGGGAGAGCAGCCGCGGCGGGCCCGACGTTCGTTGATACGGGCGATGAGCTGCTCCGGCCGCATCCCCAGCTGCTGTAGAAGGGCGGCGAGCACGGTGGCCGGTGGGGCGTCTAACGCTGCTGGCTCCATGGGCACTCCAAGTCCGGCGGGGTCCTGGCCGGAAGGTACCACTGCTCGGGTACCGGCAGGAGACGGGACGAAAGGGACCTGGTGTACGTACACCAGGCGTCAAATTCGGTGTGCGTAAACCGAGTTGGTGCGTGCACCTCGTACACCGCGGCGACCTCTCGCGATCACTGGTCCGCCTCCGCTTGGCTGTCTCACCTCGCAGAACTTTTGAGTGGAGGTGAGTGATGCGAGCAGTGATCTTCGGCGCTTCCGGGCTGCTCGGACGCAGCGTGGCGCGCGCCTTCGACGACATGACCGTGACGGGCACCGGCTTCAGCCGGACCGCCGGGCTGGTCACGGTCGACGCCACGTCAGCCGACGACATCGAGCGCCTGCTCGGCCGGGACCAGCCGGACGTCGTCGTCAACTGCGTGGGCGAGCGCCGGCCCGAGGTATGGGCAGGCACCCCGGCTCAGGCCCGGGACAGGAACGTTGACGCGGCCCGGCTGATCGCGGAGGGCGCCCGTCGGTGCGGGGCCCGGCTCCTGCACATCTCCAGCGACTACGTCTTCGACGGGAAGGCGGCGCCCTACCGGCCCGACAGCCTTCCGAACCCGCTGAACGCCTACGGCCGGTGGAAGCTCCTCGCCGAGCAGGCTGTGCGCGCCGCCTGCCCTGACGCGGCGATCCTGCGGCTGCCCGTGCTCTACGGACCCGCGCAGTTCGCCGCCGAGACGAACCTGACCGAGATCGCCCGCCAGGTCAGCGCTGGGGCCCGGGTCGAGCTGGACGACGTGTGCGTTCGCTACCCGACGCACGCTGACGAGGCCGCCGAGGTGTGCCGCCGGCTTGCCGGGGCTCTTCTACGAGGGCAGCGCCTGGGATCCATTGCTCACTGGAGTGCGGAGCAGGGCTTCACCAAGTACCAGATGGCCGCTCTGATCGCGCGCAGGTTCAACCTGGCCGCCGATCACATCCGCGCCGGGGAAGCGGACGCGGCGTCCAGTGACCGGCCGGTCGACTGCCGGCTCGACTGCCAGGACCTGAACGAGGCCCTCGGCCCGGTCCGCCGGCTGTTCAGCACCGAGTTCCCGCCCGTGGTGGAGCCGTGGCTGCTCCCCGCCGGACCCGTTTCGACCTGAAGGAAGGACTTCCGTGACCTCCCCTGCTGTGTATGAGGACTTCGCCCGCGCGTACGTGACTGAGGTGGACGCCGCTGTCCGCCGCATGCTCACCCACGGCGCCGAGGCCGTCGCCTTGCTGCAGAAGGCCGCCGACGGTGGCGCCCAGGTTCGTGCCTTCGGCAATGGCGGCTCGTCGGCGATCGTCCGCTCGGCCCTCCTCCAACTCCACGCCCACGCCGGACTGCCGGTGAGCGACTCGATGATGAGCCCGGCGGCCATGGCCTACGGCGCTCAGCGGCAGGACTACCGCACGGTCTTCGCCCGGTCGCTCGCCAGGGACATCGACCAGGTGGGCCTGGTCGTGGTCGCCAGCGTCAGCGGACGATCGGCCAACATCTGCGAGGCTGTCCGGCTCTGTGGGGAGAACCGTGTGCCGGTGCTGGCGCTGGTGGGCGGAGACGGAACCCAGATGGAGCTGACGGACGGCATGGTCTGGGCGACCGGGACCACCGACCAGCAGATCAGCGAGGACGCCATGCTGACCGCGCTGACGCTGGCGGCCGCCACTGCGCTCGTCCCCCATGATGCGCCGCTGCCAGCCAGCCAGGAGCGGCACCTGCACGCCCTGGCTGCCGTGGACACCGCCCTGCTGGCGGGCTTCCTGGAGGAGGCCACCGAGGCCGTCGCCGACGCGATCCGCTGCAGGCGCCGGATCTACGTGCTGTGCCCCGACGGCGGCCCACTCGCCCTCGCCGGCGAGCACTTCGCGCACAACCTCAGCTGGGACGCCCCGCTCGGCGTCGAGGGCGTGCAGCCCCCGCTCGTCATCTCCGATCCGTCGCTCGCCGACATGAGCGCGATCTACAACGACCACCCCGACCCCGCGCACGGAGTCCGCTACCAGCTGAGCAGCGCCTCCCCGCAGGACGTGGTCTTCCTCCTGGCCTACGACTCGGCCGGCAGGACGACCCAGGAGGCCATCAGCGCCGCCGCCGCGGCGGACACGCGGCTGTTCCTCCTCCACCGAGACGGCCCCGGCCGGCCCGGCGTAGTGCAGCGCCAGTTCACGCTGCCGGAGGTCGACAACTTCGCGCAGGCGGCCCTGGTGCAGTCGGTCGCCCATCTGGTCTGCCGGACCACCCGCGCCGCGCTCTCGGCGGCCCCCGGAGGCCCGGCCACCAGGCTGTCGCCCGGCGACCTCATGGCACAGGACCTGGCACCGCTACGAGAGCTTTCCGACACCCCGCACTCCCGCTGAACGAAAGGTCCACCATGTCCGCACGCGAGATCCACACCGAGATCATCCGCCCCACCCGAAGCGAGATCGCCGCCCTGTCCCGCCTCCCCGTCGCGTCGATCGTGGACGCCCTCGGCAAGACCGGCGCCCTCTCGTACTGCCTGAGGCTCCAGACCCCCGGCCAAGTCCTCTGCGGCAGCGCCGTCACGGCCCTCGGCCCGGACGTGACCGTGCGCCGCGCGGCGATCGACCTCGCGCAGCCCGGCGACATCGTCGTGGTCGCGGCCGGCGGCAGCAAGAAACGGTCCTGCTTCGGCGGCGTGACCGCCGAGCACATGCAGAGCAGGGGCATCACCGGCGCCTTGGTCGACGGCATGGTCCGCGACGTCGCCGAGCTGCGCCGCATCGGCTTCCCGACGGTCGCCCGCGGCACCACCCCGCTCAACTACGACTACCCCGTTGGCCAGGAGGACGGCGGGGTCAACGTCCCCGTGGACATCGACGGCGTCCGCATCACCCCCGGGGACGTCGTGGTCGGCGACGAGGACGGCACCGTGGTCGTCCCCCGCGCCCAGGTCGCGGCCATCATCGCCAAGACCCAGGACGCCATGACCGCTGAGGAGAAGAAGTGGTGGGGCCGCCGGGGCCAGAGCCTCGGCGCCGTGCAGCAGCTCGCCGACTCCGGCTACAAGATCATCTGAGGAGGTCCCCGTGACCGAACACGCCCAGCTCGCTGACACCTTCCAGCGATTCGCCACCCAACAGGCCGCAGGCAAGTCCCCGCTGTACGAGACCCTGTCCCACGCGGTCGCTCGCACCCCCGAGCTGCTCGACCTCGCGGCAGGCACCCAGCCGGGACAGCCGGCCCCCAACATGCTGCTCGGGGCCATCCACCACATCCTCCGCCGCGGCGTACAGCACCCGCTGGCCACCTACTTCACCGGCCACGAGGAACTGCACGAGGCCCACGCCGACGCCCTGCTCACGGACTTCTGCCGACAGCACGCCGGACAGATCACACGGATCATCTCGACCCGCTCCGTCCAGACCAACGAGGTCAACCGCTGTGCCGTCCTCCTCCCCGCCTTTGCAGCCCTCCAGCAGCAGCTCGACGAGCGCCCGATCAGGATCGTGGACGTGGGCGCAAGCGCCGGCCTGAACCTATTCTGGGACCGCTACACCTACGACTACGGCGGACATAGGCTCAGCCTGCCCGCCAGCGACCCGGACACCGTCCTCACCTGCGAGATCAAGGGCGGAACGCCGCCCCTGTCCCTGGACGTCACACGCTTCGTCCGGCCGGTCGGGATCGAACTCAACCCGGTGGACGTCACCAACCCCGAGGCAACCGAGTGGCTGGTCAGCCTCACCTGGCCGGAGCAGACAACGCGGATGCGCACCCTGAACAGCGCCCTTGCGCTGGCCGCGCGTACCCCGCCGACGATCCTTGCCGGCCGAGCCGAGGACCACCTCGCCAACGTCGTCGCCGAGACCCCGGCCGACCAGCACCTCTGCTTCGTCTTCTCGTGGTCGATCTACCAGATCTTTGGCTCGCCCGGTGGCCGGGGACGCCTCGTCGACACCCTTGCCGAGCTGAGCCAGCAACGCCCGCTCCACGAGATCTCCATCGGCCACCTCGGCCACGACACCCCCCGCATGATCATGGCCAACTACGACGGCGGCGTGAGCCGCTCCGACGTCGTGGCCCACTGCGACGTCTATGGCACCTGGCTCGACTGGCTGGCCAAGCCGGCCGACCGCCTGACGGGAGCGGAGAGCCCATGAAGCTCACGACGATCACCAGGGCGGTCGTGGCCGCCGGCGGGGCAGGGACCAAGATGGCCCCGATCACCCGCATCATCCCCAAGGAGATGCTGCCCGTCGCACGGACGCCGATACTGGAGCACCTCGTCCACGAACTCCGTGCGGCCGGGATCTCCGACGTCCTCTTCGTAATCTCCTCACGCAAGAGCCAGATCCCCACCTACTTCGGCAGCGGTGCGGCATACGAAATGGACTTCTCCTACCGCGTCCAGGACGACGGCGCCGGCCCCGGGGCGCCCGTCCTTGACTCTGAGACATGGACGCAGGGACAGCCGTTCGTCCTCGCCTTCGGGGACAACCTGATCCGCGCGGCCTCCGTGGGGGGGGGGGCGGTTCCGTGTCTTCTTCCCCGCGGGCGGGGGGGATGTTTCTTTTTTTCCCCCCCTTTTCCTCCCTAAAAAGTCCCCCCCCCCCACAAACTCCTTGGT
>NZ_JBVJWD010000033.1:75366-84829 GCF_055602785.1 Streptomyces sp. NPDC037301
ATAGGGCAAAGGGCCTCCCCACCCCCCCCCCTCCCCCCCCCCCCTCCCCCCCCCCCCCCCCCCCCCCCCCCCCCCCCCCCCCCCCCCCCCCCCCCCCCCCCCCCCCACGGCGGCACGGCGGACTGCTCCGTCCTGACCCGCCTGTTCCCCGCGGACAGCGTCCCCCCGCACGAGACCGTCCTGGGCGCCGCGTCCTCACTCAGCACGCGCCCCGGCCCGTACGACGTCGCCTTCGGCAGAGACCTCCTGGACCACACCGGTGCCCGGTGGGTGCACGCCTGCGCCGCCCGCTGGGTCCTCAAACCCTTCGTCTTCGAGGCCCTGCGCGAATGCCCGCCTCGCCCCAACGGCGAGCTCTACCTTATCGACGCGGTGCGGCGCTGGATCAGCACAGGCAACGAACTCAGGGCCGTGCCCCTCCTGCCGACCGAGCTCCGGTTCAACTGCGACAACTGGGAGACCTACGCAGATGCCGTCGCCACCCTCCGTACCTGAACGCCCCGCCTCCCCACACAACCAGGCGAACCTCCTTGACACCACCACCCTCCCCGCGAGCACCCGGATTCCCCTGGAGAGCCCATTCCAGCCACCCGGCACCCACGTCACAGTGACCCAGCCCGAACAGCCCGTACGCAGGATCGTGCTCGCCCTGCCCGTCGAGAAGGGCGACGGGCAGAAGTACGGCCACAGCCTCGCCGAAATCGGACGGCTCCCCGCGGACCTGCGCGACGGAACTGCCTTTGCCGCGCCGACCTTCAGCGAATCACCATGGCTGGTCAACCACGCGACCCGAGCCGACTGCCGACAAGAGGACCACCTCGTCCGTGTGGTCGTGCCGACCGTCCTCGCAGTCCTCGGTGGGCAGGCCCGGCCACCGGTACACCTGCTGGGGTTCAGCAAGGGAGGCTTCGCAGCCCTCAACCTGCTGACGAGGCACCCCGACCTATTCGCCGTCGCCAGCGTCTGGGATCCCTCGCTGCTCAGCGACCGGCCACCCCACCCGCAGCTCATCGACGTCGCCGGCAGCACCGCGCGGCTCGACGAGTACGACGTACGGCAGAACCTGTGCCGCCACGCGCAAGTCCTACGCGGAGCCCGCCGCATCGCGCTGGGGGGCATCGGCACGCTGGAGGCCGACTGGACCGCCGGCCACCAGCTTCTCGAAGCGCTCAAGATTCCCCACCACGCTTACCGGGATGCACCGGCAGACCACCGCTGGGACGTCGCATGGCTCGCTCCGGCCATGCGACACCTGCTCGCCCTCGAAGCCCGCCTGCGCTGAAGCCCAGGCCACCCGGAGGGGTGAAGGCGAGAGGGACTCAGTCCTTCAGCATCTTGTCGCGCACCGGGATCCAGTCCAGGGCGGACCGGATTCCCTCCTCCAGGGACAGCTTCGGCGTCCACCCCAGCAGCGTCTCGGCTCGGTCGCTCAGGGTGTACCCGCCGGCGACGTCACCGGGGCGCGGATCGGTGTCGACCGTGGCCAGGGGCGTGCTCACGACGTTGTTGAACGCCGTGCACAGCTCCCGGACGGTGGTGCCGGAGCCGGTGCCCAGGTTGATCGCGATCGACGGTTTCGACTCGGTAAGGATGGAGTCGAAGCCGTCGATCGCTGCGATGTGGGCCGCGGCGAGGTCCCATACGTGCACGTAGTCACGGATACCCGTTCCATCGCGCGTCGGGTAGTTCACGCCGGTGACCGGGAACGGCGTGCCCTCCTGGTGGGCCTGGATCAGCTTCCCCAGCGCGTGGCTGGGCCGCTTGAGCTGAAGACCGGTGCGCAGCAGGGCATCGGAGCCGACCGGGTTGAAGTACCGCAGCGACAGCACCCGCATCTTCCCGGCTGCGGCGATGTCGGCGAACATCTCCTCGCACACCGCCTTGGTCCGCGCGTAGGGGCTCTGCGGCGCCAGCGGCGAGTCCTCGGTGACGGGGGAGCCGTCCTCGGCCTGGTAGATGGAGGCCGAACTGCTGAAGATGAGGCGGTCGCGCCCGTTGCGGTGGAGGTGGCGGACGAAGGCCAGGCTCTTGGTGACGTTCGCCTCGTAATAGCCGATCGGGTCCGCTACGGACTCCGGCACCACGATCAGCGCCGCGCAGTGCACCACGGTGGAGATGTCCGGGTGCTCCGAGAAGATACGGTCGATCAGGGCACCGTCCGAGATGTCGCCCTCGTAAAAGATCCGCCCATCAGTGAACTCGGCGCGGCCCCGAACGAGGTTGTCGAGGATCACCGGGGTGACGCCCGCATCCAGACAGGCCGAAGCCAGAGTGCTTCCGATGTAACCGGCTCCCCCGGCGATAAGGACAGACACGATGATTCTCTTCCCCAGACCCAGTAGACGACCGGCAGCAAGGCTAGCGGAGTAACCGGGCGAGGGAAGGCAGTTGCCCAGCGGGGGAGTGAAGACGGCCCCACGCCGGAGAACCGGCGTGGGGCCGCCGTCGTTTCGGCTAACTCCCCTTCGGGGCTGAGCCTCCCACCCGGCTCATCGCCGAAGTGGTCCTTCTGTGTGACGGCACGGACGGCAGTGCGTCCGTACCAAGGACTGTGGGATGAACGTCGCATCTGCCGTCGCTGCCTCGCGGTACTGCGTGGCGAGCGCCTCCAACAAGCGTCGCGGCGCGGTCGGTACGACGGAAGAGTCAGGGCCGATCGACGGGAAGAGAGGCCGATGGCGGACCACGAACAGCAGCGCAGGCGGGAGTGTTCCTCCAGCGCGGCCGGGACGCGCAGGAGATCTGGGAGCGGGAGATCGCCTCCCCTGCCGGGCCGCTGCCGGGAGCGGTACTCGATGTGCTGGAACACGACGACGGCTGGGTCGGGTTGGCCATGTCGCCTCCGTAGCGCTGTGCGACCTGCGGCGTCGTTCCTCGATCAGCCCATGCGTGACCGAGGTCCGTCCATCGTGGGAGAGCTGGTGCGTGCTGGTTCCCACGTGGGCGGCGCGCGTGGTGGTACGGGGGACTGATTCGCCTTCCCCTGGTGCGCCGGCCGATCCGCCCTCTGTGCGCTCGTCCATTCAGGTGGCTACCCGTCAAGACTCTTGTGTCATATTTCATTTGTATGGGTCACTTGGGTATCCGAACCGGTGGGCCGCCCATCCCTCTCCGGGGGAGCGCGGAACCGTTCTGTTCGCCGACCGTCCATGCGTGACGGACCTCGGCATCATTTGCTCCGGACAGCCGCGATGGGCGCCCCCGTAGAGGACTTGGATCCGACCAGTCGCCCCTGCCAGGTAGCGGCAGGGGCTGGTGTGGCAGCCTCCGGCCTCTGCAAGGGAGCGGTGCGCGAGTCATCCGCGCACAACCGAGTACCTCGTCGTCGGGGCCACGAGTGTGGCCTCGCACTCTGCGACCCGCGTGCGGTCATTGCCGCTGTGAGCGAGCCGATACCAGTCATGTGCATACCTCGGCCTCATGCCGAGGGCCGCGCGATGGCTGGCAGCTCTCCATCGCGAGGGCGGCGCCGGCTCGTACGGAGCGGCGCCCGCTGCGGGGCGGCAACGGTGTCCCGGGCCGACGGCCCGCGACCGACACGGCTCATCACGGCTTTGAGCACCCGGCGCGGCGACGGCCGCTGACGGTGTCTTCTCGCAGCAGGCAACTTCCGGGCAATTCCCCGGGGGCGCTCATCGGTGTACCCGCGGGACGTGCCGAGGAGGAGGCGAGCGAGGTCGGCCGGGCCCGACAGCGGCCCCGGTGGTCCAAGTCATGGCCCTGGGGCCTGACCTGGACCCGGCTCTGAGTCAACTCCAGCGTTCGAAGGTTCAGTTCACACACGGAGGACGACCATGCCAATCAGTCCGAACCAGGGTTCCACCGGTGGCGGTACCACCGTCACCATCACGGGCACCAACCTCACGGGTACCACCGCTGTGCTCTTCGGTACCAATCCGGCGACCGCAGTCACCAACGTCTCGCCCACCCAGGTCACCGCTGTCTCGCCGTCCGGTGCCGGCGAGGTCGGCGTGACGGTGACCACCCCGGGCGGAACCAGCAACCCGGTCCCGTTCTTCTATGTCGGCGCTCCGTTCAAGTCCGGTCTGAGCGTGAGCTCGGGCCCCACCGCGGGCGGCAACACCATCACCATCAGCGGCACTGGCCTGTCCACTGCCACGGGGGTGTCCTTCGGCGCCAACACCGTGGTGCCGACGGTGCTGTCGGACAGCCAGATCAGTGTCGTCGTGCCCGCGGGTGCGGCAGCCGGGCCGGTGGGCGTCAGTGTGACGACCGCCGGAGGCACCAACAACGGTCTGTCGTACACGTACATCGACGTCCCGACCGTCACCGGGGTCACTCCGGCTTCCGGGCCGACGTCCGGCGGAACCGCGGTGACCATCACGGGCACCAACCTGACCTCGACGAGCCAGGTCACGTTCGGCGGCGTGCCGGCACCGTTCTCGGTCATCAACGCGACGACGGTGTCCGCCGTCACCCCGCCCGGGACCGTCGGTGCGGTCGACGTCACTCTCTCCAACCCTGCGGGCACTGCCACGGACGTCGGCGCCTTCACGTACGTGACAGGCCCCGGCATCTGATCCGCCACGGGGTGCGGCACCGACTGCCGACGCGGAACAGCGCCCGGCGCCGGTACCGCCTCCAGATGCATGATGCCCGCCCGGTCCGGGACATTTTGCGCCCGGCCGGGCGGGCAACCCGCTCGACGCCACTCGCTCATCGCCGCCCGGCCAGGAGGTCCGGGCGGCGCCCCGACCACCGCACTCCGAACTCCGCATCCAGTCCACAACGCCCTCATCACATCACCCGACAGGAGAACGGCTGTGGAGAGCTCCGACAGCTCAATCTCTCTCATCAGGCAACCGGCGGTGGCCGCGGCGGCCCCCGCGATCAGCTCCGTCGTCCCCAACCAGGGGCCGGTCGCGGGCGGGAACACGGTCACGCTGACCGGAACCGACTTCACCGGCGCCACCTCGGTCAGTTTCGGTACCGTGGCCGCCGCGTTCATCGCCGTCTCCGCGACGCAGGCCACCGCCATCGCCCCCGCCGCGCCCGCCGGCACCGTCACTGTCACGATCACCACCCCGGGCGGCACCAGCGCCGGGATCCCCTATACGTATGTCGCCGCTCCGGTTCTGAGCAGTGTGACTCCGGCCCAGGGACCAGTCGCGGGCGGGAACACCGTCACCCTGTCCGGGACCGGCTTCACCGGAACGACCTCCGTTCACTTCGGCGCGAACGCGGCGAGTTCGTTCACCGTCGTCTCGGCGACCCAACTGACCGCGGTCGTCCCCACCGGCAGCCCGGGTCCGGTCGCCGTCACCGTCACCACGCCCGGCGGTACCAGCACCCAAGCCGTCTCCTACTACTACCTCGCCGCACCGGTTCTCAGCGACGCCACCCCCAGGGCAGGGCAAGTGGCCGGTGGCAACTCCGTGACGCTGACCGGTGCGAATTTCCTCCAGGCCACCGCGGTTCGCTTCGGCGCGACGGCGGCAACCACCTACACCATTGTCTCGGCCACGGAGATCGCTGCATTGGCGCCACCGGGAGTCGCCGGCACGGTCCCGGTCACCGTCACCACGCCAGGCGGCACGAGCAACAGCGTGACCTACATCTATCTGGGCACCCCGGTCATCACTGGTCTGGTACCCGACCAGGGGCCATCAGCAGGCGGAAACACGGTGACCCTCACCGGCGCCGGACTGACGTATGCCACCGCAGCACTGTTCGGTGCCGTGCCCGCCGGCTTCACCGTGGTCTCCGACACCCAGCTGACAACCACGGCACCGCCCGGCGTGGCAGGCGCGGTCACCGTCAGGGTCGTCACCCCCGGTGGCACGAGTATCGGCGTTCCTTACACCCGACTCGGCCCACCCAACATCTGAGCGATCCGGCACGTGGGACTCGCCACTCTTGTCCTCGATTGCCTGCGCCCGGCCATGCCCCGGACTCCGACAACGGCGCACCCAGGGCTGAGTCGTTTCTCCGAGGCAGGGAATCACGTGCCCGCTCTCGATCGCCGCCTTGTTCCGCGCGAACTCCCGCTCGGCTACCGACAACTGCCGGGGCGCACACCCGGGGTGTCCCCAGCTCTCGGTCACCTTCGTGATGACCTCGCCCTTGCCGTAGTCCCTGAAGCAGGCCGGGCAGGTGCCCGGGTACGCGGCACGGATGGAGCCGCGCGGCAGCGGCACCGCCTTCTTCGCCGCGGCCTTCTTCGCGGCCAGCTTCCCGCCGCCCGCCTTCTTCGCCGCCTGCGCCCGCTTGATCGCCTCGCGCTGCGCCTTGCCTGCCCGCTTCTTCGGCTGCTGCCCGCGTGCCGCCTTGGCGGCCTTCTGTGCCGGGGTCTTGTCCCACGGGCGGATCGTAGAGCCACCGCGCAACGACAGCCGCGCACCACGCGCGCCACCACACCGGAGCCGGCGGCGCACCGGTGCGCACCAGGCGCGCGCGGCGCGACGAGTTGCACGATGCAACGCACTCCCCCACCGGGCGATGCGCACCGGATGTCGTGCGCTCCGCCGCCGGTGCGCACCCCCCACGCCGACCGCGCGCCGGTCGACGGAGGGTGACGGGACGTGGGCCCGGCGCGGGAGGGAGATCTCTCCCCCGATGCAGAACATCGTGCACACATACCGGGACGATGCGGGCGGTAGCGAACGTGGATCAGGAACGACGCGGGCGATAGCGAACCTGGCCAAGGGGTGCGCACCAAGTGCGGTGCTCTGAAGGCCGCCCAGGCGGAGATCCTGGCCCAGCGCCGGTCATCGGTGCCCGTGGGCCGCAGGAGCTCCAGGTCGCCCGTCTGCTGGTAGAGGCGCCAGGCGACGTCGACGTACCCGTTGTGGACGAGCTTGCGGGCGACCCGCCGGTCCGGCTCCAGACTCTGGCCGGGTTCGAGGTCGCCGTCGGGCAGAAGCGTGCGCGTGGCAGTGTTGTACGGGCGCATCTCGGCAAAATCGGGCAGCGGACTGCGTGAGGACGCCGGCACGGTGGGCACCACCCCCAGGGAGGCGCGGCCACCGGGCTCGGCGGCGGCACCCACGGGATGAACGCCGGCGAGGTGACAGCTGGCGCGGATCTGCTGGGCCTGTCGGCCCTGGGCGCCGGGATGACCGTCGCATTCCGACGCCGCGCACGCCTCTCCCGTCCCTGACGCTTTATCCCATGGTCTGGTCAAATGGCTGCCTCTTGGGACATAGCGTTGTACCAAGAGGCAGCGGTACGCACAAGTGCGATGGCCGTGCCCCGAGTTCAGAAACGGTCGGTGAGGGCCGGCCTAGCACCGACTATCGGGGCCTGGCGGAGGCCCCCGACTCTGTGGCCTCCATCACCCGCACATTCGCGGCCAACTCCGCCCGCCTGGCCCGCCTGCTCCGTGAGCGCCCCTACCTGTCGTAGCTGACCACGGCGCAGCTGCCGGGCGCGCGCGTCGCCGACGATTCGTTCCTCTCCGGCTGAGCCGACCGGAGAGGCATCTCGCTTTTGATCTGCTGCCGATGGGCAGAGCACCCGCGGTGTGTGATCGCGCTACCACGGGCGGGTGATCGTGTTGGTGTCCAGGGTGACCGATCCGTCGCGGGCCAGGGTCTGGCCGTTGACCGTAACGCCGGTGGTCACCGTGATCGAGATGGCGGCCAGGAACCTGCCAGCCAGGATGCTGTCGGTACCCAGGGTGCCTGAACTGCCGATCTGCCAGATGATGTTGCGGGCCGTGGCGCCGTTGACGAGGAGCACGCTGCTGGCGGTGGCCGTCGTCAGGGTCGATCCGATCTGGAAGATCCAGCGGGCGTTGCGGTCGCCCTGGGCGTCCAGTGTGAGCGTTCCGGTGAGTCCGATGGAGGTGGCGGCGTTGTAGACGCCGGGGGTCAGTGTGAGGCCGCCGAGGTCTCCGGAGACGCTGGCGTCGGGGATCTGGGCGGCGGCGTTGTTGTAGGTGGCGATCAGGTCGGCGTGGGCCGCGGTGGCTGCCGCGTCGGAGATGTGGATGGTTCCGGTGACCTGGCCGGGCGAAAACCCGGTGACGGACACTCCCGGGCTCACACCGAGGTCGCCGGTGACACTGGTGGCGCCGGTGTTGGAGACTGACGCTCCGCCGAGTACCGCGAAGCTTCCAAGATACGTGTAGGCGTTCGTGGCGGTCGTGGTGCCGCCGAGGGTGGTGATGGAGACGTCGGCCGGGCCGAGGGCGCCGGCCGGTACCAGGGCGTCGATCTCGGTGTCCGAGGCGATCCGGTAGGAGGTGACGGGTGTGCCGTCGAAGGTGACGCCGGTGGTGTAGGAGAACGCGGTCCCGGTGATGACGACGAGGTTGCCGCCCCCGACCGGCCCCGAGTCGAGGGTGACGACGGTGAGGGAGGGCGGGGCGAGGTAGGTGTAGGTGACCGTGTCGGCGATCCCGCCTCTGGTGCGCACGGTGATCGTCACCGCGCCTGCCGAGGCCGCCGCGGGGGCGGTCACGGTGAGCTGGCTGTCGGAGTCGACCGTGAATGCGGCGGCCTGCGTACCGAATCGGACTTCGCTCGTGGTGTAGAGGCCGAGGCCGGTCAGGATCACGGTGTTGCCGCCTGCCAGGGAACCAGCGGGAGACGGGGTGATGCGGAAGGTGGGCGGCGGCAGGTAGTAGAAGGTGCCGACCACCCCCGTCCCTCCGGGGGTGGTCACGGAGACTGGGGCGGCGCCATTGCCGGAGGGGGTGACGGTGGCGGTGGTGGTGTCGCTGACGACCGTGAAGCTCGCCGCCTTGCGGGGGCCGTAGCGCACGGCGGTGGTGCCGGTGAAGTGGCTGCCGGTGAGAGCCGCAGCGTCGCCGCCGCCGGTGGAACCCTGGTTCGGTGAAACGGGCATGGGAGTGCTCCTTGGGACGAATCGCAGAGCCCCCCTGCGGCCCGTCGGCCGCGATCGACCGTGCGGCCAGACTGGAGCCCGGATGGCTCGGGGAGACCCAGGCCCAGCGGGTGGGGCTCGGACCAGTCAGAACGGCGCAGCGGCGGACGAGGCCGCAGGATCGCTCGGCTACAGCGAGAACGTCGTGCGTCGAGTGTTGGATTCGGTGAACACGTCCGTGACCACGGAAGGGACCGAGCTACACGGGCGCCTCGCGCGAACGCCGACCAGATCCCCGCATACGAGGACCATCAGCGAGCAGGCCAGTTGCCGCGCTCCCCGGAGAGGGATGGGCGGCCCACCGGTTCAGGCCCCCAGTAGCCCAGGCAGCTGACATATTTGGCAATCACCTTGTCAAAAAGTCAGCCAAATGCCTGAGCGCACAACTGATCAGGCCCCAACGGTGTACCAACGACACGCGCCACGATGCGCCCCCGCTGGAGCGAGTCGCTCACTGCCCACACCGAGGCCGTGGATCTGCTCCCAAGTGAGCCCTGAGAGGGCGTTAAGAGGTCGCGCGGGTGTGTCAATTTAACGGCTGATCTTGGTTGTTGAGTTGGTCAGTGGTCGGTGGGAGTCAGGCGGCCCTCGAAGGCGACCTGGAAAGCGTTCA
>NZ_JBVJWD010000034.1:0-27641 GCF_055602785.1 Streptomyces sp. NPDC037301
GGAAGCGTCAGAACTCCCATCATCGCAGGTCAGCAGGCACCTCTTCTCGTTTCCTCATCCACAGGACGCGAGTCACTCGGTGGATCGAGGCTAAGGCACATGATCAGCGGAAGCCTGCATGAGGGGGAGGGCCAAGCCGAGCATGCGGGTGATCACACGACGGGCCGTCAAGGCGTCCGGCAGCCCGTACTGCGAGACAGCCCGCCTGGTGGCCGGGTCGGGTGGAGGACCACAACGCGTTGCCCCGGGCGCGCCTGCGCCGCGATGCGCTCCCGCTCGGAGGCGCCGTTACCGAGCCGCTGCGGTCGCCGCAGCGCATGACAGCTTGACCACATCGTGTTGCAGACGCTCCTCGTCCTGGCGTCCGTGGTCGAGGAAGGTGAAGGGCAGCGGGCGGTTGGGGGCAGGGTCGCCCTGTGTGTAGCGCGGCACGAGATGGAAGTGCAGGTGGGGCATGCCGTTGCCCATGGCCAGGAGATTGATCTTGACCGGCTGGTAGACCTCTTCGACGGCCTGTGTGGTGCGCAGGACCTCCAGCCAGAATCCCGCGGCCTCGTCCGTGGTGAGCTCGGTGGGTTCGGCGATGTGGCGGCCGTTCCAGATGGCGACGCTGTAACCGCGCACCATGCCGGAGCGCTGTAGATAGGTGTCGGCGTACCGTCCGCTGTGGAAGCGGATGCCGTAGCCGTTGTCGGCCTTGCCTCTGTCGGCGCACATGCCGCACCCGCGTCCGGTCAGAACGTCGTGCCACCGTGAGTCCCAGTCGGAGGGCGCGTGATTCGAGCGGGTGGATTGCTGGGCTGTCATCAGCGGCACGGTATCGGGGGCTGGAGGACACATGCCGTCAACGCGCAGGGCGTGGTCGTCCGTTCCTCCGCGGCACCGTGCCACCGTTCAACCCTTCGGCTCTCTGGCGGGGCGAGGATCCCGGCTGCTGTGCTCGTGTCAAGAAGGGGCCAGCCCCGGTCGTCGGGTTGGTCGCCTATTGATCCACGACGAGCGTGGGGGCGGTTGCTCTGTGAACGCTGCACGGAGGTACAGGACCGGTGAGTTGACCGGTGGCAGGTGGACGGAATCAGTAGATCCGGGCTTTGGCGCCGTGGTGTTCGATCTGTTCGGCACGCTGGTGAACGCTCCGTCCGGTCAGGAGCGGGCACGCCTCGCGACTGAGCTGGCACGCGCGTTGGGTGTGGCGGATGGAAAAGTGCGCTCAGCGCTCAATGCCGGTGAGTTAACGCGTCGGCGCAGGTCAGGCACTTGATGGTGCGGGGTTTGGGTGGGAATATCCCCTGGTGACGTTGCGTGATCCGTCACTTCTGGTGATGTGTCGGCGGAGGCCGGGACACGGCAACGGAGTTCCCGGTAGGACAGAAGACCGACCAAGATCTGACTGTCCGTGAGGGAACTCCGTTGGGTACTCAGTGTGCCATCGTCCGCATGCCGTCTGCCATCACCGAGGGCAGCCAGGCTCCGTTGAACAGGCTGGTGGCCCCCACGGACCGGCGCTTTGGCGAGCACGTCCGTCTCGGCGTGTTGACCGAGGAGATCAGCCCTGAACTGGTTGACGAGGTCGTGGAGTTGACCGGCTGCGGCGAGCGTCGCCGCCGTTGTCGCCGGCCCGGGCGGTGGTCTACTTCGTCCTGGCGTTGTGCCTGTTCAGCAGCTCCGACAGTGCCGGGCCGCCGGGATACCGATCGGTCCTACGCACATTGACGGAGAAGCTGCGGCATCTGCCGGGCCTGTGCGTGCAGCGCTTGCCCACCAGTTCGGCCCTGACACGGGCCCGGCAGCGGCTGGGCGACAAACCGCTGCAGGCGCTGTTCGAGCGGCGGTGCGGCACGCTGGCCACAACCCTCACTCCGGGCACGTTCGCCTTCGGGCTGCGGCTGGTCGCCTGGGACGGCACCGCGCTGGACGTCCCCGACACCCCGGCAAACGCCGCCGAGTTCGGCTTCACCGGAAGGGACGGAGTCAACCAGAGCGGACACCCGCAGGTCCGCCTGATGGCCCTGACCGAATGCGGCACCCACGCCCTGGTCGACGCGGCCTTCGACGCCGTGGCCAGGTTCAGCGAGCACAAGCTCGCCCGCCGGCTACTGGCCTCCCTGCGACCGGACATGCTACTGCTGGCCGACCGCAACTTCGCCGGATACCAGCTGTGGGGCCTGGCCCGCGCCACCGGCGCCCACCTGGCCTGGCGGATCAAGAAGAACCTGGTCTTCGTGCCGCTGCGGGTACTGTCCGACGGGTCCTACCTGTCCATCATGCGCACGCCCGCCGAGAACATCCGCCACGGTCAGGCCCGCGCGGCCGGACGCACCCTGACCGAGCCACCCCGGGGACACCTGGTACGGATCATCGAGTACACCGTGACCATCCACCCGCAGGCCGGCCCACCCCGCACCGAGACGTTCCGGCTGGTCACCAGCCTGCTGGACCACCACCTCGCCCCGGCCCGCCAGCTGGCGAGGGCATATCACCAGCGGTGGGAGATCGAAAACGGATTCGCGGAACTGAAGAACCGCCTGCGCGGCGCCGGATTCATCCTGCGCTCCAAGGCGCCCGAGCTGATCTACCAGGAGATCTACGCCCTCCTCACCGTCTACCAGGCACTATGCGCACTGCAGACGCGCGCGGCAGAACACGGCGGGACCGATCCTGACCGGATCTCCTTCACCGTCACGGTGCAGCTCGCCCGGCTGGCCGTCGCCGCCCAGGCCGCAGCCGACGTCACCACGCTGGACACCGCCCGCCGCGAAGTCACCACAGAGCTCTTGGCCGCCCTCCTCCCGCCCCGGCGCAACCGGCAGTGCCAGCGCATCAAGAAGCCGTCCAAGAACACCTTCGAGGTCAGAAAACGGGACCAGCCCCGCACTCCCAGTAACGTCCGCTACACACTCAAAGTCACCAAGCACCCCACCTGACCTGCACCGACGCGTTAACTCACCGGCATTGGCTCAGCGCTGGCGGAGTCCTGGAGGTTCCGGCACGAGGGGCAGTTGACATCGGTACCCGAGGTGGTGCGGGATCTGGCCGGCCGGTGCGACGCGAGGCGGCCCGATCTCGTCACAGCGGTCGATACGGTGAGGGCGCACGCGCGCAGCCGGCTGGTGAGCGAGAGCAGTGTGCGGGCGGTGCTCACCGGGCTGACGGCGCGGGGCGTCGCGGTGGCGGTGCTCTCGGACGCGGCGGTGGAGACGGCTGAGGCGTGGCCGCGGTGCGCGCTGGCCGGGCTGGTCGACGGCGCGTTCTTCAGTTGTCGGGAAGGGTTGGTCAAGCCGTCGCCCGCGCTCTACATGAGGGTTCTGGCCATGCTGGGCGTCCCGGCGGGGCAGTTGCTGTACTGCGGTGACGGGGGCGGGGATGAGCTGGCCGGCGCGGTGCGGGCGGGGATGACCGCGGTTGGTGTGCCGCACCGTGGCGGTGCGAGTGCGGTGGCCTACGGCGTGCGGGGCTGGGACGGGCCGTGGGTGGCCGGGGTGGAGGACGTGCCGGATCTGGTCCTGCACGGCATGGTGCCGCGCATGCCGGGCGAACGCCCGAGCGCGTGACGCAGAAGGGGGCGCGACGGCTGGATTGCCGCCGCGCCCCCTTCTGCGTCCTGTTAGATGTGCTCCCGGAGCACGTCCAGAGCGGTGCGCGGGTGTTCCAGGACGGTCAGCGGCGGCGGGATGGGCTCGTCGAACGGATCGTGGCGGCGGTGGTTGAGGACCGCTTCCACGAGGCGCCAGCAGGTGCTGTGCCCCACCACGATCAGGGTCGTCTCCCGGGTGAGCGTGCTGTGCAGGTCCAGGAGGCGCGTGAAGACGCGCGTTTCGACGTCGTGCAGGGACTCGCCGCCGTCGGGACGTACGTCGTAGCGGGTGTCGACGGCGGGCCAGTCGGGGTCTTTGGCCAGGTCGCTGAAGGGGGTGAGGGTGTAGCGGCCGAAGTGCCGCTCCCGTAACTGCTCATCCGGTATCGGGCGCAGGGCGGGGCCGCTGATCAGGTGGGCGGTACGCAGGGCGCGGGGCTGGTCGCTGCTGTAGATAACCGCGGTGGTGTCCAGCGCGAGGGTACGGCCGAGCTGGCCGGCCTGTTCGAGGGACTCGGGCAGGAGGGGGGCGTCGGTGCGTCCCATGAGGATGGCGCCGGCGTTGGCGGTGGTCTTCCCGTGGCGGACCATCAGGAATCGGCCCGGTGTGCCGCTCATGACTGGTCCTGTGGGGACGCCCAGCCACCGGCGGTGGTGATGACGGCCTTGAGTCGGTCGTGGGCGGGCCGCGCGTAGGCGCGGTAGGCGCGGTCGGCTTCGGAAACGGGGACGGAGTGCGTGAGGAGGAGGGACAGCGTGTCCAGGTGGGCGTACAGGTAGTCCTCGGCGGGGCCGAACCACTGCTGCCAGGGCGGCGTGATGCTGGCCTTCACGGTGAGGTTCTTGCGCAGCAGCGCTTCGTAGGGGACGACGTACTCGGCGTCGTCGGGGACACCCAGGGCGAGGATGGTGCCGCTGTGGCGGGTGAGGGTGACGGCGTCGCGTACGGTGCGCTGCTGGTGGCCGACGGCCTCGACGCAGATGTCCACCGGCGTAAGGGCATGCTCGCTGGCGGGCCAGGCGGCTGCGCTGTCCTGGAGTCGGTGACTGACGCCGAACGCGACGGTGATCTCTTTACTGCGGGCGACGGGGTCCACACCGGTGACCACGGCCCCGCGCCGGCTCAGCACGTAGGCACACAGCAGTCCGATCGGTCCCATGCCCAGTACGGTGACGCGGGCTCCGGTGACGTCGCCGAGCTTCTCGGTTGCGTACAGCACGGTGGCCACCGGCTGGATCAGGGTGGCCTGGGCATCGGTGAGATGGTCGGCGGACACCGGGTGGGTCGCGTTGCGGTCGGTGAGGTAGATCTCCGCCAGGCCGCATTCATCGGCGGGCATGGCCAGGACGCGCTGGCCGACTTGGAGATCGGTGCCGTTGGCGTCGGCCACGTGACCGACGCATTCGTGGATGGGGAAGCCGATCCGCCCCGAGCGCGGGTCGGCGGTGCTGCGCCACTTGGGCAGGTCGCTGCCGCAGAGTGCTGCGGCGCTCAGGCGGACCGTCACCTGCCCGGCTACCGGATCGGGTTCTGGGGCGTCGGGGATACTCTCGAACGTTTGGGGGGCTCGCAGACGAAGGGCATACACGAGGGGTCCTTTCGCGGGTGAGTGCGCCGCGAACCCGGCCGGTCGTTCTGACGGGTTACGGCGCGTCGGGGTGGAGCAGGGCGGACACCTGGGCGGCCAGTGCGTCGATGTCGACGTCGTCGAAGCGGGTGGTGTCCACGGTCAGTACCGGCCCTGGCAGCTCCAGGGGCTCGTAGCGGCCGAGCAGCAGTTCGCCGCGGAATTCGTCGATGTTCTGGTCATCGCAGTGGCCGGGGTGCCGCTCAGCGGACGAAGAGCGGGCGGTGAAGCGGCTGAGGAGGGTGTTGCCGTCCGTGCTGCACTGGATCTGAACGGCGTTGGCGCCGGTGGCCTTGAGGAGCTGCTGAAAGTCCGGGCTGGAGTGAGTCCGGCGGAAATTGGACTCCGTCAGGCAGCTCGTTCTGGCGCCCAGGGTGTCGGAGAGCAGGGAGAACAGGACAGCCACGGACGCGGCGCCGAGTTCTTTGGACCTCTGGCGGTCCGACCACCCGAGGGTGTCGAACAGGGACTCCTTGATGGCGTCGCGGCTGTACCAGGGCAGGGTCAGGCGTGTGGCGAGCTGGCGGGCCAGGTAGGTCTTTCCGGTTCCGGGGGGGCCGGAGATGATGACCACAGTTGGGGCGGGCACAGGATGTCCTTCCGGGACGGTGCGACAGCGAGATCGGCCGGCGTCTGCACATGCAGCCAGTCGCCGGTGAATTCGCGGAACGCTACCGCTCCCTGGGGCACGAGCGCTGCCAGTGCCCGGGTATGACTGATCGGCTCCGGACCTGCCCGCATCAGGGACAGGACCTGAGAGGTGATCAGGTAGGAGTCGACGACTTCGTAGCGGCCCGGCTCGCGGTGTGGCAGGCGGTGCCACGAGGTGACCGTGGTGTCCTGGGCGTTGACCGTGTGGTGGCCTTCCGTACGCCACTGCTGGCTGGCCGCCGTGACGGGCCGTCCGTCGGTGGACCACTGTTCAAGCATGTGGGACAGCAGCCGGGTGTAGGGCAGCAGGACATTTCCGGCAACGATCAGGACCGGGGCGGGCAGGCGTTCGGCGAGATGGAGAACTCCCACCGCCCCGGGCGCGCACTCGGCAACTGCCTCGATCCGCCCGTCGACACGCTTGTGCCAGTCGGGAACCGCGGCCGTCACGTCCGTACCGCGGTGGCCGGTGAGCAGGACAACGGGTGCTGGGGCCGGGACTGCGGCGCAGACCTGGGTGAGGATGAGTTCCAGGAGCGGCGTTCCGCACACCTCGGACATGGCTTTCTGCCGGTGGATGCCGGCCTTTCCCATGCGGGTGCCCAGTCCTCCGCAGAGCACGATGACGGAGGTCACAGGTCACTCCTCGCACCGGGGCAGGACGTGGGAGGCCAGCCACTCCAGCAGGTGAAGGTCCTCAGTGCACACGCTCAGGTAGTCCACCCCCGCGTCGGCACGCCGGTGAAGCGCATCAGCGATCTGTCCGGGACTGCCACCCACGGTCCACCAGTCGCCGTCGGGGTCGTTGGGCGGGTTCGTGCTGAGATCGCGGATCTGGAGATGGAAGGCGGGCGCAGGCATCTGCGCTGGGCGGGCGCCGCGCACCGCGGCGATCTGGGCGGCCACCGAGACGGCGGTGGGTGTCTTGCCGACCAGGCGGGGCCGAGTCGGCACGGTCAGCGCCACGGTGTCCGCGAAACGGGCGGCAACCTCAAGTATCCGGGACGTCCCGGCCGCGACGATCACGCGGGGCCGCGTGGTTCCTCCGGCCAGAAGGCGGGCCAGCGAGGCTCGCGGGTCGTCGTGCGCGGGCGGGCCCGTGGGCCATGCCTGCCGCAGCACTGTCAGGGTGGTTTCCAGCGAGTTGATCCGGGCCCGGGCCGCGCGGACGTCCGGGCCGAGCGCGTCCAGGTCGGCCTGCTGCCAGCCGGCGCCGATGCCCAGTTCGAACCGGCCGCCGCTGATCTGCTGAAGCGTCACGGCGCCTCGAAGGGTCTGGACGGGCAGCCGCAGTGCGTCCAGCACAGTCATGGTTCCCAGGCCGATGGTTCGGGTGTCGGCGGCCAGGCGGGCCAGCAGCACGAACGGATCGGGGACAGCGACCGCAAGACCCTGGTGAGGGCGGGTCAGGTGATCCGGCACGGCGAAGCAGCAGTAGCCCATGTTCTCGATCTCGGCGGCGGCCCGCACGGTCTCCTCGACTCCCTGGCCGGGGGCGGGCGTGTACTGCACGCCGATCTTCACGCGCGTCATGAGGCTCCTCCTGCGGTCAGTGCGGTCACGGCCGGGTACAGCGCGGGGACACGAGGGACGGCCCAGGTCAGCTCCACCGGCTTGTAGCCGAGCTTGGTGGGCGACAGGTGCCGCCAGCGCCGCTGGGGCACCGGCACTGGGGCGCTCGCGGTCTGGTCCTCGGGGCCGCGACTGGTCATGCCATGCAGGAGGTGTTGCACGAGGGTGAACATCTCCACGCCCATTGAGAAGTTGTCGCCCTCGTCCTTGGGCAGATGGGCGTGCGGCAGCGTAAGGGCGTTGACGATCCGCCCGGCATGCATACCGGGCCGGAACAGGGTGTTGATCAGGAAGCTGATCTCCAGGCCGTAGCCCGGGGCCAGCTCCATCGCGGCCCACGCGGCAAGCGTTGCGCCCTGGTCGCCGTGCAGAAGGAAGGAGAAGCGGCTCAGCCAGTGCTCAACGAGGTGGTCGCGGCGGCTGGACAGCCACAGCGACAGTGCCCGCGAGGACCGCCCGCCGGACTTGGTGATCTGTTCGACCGCCGACTCCAGTTCTGCGAACTGGGCCGGTCCCAGCGTCTGAAGCAGCGCGTCGCGGGTGGGGACGAACCCGTCCGGGAGGCGCTCGCCCACCGCCGGGGCCTGCGGCACGCAGCGGGCCAGGGCCGCGTCCAGCAGATCCGCGAACCCCCAGGTTCGCTCACCCGCCGGCTTGGCCATGTCCGGCGCCACGGCCAGGCGGAGGCTACCGCCCTTGGCGAAGCTCACACCGGCGAAACGCGGGTCCACACACGGCACCTCGCCGGTGGCAAACCCCAGCGCCCACGGTGCGTACAGGGCGAAAACGTTCTCGGGGTCGTAGACGAGGTAGTCATTGTCCAGGAACACCACGAACCGGCGCTCCGGGTCCCCGCCGTCCCTCAGCAGCGAGGCCAGGCAGGACAGCAGGTGCTCGGTCTTCCCCGCCCCGGGCACCGGCGCACCGCTCACGGCCTCCACCAGCAAAGGATGTCCGGCCAGCACCGGCACCCCGGTATCGAGCAGAGCCGTCAGCCCCGCCGGAGCTGGGCCGCCCTGGTAGCTGACCGCCAGGTCGACGCCGGGCGTGTGCCGCAGGTCCTTCAGGGCGCGGCACAGGCGCGCGGTGGTCTCGAACCGGGCGCCGTCGTGCCCGTGGCATAGGACGACCAGGTGGACCGTCAGGCCGTGGCGGCGCATCGCGGACGCGACCTGTTCCTCCACTTGCGCCCGTCTGGATCCACCGGGGCCCAGCAGGACGTCCAGGTCCATGTCCAGGACCTTGTCCGCGTGCGGAGCGAACATCAGCTCACCCCCGCCCGCACGGTCCCGGCCGCCGCGTACATGCGGTCGATCACCCCGGCCACCACCGCGGCCTGCCCGCCCGGGCACAGCGGCTCGCCGCTGGTACGCACCGCCGTGGCGAAGTCCTCATACATCGACGGAGCCGGGCCGAGCACCGAGAAGGTCGTCTCCTGATGCTGGCCCTGCTCACCGCGCAGGACAGTCATGCGGTAGTCGCGGTAGGAGTCGCCGACATTGTCGCCCCGTACGGCCGCCCGCGTGCCCCGGATCTCCAGCGAGACCTCTTCGGCGCGCGGCAGGTGCCCGAGGAAGCTGGTCTCCACCGCAAGGGCCGCGCCACCGTCCAGGTGGAGCATCCCCACAGCGGTGTCCTCCACGTCCCCGCCCCCGGAACGCCCCTCCAGCAGCCGCCGGCTCGTCGCCGCCGTGACGTCGTGGACATCCGGGAAGCCGAGCATCCACAGGGCCAGATCGATACGGTGCGTGCCCAGGTCCAGCAGCACACCGCCGCCCGCCCGCGACCTCTCCCGGTACCACGACCCCGGTGCGTTGTCCCGGCGCACCCACACTGTGCGGGCGAAGTACACATCCCCCAGCTCACCGCTGCGCACCAGCTCGCGAGCCGCCCAGTGCGCAGGGTCCGCCCGGAAGTCGTGCAGCGCTGCCAGCACCAGACCGCGTTCCTCGGCCAGACGCGCCAGGGCTGCGGCCTGCTCTCCCGTGGTGGCCATGGGCTTCTCGACCGCCACGTGCTTGCCGGCCCGCAACGCTCGCTCGGCGAAGTCCGCGTGTGCGTCGTTGGGCACCGAGACCACCACGGCATCGATATCCGGGTCTTCCAGGAGCTGTTCGTAGCGGGTCGTCGCTACGCACCCCGGCCCGGCATCGGCCAGCGCCGCCCTGGTGCGCTCTTCGTCCAGATCACACACCGTGCTCACCGTGCTGCCGCGCGCCTGCTGCCAGCCGCGCACATGCCGCGCCCCGTGCCTCAGACCGACGACACCGATGCGTACCGGCGCGCCGTTCACCGCTTCCTCCATGAGGTCCCCTTCCGGGTCATCCGCCCCCGCCGGCCAACCAGCCGGGCGGGGCCTTGTCTGCTGGGGAAGAAGACCACCGGCCCAGCACCGGCCGGAAGACAGAACAGCGGTTGAACGGTTGCACGCTGCGCAACATCAACTACGCACGGCACGCAGGCCGTTACGCTCGCTCTGGAGGTGACGCCATGCCCCGATTACCCAACGACGCCCTGCTCCGCCTCATCCACGAAGCGGACCTGAAGTACGAGGCACTGGCCAAACGTGTCAACGCCCTCGGCTGCGAGCACGGCCTTTGCCTGCGGTACGACAAGACGGGCGTTTCCCCTTGATCGTGGACACCCTGATCATTGGATCGTGAAGATCCATAGGACAGGAGTTCCCGTTGGGGACGTCGAAGTACACCCCTGAGTTCCGGGCCGATGCCGTCGCGCTGTACCGCGCGAGCCCGGGGCGTACGTATGCCTCGGTGGCCAAAGACCTGGGCGTCAACCACGAGACGCTGCGGGTCTGGGTGCGTGAGGCCGAGCAGGCCGCGGTGCCCGGTACCGCTGAGGCCACCGCCCTGGCGCGAGAGAACAAGCAGCTCAAGGCCCGGGTTAAGGAACTCGAGCTCGAGCGGGAGATCCTGCACCGGGCGGCCAAATATTTCGCGGGCGAGACGAACTGGTGATCCGCTTCCAGTACGTTGCCGACCACCATGACGCCTACGGCGTGAAGCGGCTGTGCACCCTCCTGGCCATCTCCCGCTCCGGTTTCTACCGCTGGCGCGAAGCCGGCCCGGCCCGCGCCGAGCGCGATCGGGCCGACCGGGTACTGACCGAACGCATCGCGGAGATCCACCGGGAGTCCGACAGCACCTACGGCAGCCCGAGGATCACCGCCGAACTGCGGGACGAGGGCCCGCCGGTCAACCACAAACGCGTCGAGCGGCTGATGCGCCGGTCCGGCATCGTCGGGGCACACCTGCGCAAGAAGGTCCGCACCACGATCCCCGCACCCGACGCGACGCCGGTGCCGGACCTGCTCCAGCGGGACTTCAACGCCGCCGCACCGAACCAGAAGTACGTCGGCGACATCACCTACCTCCCCATCGGCGACGGACAATTCCTTTACCTCGCAACGGTGTTGGACCTGCACTCCAAGCGACTGGCGGGCTGGTCGATCGCCGACCATATGCGAACCGAACTCATCGCCGACGCCCTGCGGGCCGCCGTCGGCACGCGGGGCGGGAACCTGCGCGGAGCGATCTTCCACAGCGACAACGGAGCCCAATACGCGTCCAGGGAGTTCGCGGCACTCTGCGACCGGTTCGGCGTGATCCGATCACGCGGAGCCGTCGGCACCAGCGCCGACAACGCCGCCGCGGAGTCGTTCAACGCCAGCCTGAAAAGGGAGACACTCCAGGGCGCGAAACGCTGGCCCGGAGCCCGCGCCGCCCGCCTCTCGGTCTTCCGCTGGGTCACCCGCTACAACACCAGACGACGGCACTCCGCCCTCGGCCAGCAGAGCCCAATCACCTACGAACAACGATCAAGTACTCTGACCATCGCCGCATGACAACCGGTGTCCTCGATCAAGGGGAAAGCCCCGACCTCGGTCAGCCACTGGATACGCGGCACCGCCCCCGCAGGCATGACACCTGTCCTGATATGCCGTGTCCTATCCCAACGCCTGCGACGCCCCGTACCCCTGCACCACGCGGGCTTCACCGCCAACGGCCCGCATGAGGCCGAAGCGGGTCTTGCCTATCACCCGTCCCTCGCCTCTACTGTGAAAGAAATCGAGCTCCTCAGGAGGTACGACGTGGACCGCCGCGACTTCCTACGCTCCTCCACCTACGCCGGTGCCGCGGTCATGGCCGCCAGCGGCCGCTGGCTCGAACAGCACCCCGATGCACCGGCCACCACCACCGCGGCAAAGCGCGTCGGAACCACGGACGTCATCCGGGTGCGCGACACCCTCACCGCCTTACAGCACCTGGATGTCACCCACGGCGGCGGCCACACCCGGCCACTGGCCGTGCACTACCTCAGCACTGTCCTGGACCTGCTCACCGGAAGCTACAACGAGAGCGTCGGGCGCACCCTGCGCCAGACCACCGCTGAACTCCTCCTCTCCATCGGCCTGATGGCCTACGACATCGGCCACCACCAAGCAGCCCAGCGCTACATGATCCAAAGCGCGCGCATGGCCCAAGCCGCCCACGATCAGCCGCTCGGCGCCCGCGCCTTCACCATGCTCAGCCACCAGGCCCTCCACCTCGGCCACCCCGCCCAAGCCATCGATCTCGCACGCCGCGCCCGCCATGGAGCCCCCCAGGCCACCCCCGGAGCCACCGCGATCTTCCACGTCTTCGAAGCCCGAGCCCACTCAGGTACCGGAGACACAGCCTCCGCCGAAACCGCGATCAGCCAGGCTGAGAAGCACTTCGCCCGCGCCCGGCCCGACGACGAACCCGACTGGTCACGCAACTACACCCGAGCCGAACTCGCCGGCGAGATCGCCTGGACCTACCGCGACCTCGCAATGCCCGGCCAGACCCGCCGCTACGCCACCGAAGCCGCCACTCATCCGGCGACTATGCTCCGCGCCCACGGCTTCAATCACTCACTCCTGGCCACCACAGCTCTCCAGGAGAATGACGTTGAACTGGCGTGCGATCACGGCCGCAAGGCGCTGCACTGTGCCGTCCAGGTCATGTCCGAACGCGTCAGTGACAGCGTCAGCGACGTGCTTATCCGGCTCCAGCCGTACGCCGCCCACCCACGGGTCAAAGACCTTACCGACGAGTTCGCCGCCGCGTTCCCTCACCACTGAGACCTCCGCCTTACCAAGCCGCCCACATTCCGGGCCTCGGTCTCACTGCTGACCCTCACCGGCGACGTTTCCGGCGCCCCCTGACGGCCGCCGCCTGTGCTGGCGGCCGTCGAGGTGCAGGCATGGTCACACGGCGGGATCCTGGTTCCCCGAGCGGATCATGCGGCGCAAGCTGGTCCGCGCCCCGGCGAGATCGTCCTCCGTCTCGGTGAGCTGGCCCTGTAGTTCCTCGGCACGGGCCTTCTCCTGGGCGAGTTCGCCTTCGAGGCGCTGGTTGGCGGCGGTGAGTTCGTCGACGCGGGTGCCGAGGTCTGCGGCGCCGACCTGGTCGATCTGCTGGCCCAGGGAGCGGCGCACGGCGGCCTTGAGGCGCTCGACTTCCTCCCGCAGCCGCCGGTTGTCCTCCCGGGTGGTCTGCAGTTCCACCTGCCAGCCGGCCGGAGCTTTCCGGCCGGCCTCCTCGCTCGGCTGACGGGCCTGGCGGCGCCGCGCCCGCTCGATGACCTCGCGCAGCTTTGTGGCTGTGGGATCAGCGGACGGCCTGGGCCTTGGCGAGCGCCTTGTCGACCTGGGCGTCCACCAGGCCCGGCGATCCGGAGACAACCATCAGAACCGTCCCGGTGCGCACGGCAACCTGCTTCACCACGCTGTCCCGGCCGCCGGCGGTGAAGGTCATCAGCTGGCTCCACCTCTCGTCCCCGAGCTGGGCGGCTTGCAGCTTCTGTGTGCTCACCTTGATCGGGGTGCTGCCAATTACCACCTGATAGACCGGGCACGCGGCCATCGCCCCGAAGATCTTTCCCGCGCCCTCGGAGAGCTTGGTCTCCGTGCCGCTGTACAGCTCCTCGGCCAGTTCGGAATCCGGGCCGCCGCTGTAAGTGAAGGTCGCGTTCGTCTTGCGGGGGAAGTCCAGGCTGCCGCCGGCTGCAGCATCGCCCCCCAGTCCGTCGAGGGCGGGGCAGCCGATGACCGTGACGTCGTCGTGGGACGACTCGTGCTCGAGCTTGCGAACATAGCCGGTGCCGAGGTCGTTCTCGTCGAGGAGGCGGTCACGCAGGACTGCCGAGGACAGTGGGGTGCCCTGCGGTTGGTTGCCGTCTTTGCCGTCTTTAGGTCCGGTCTTCGCGGCTGGGGAGGCGGGGGTGGTCCCGATGGAGGGGCTGTTGGAGCAGCCCGGCAGAGATAGGGCGGTGAGAGTGATGAGTCCGAGGACGGTGAGGGAGCGAAGGCGCATAGAAACCCCTGGGTTGGCGCGGAGGACTGGCAGCGCCGAAGGAGACGAGGCTCGTCCGGCGGGGCGGGGGCGTTAGGGGTCAATGGCCGAGGTACTTGAGGGCATCTTCGAGGCTGGTGTGGTGGTGGTCCATGGGGCCGGAATTCCGGTTGAACCACGCTGTGTCCAGGCCCGGTTCGACAGACGTGTGGCCGGCCGGACAGTGCAGCCGTATCTCGTCGCGGGTACTGAGAATGACCCAGTCTCGGTAGGCGCCGCACTCGGGGCATTCACGGATCTCGCCGTTGACGATGAGAGGTTCGTTGTGGCGGGTCATCATCCCGGCGAATTCGTCGCGGCCCGGCACTCGGAGGTCCTTCGGCAGGAAGTCGTCCACCACAGGGGCAGACGCAGCCGGCTTGGTGGCCGCCTCGGGTGCACCGTCTGGGGAATCAGGCTCGTCGGACCACGGCTCCTGCCAGAGTTTCTGCAGCATCTCGCCCGACTGACGCTGAGCCTCACGCAATTCCCGTATTGCACGCTTGCGGCGGAACATCCTTCTCCCTCTCGTCGGCCTGCGGGCCACCATGAGATTGCCCCAGGCATGTGACCAGATTCCACTCTTAAACTCTCCAGTAACCAGATCACCGGGATTTTCGGTGCTGGTTCTGCCGCGCGATGGAACGAACTGCCGTCCCCGAGGGGGACTGTGCGGCGCTGTCGCCGTCGGTGAGGGGCGGGGTGGACGTGTCCGCGGGGAGGTCGGCCATGCGCCGCAGCCGCCACACCAGCACGTCGCTGATGGAGCCTGCTGTGTCCAACTCCCTGCACGCTGCGGCCTCGGCCAGCAAAGCGGCGGGTTCGTGCCCAGCGGCTTCGGTGTCGGCGAGTGTGGCCGCCAGTGCGTACCAGCCGGGCTCGGCCAGGATCTCCTCGGCCAGCTCCGGCACCGCCTGGCGCAGATAGGCAGCCTGCTTGAGCCGCTGCGGCTGGGCCATGCGCCGGCCCCTGTGCTGCAGAGCGCCCATGGGCTGCACGGCTGCCAACTGGTAGGCAGCTCGCAGATGCTCGGCCGCCTCGCGCGCAGCAGCGGCTTGCTGCGCGTGCTGGTGCTTGCCGTGCCAGTTCGCCGCGGCGACGACCAGGAAGAACACCGTGTCGATCAGCATCGCCGTGGTGGCCCCGTCCTCGCCGCGGCCGAGGGCGGGCCCGCTCTGCACGAGGTTGCGGGCCGCCTGGCGCAGGGCGCGGTCGTGTCCCCGCTCGGCCCGGATGTGCGAACGGGAGGCCCGCTCGAACGCGAAGGCGGCATCGCGTAGTTCGCGACGGGTGTGGGCGGCGGAGGTCTTGGCGAGCGCGTCCAGGACCTCCCCGGCAGCGGCGACGTGCGCGGCGACCTGGACGTCGTCGTCATGGTCGATGACCAGCGCGGCCTGCCACGCAGCCGCCGCTGCACGGCGCCGTGCAGATGCCGGGCCGCTCGGTGCGACGCTGGAGGAATCCTCGCTGTACTGGCTGACGTCGTGGTCGCCGGACCAGCGCTCGCGGATGCGGGGGAGCGACAGGTCGGGGGCGAGCTTGGAGCCCGAATAGAAGATCGATTCACCGCCCTTGTTGCGGTCGTCGCTCAGCGCGACGGTGTAGCCCAGCAGGTCTCCGGAGGGCGCGACCCGCTGGCGCACAAGAACCCCAGAGGCGCGGAGCCGGTCGAAGAACTCACCCTCGCCCTCCGCGCCGGCCACTGCGCGACGCACGGTCTCCCGCAGCTCCTCGCGAGGCGTCCGCTCCCTCTTGTGGCGGTCGGCCTTGTGGCGTTCCGCGCTGGTGGGGCGTTGGGCGGCGGTGCCGTCGCCGGTGTTCAGGCGGCGGAGTCCGTAGTCGATCTCGATTTGCCGGGCCTCGGCCTGCGAGCGTTTGCCCTCGAAGTGGCGACGTGCTTGCCGGCCGTCCTCGCGGACGATCGTCGCGATGATGTGGATGTGGTCATCCGCGTGCCGGACCGCTGCCCAGCGGCATCCGGCCGGGTCGTCGACCGGTGCGATGCCGGTGGCCGCGACCATACGCCGGGCGATCTCGCCCCACTGCTCGTCGGTGAGGATGGGGTCTTCGGGCGCGGCACGAACGGACAGGTGCCACACATGTTCCGCGGGGCGGTCGCGCTTGGGCAGTGCCTCGACGGGCTGATCGAGGAGGCGTTGCAGGTCGCCGTAGGTGGCGTTGGGGTCGCGGCCGGGGTCGGGGGCGAGGCTGTCCCACGCTGCCACGAGGTGCGGGTCGATGTGCTCCTCGTGAGTGCCGGGGCCGTAGAGGTAGTACAGCAGACCGATGGTCCGCGTACCCATTTTGTGGGCTCTGGGGATCACAGGGACCGCGTCTCGGTGTCGAGGTAGCGCTGGGTGAATTCGTCCACGCGCCGGGCGGTTCGGTGTACGGCTTTGAGCACAGCGTCTGCGTAGGGGACGTCGGCGCCGGAGTTGGTGGCCTTGGCTACCTGATTGAGGTTGTTGCCGATCTGACCGAGGTGTCGTCGCAGTGTGAAGAGTTCGTGCAGGGCTTCTCGGTCGCCGGCTATTTCTGCCGCGGTCCGATCGAGGTCGCGGGCTGCATTGAGTGCGGAGCGGGCGAGAAAGTTGGCGACACTCATGTGGCACACGGAGGCTGCTCGGGCGAGGAGTTGGTACTCGTCGTCGTTCATGCGACAGCTGGGCTGACGCACGCGCTTGTTCTCGTCGCGCAGGCGCTCGCGCTGCTGGACGTGCGGCTTTGACGGAGCGGCGTGGGTGCAGGACGGGCTGTGACAGGTGTGCTGTTGCTGCCCTTCAAGATGCGAGCCGCCCTCGGTCGCATCCTGAAGGATCGGCGCCCCCCGGAGCCGATCCTCTCCCGCCACCCCCGGGGCGGGAGACGCAAAAGCATTGCTCCCAACGGGAGCAATGCTTTTGCTACAACTTGCTCGCGTCGAGGTCGAGTTGGTGTCGACCTCACCCGGCGCGTGGGGGTGGGGGGCGTTCGGGTTCGTCATCGGCTGTGCTTCCTCGTCGTACGAGCTACGTGCCGGGCCGGTCGCGTGCAGGAGCAGGTCCCGGAACGAGACGGCCACCAGGTACTGGCGTCGGTGCGGACGTTGCGGGCGTGCTCCCGGGCGGGGCGGTCGCGGTGTTCTTCTCCGTCGGCTGGGCGGTGGCCGGGTGAGCAGCCGGGCCACCGCGTCGAGTCGGGCGAAGTGCAGGCGCTGGACCAGCGCCTATACGGCTCTCAGCCGCATTCGGGGCAACTTTCGAAGTGCCGGGAGAGGGCCCGGGCCATGTTGCCTTTGACCCTGAGCGCGTTCTTCGCGCTGGTCTTCGCCGGAGCAGTGCCGGCGTGACGCTCGGCGTGGCCTCGCAGGAAGCTGATGTCCCGCTCGAAGTCGGACTTGATGTGCGCGAAGCGCGGGCACGTTCTCACCGTGCACTCCTCTTTGTAGTGGGGACGGGCGCCGTCTCGTGGCGCAGGCGGTGGAGGACCGGGGACAGCCGGGAGTTTCGGATACCGATGCCCTGGGCGCGCATGATCTCCCTGAGCTGAACCCGGGTGATCTCCTCGTTTTGATCGCGCTTCAGCACGGCAGGCACGTGAGGCCGCAGACGCTCGGTGATCTCGTCGTCCGTGAGCGGACGAGACGACCGGGACCGACCGCCTTGTCTCCCTTGGGAATCGTGCCGGGCGCGCTTCGCCGACGCCGCCTTCCCGCGGTCGGTTTCGGGGACGGTGGGGTTGTGGTCCCGGTCCCCGGTGTGGTGTGCGGGGTGGGTGCGGGGACCGTCGGTTTCGGGGACCGTGTGGGGACGGTCCTGGTGGTGGTCGGTTTCGGGGACGGTGGGGTTGTGGTCCCGGTCCCCGGTGTGGTGTGCGGGGTGGGTGCGGGGACCGTCGGTTTCGGGGACCGTGTGGGGACGGTCCCCGTGGTGGTCGGTTTCGGGGACCGTGACGTCGCGATCCCAGTCCCCGACAAAGATCGCGCCAGGCCCCCGGTCCCCGTCCTTGCCCGATCCCAGATAGGGGACGGCAGCAGTGGCCGGGACCGGCAGCGCATCTCTATCCCGGTTGGGGACCGCACCGGTCCGGCCAGCGGGGCCGGCTTCGTCGGCGGCCGGAGCCCTGGGCGGGACCGAGTCGTCCCGGTCCCGGTCCCGGTCCCGATCCGGGACGGGCTGGGGGTGGTGGCGGGTGATGAGGATGTAGAGGTGGACCGCGCCGGCCAGGGCGAGCGGGGCCAGGGTGGACAGGACGGCGACGACGGTGTCGCCCAGGCGCAGCCCGTCGTGGGTGGTCTGCTGGTTGAGGCGAACCGCGTGGAGGGCGTTGGCCCAGATGCTGGCGGCGGTGGCGATGCCGAAGAGCGCCCACACATATAGCCGGGCGCGCAGGGGCGCTGCGGACAGCACCAGCAGGGCGCGCACGCCGTAGGCGATGAAGCCGTCGATCACGAGCGGGAAGAGATATGTGAGGAGGCCGCGGACGTGGATGGCGACGGCCATCTGCTGGAGCGCGTCGTACGAGAGCGCGCAGCCAGCGGCGCCGAGGGCGACGATGGCGATGCGGTCCCAGACTCCGATGGGGGTGACGGCGAGGGGCGTGGTGTGGGTGCGGGTCATGCGGCCTTTCCGAGCGAGTTGATCAAGTCCTGGGTATGCACCTTCGGGGGCACGGGGGACGAGGTGATTACCTCCTCCTCGCCGTCCTTGTCCTTCTCGTTCGCCTTGTTGTCGTCGGTCGAGGCGGCGTCGTTCTCCTGGACCACCTCGTCGTACAGGCCCCAGTACCGGTCGCGGTCCGCGATGGCGTGGCCCGCTTCACGGAGCTGGTCGCGGATCCAGTTGAGGTCGCTCTGGAGCAGGTAGGCCAGGCGCTCGGCGCCCCATCCGCGCAGGTAGGCGTGGCGGACGACGGTCTCGCGCTCCGGGGTGCTGAGGTCGACATCACGGCCCATCAGCGCAGCACGCACCCGGCTGTAATCGAGCCGCTTAGTGATCTTGGCGTGCCAGGGGCTGCGCTCGGCCTCGGTCAGGCCGCCCCAGATTCCCAGGCGGATCTCGTTGTCGAGCGCGTAGTTGAAGCAGTCTTTCTTGACCGGGCACTGGGCACAGAACCGCTTGGCTTCGGCGATGGACGCGTGGTCGCGCCTCCGCGGGAAGAACAGCTTCTCGGAGCGGGCTGTCGAGAGGTCTTTGCACGCGCCACGGGCCTGCCAGCTGCGGTCGGCGATACCGCGCAGGGCCGGGGGCGGGCCGTCGTTGGTGGTGTTGTAGCGCATGGGGAATCTCCGGTACATCTCGCGGACAGCACGGCACACCGACGGGGGAGTGCGGGTCTGGCGGCGCGACAGGGCGGGGGCGCGGCAGGATGCCGGGCCCGAGGGGATCGGTGGCAGGGGGCCGTCAGCGGCGCAGGAAGCGGCGGTCCAGGCCCGTGAACTCGACCGGGGTGCACATCCCCGACAGCCGGGACAGCACGCGGTCGCCGATCTTGTCGCGCAGGACCGGCTGGCGGGTGTCCATGCCTGGGGTGCGGACCGGCGGAAGGTTACTGGTGACGATCGTGGGGAGCCGGTTCTGAGCCCGCCAGTTGAGCAGGCGGAAGTTCAGCTCCTCGGTCCACTCCGTGCCTTTGGCGGCGCCGAGGTCGTCCAGCAGCAGGAGCGGGATCCGCACGATCCGCCGAAGCATGAACTCCACATCCATGCCAGGGCGGAAGCGCATCTCCGCGTACAGGTCGGCTGCGGTCGTCGCGTGCCAGCGCACGCCGCACCCGGCAGCGGTCAGAGCGCGGATGGCGCCGTAACCCTGGTGTGTCTTGCCGGTACCGGTCGGCCCCCAGAGCAGCAGCGAGGGGCCGTGGGCGATCTGCCGGCGACCGGCGCCGCCGCGGTTCGGGTTGAGTCCGCCGGCGTTCGGCGCGACGGATGCGTCGGCGATGGTGCGCACCCACGCCGCGATGCCGGGGTGCTCGACCACCGCGTCCTGGTAGTCGACCGGGATGCGCTGCTGCGCGGCTTCCAGGGCCGGGACGGGCTCGGGCGCATCGGTGAGCTCCACTCCGTGCGGGCCCAGGCCGCGTTCGACCAGCTTGCGCTGCATCCAGGCCACGGCGGGGCTTTCGGTGACCGCCTGGGGGTCGGCGAGCATGGGGCGGGTCACAGGCAGCCTCCGAACGAGGTCGGCTCAGCGGTCGGATTGAGGTACGGCGTGTACGAGGCGCTGGCCCATGGCCCCGCGCCGGAGGCGGATGACGGCGTCGTGGCGGCGTGCTGCGGTGAAGCGTTGACGACCTCGTTCACCAGGCTCGGCAGGACGCTGGGATGCAGCCCCTTGGCACGCAGCCGTGCCATTGCCGTGCGGATGTCGTCCGGCTCGAACCGCTCGTCCAGCAGGGTTTTGATCTTGCGTCCCAGCAGTCCGAGCGTGTCGCTCGGCGGGCGGCGGTTGCAGCCGCCTGCGTACTCGGCCACCAGGTCCTTCGCGGAGACCGACCGGGAGGCGGTGCCGGGTGCGGGCGCCTCGCGCCCCGTAGGTACAGATCCAGGATCCAAGATCCTAGATCCAGACGACGAGCCCTCGCGAGGATGTGGCGAGGATTCATCGAAACCGTCCTGACCTGCGGATTCTCCTGGTGCTTCGGTGTCCTCCCCATCAGGTCCCGCCGACAGGTCTGCTCCTGGCCTGTCGCCAGGGGCGCTGGCGCGTGTCGAGGACCGGTCGCTAGGTGAATCGGGCGATACGGGGTGATCGAACCCTCGACGAATGCTCGGCGAGACAGGCGCCGAAGCGGTCGGGCAGAGCTCGGCAACACAGGATCCGCACTTCTGCTGCCGCTGGTGCTCGCGGCAGCGGGGCAGACGCGAGGCGGAGGGGCGGTCGATCTTCTGGTGCCGCTGCCACGTCACGATGTGAAGGTAGGTTCGGCCGTCGCAGCCGGCGTAGCGGCAGATCAGACCGGCGGCAGCCAGCTCTTCCAGGTCGCGGGCGACGTGCGCGGGGGTGTGTTCGGCGCGCAGCGCCCACAGCCGCCCGGCGATGATGGCGGGGTGGTCGCGGAAGCGCCCGGTGTCATCGGCCAGGGTGAGCAGGCCGAAGAAGGTGAGTACCGCGGTGACCGAGCACTCGGCCAGGGACTCCGACTCGAACGCTTCCGGTTTGATCGTGCGTATCCGGGCCATCAGGCAGCACCCCCGGCTGCGGGCCGCTGTCGCTCAGCCGCTGCGAGGTGGAGGTGAAAGGCGGATGGCGTATGGGCTGCCGCGCTGGCCGCGGTCTTCGGCCTTTTGCGAAGGGCAGTGGGCATGCAACACTCTCCCGTGAAGTGAGATCCGCTCTGGTGGACCCGTGGAAAGGCCGGGGCGGTGCTGGTGGGTGTCTCCGGCTCTTGGCTGGGCCGGAGGTGCTGTTCAGCGTTCGGCGTCCGGGAGTTGGCTCTCTCGGGCGCCACTGCTGTGTTCTGGGCGATTCAGGCCCGGGTGCTGCGAGTGATCGGTGTCCCTCCTCGGCGTCGTGCCGGGCGGGTGCCCGGCGAGCGACGACGAACATATGCGGATGCCCCGTCAAGATCCATAGATAGCTCTCGAACTCAGTACAACTTGTTTGGCAGGCCCGTAGACGGTCTGGTGGGCGTTCCGCGTGGCTGGTCCAGCGCGGGCATGGCTACGGTGGCCCGCCGCGGGTGTTGGCCGGGAACGGAGTCGTGACCTGCGTGCGGGCCTGCCGGGATAGGTTGGAGGGGCATGAGTTGTCTTCCGGCCTCGGCGATGTGTGGGCAGGTGTAGGGGCGCGGCTGACCGCATGGGAGAACGCTGGGCGGGTTGCGACCGAGCATCTGCACTGGAAAGCTACGCGACGTGCTTTGTAGAGACAAGTGGGCTAGTTAATCTGTCCTTCGTCCCGCCCACCAGCAGCTTCAGGAGCGTGAGGTGCCACCTCGCCGATTTGACGGCCCACGCCTAAGAGCGGTCCGCCGAGCAGCAGAAATGCACCAGCACCAGCTGGCAGAGGACCTCGGACTTGGATCCCATGTGCAAGTCGCCCGCTGGGAGAGCGGCAAGGCGTTCCCGGCTCCCGAGAAACTGCCCGGCATCGCCAAGGCGCTCCATCAACACCTGGATGACCTCTTTCCTCGGGACGGTGACCCCGACCTCGCCGACCTGAGATGTGACGCCGGCTTCTCGCAGGGCAGCGCTGCCGACGTGGTCAAAGAAGTAAGCCGCTTCCAGCTGGGTGCTGCGGAGCGCGGGAGGCGCCGCCTCGACAGCTCATCGCTGCCAGCCGTGGCACGCGCCTACGGGGTCAGCGTCGAGGAACTGGTGGCCGCCCAGGACAGGTCATTCGGTGAATTCGTGCCGGCAACCACCACGCCAGCGCCGCAGACGCTGGCGGAAAAGCTGACGGAGCTCCTCCAGGCCACATTCCCTGAAGGTGTTCCTTCCGATGCGGATGTCGCCGCATCCATCAACGCTACGGTCGGCAGCGAAGCCATCAACGCCGCGCAGATTGAGGCTCTTCGCGCCGGCACGCCACCGGACCAGATCTTCACGGATGCCGCACAGACGATGGCCTTCGAGGCACTTGGCCTGTACTTCGGTGTTTCGCCGCTGCACTTCCAGGACGACAAGGCCATGGAGCGGCGAGTCCTCGACGACATCCGGTACCTCGCCGAGCAGCATCAGATCACCCTCGCCGCACGAGGCGGCGAGGGCGGGGTGTCCGATGCCTTTCTCGCCGTTCTCAACGAGCTGATCGACAGCGAAATCCGAGAGCACAATGATCGCCAGCCACCCGCAGCGCCTCCTATGTAACCAGCTGGTGACCTAGCTAGGCGGTCGAGGAGCCGGCGCCTGCCCGGAGAGGTTGACGAAGGGGTGATGCGCCCGATTCGCGGCGCGCTCCGGCCTCGTCGAGCAGCTGACGTACCTGCTCATCCGTGATAGCCGCGTAGGCGTGCTGGACACGCACGAGCCAGAAGGCCTCTGCCTGGCTGTCGGCGAGGGGCTTGTCGGGAAGTCCGCCCACGGGCAGTTCGACCCGTCGGCCGGACCGCGCGTTCTGCAGAGCGGCCTTGATCCAGTACGCCTCTGCGGCCGGCTCGGGATCAGCCAGAGCCTCCGTAGCGGCCTCGGCGCACATCAGCAGGTCCGGGCTGGCATGGTGGCGCAGCTGCTCCACCGCATCGGCAATCTCCTGTGTCCACCGGTCAAGGCGGACATCAAGTGGTGGCGAAGTGCGGGTCAGCTCCCTGAATTGCGACACCGGCGGCTGAAAGGCGAGGTGAGGGAACTGGCCCACCAACTCATGCCAGAGGGGGTAAAGAGTGTTCAGCGTCCGCCACGATGTCCAGCGTGTCACGGCGGCGTGGGTCGTGGGGATACTGGCCCCTGCTGCCCAGAGGCAGGCCGCCGCGATGTTGACCGTGTCAGAGATGGTTCGCATCATCACCGCGCTGACGCCCGTTGGTGCCCACACAGTGAAGATCCGAACCGCTGGATAGATGGCGTAAATGGTTGCCGAAGTGGCCATAAGGGTCAATCCGAGACGCAACGCTTGAATGTCGGCCCGTCGGCCTGCCTTGAACCACTGATAGGCGCATGTCGCCGAAGCCGCGCTGAGATAGACGTAGTCGATCGAAATGAAGACTGCGGCGCCCCACTGGCCGGCGTGGTCGCTGGCGAAGTCGACACTGGGCTGGCTTCGGTCCACCGCGGTGAAGAAGAGGATGACCATCGCCGCCACGGCGCCGAAGGCTGAGGCATGGGCCACCCGGCTCACTCGCCGCGACACGGCGATGTGACGCGGAGTCCGCCCCGGCCGGGGCTTCCCGTAGATCGCAGTGATGTAGCTCAGTGCCGCAAGGATCGCGATCATGGACGACACGTACTTGAGTAGCGCAGACAGGTCCGTAACGGCCGACCGGTCCAGCGCGTACTTCACCTCTGGGACGCGGCACCACATCGCCACGGCGAAACCCGCACTGCATCCCCAGAGAGCGCGACGGAGGGGATCCCGGAAGCGAAGAGCGGCCGGCAGCCGCCACAGGGCGACGATCGTCATCGCGATGGCTATGACGTAGGTCAGTCCACCCAGCACAGGTGGCTCCCTACTTCTGCCGGATCGACTGCTGCGGCGCGGCCACGGGATGGGACAGGCTCGACTCCAGGAGGCTGACCAGGTCGTCTCCCGCGGGTCGTCGGCGGGCCAGGCGCTTGATCAGCGACGCTGAAAGCTCGGCCTCCCGCTCCTCCGCGGTGTCATACCGGGCGCGTGCCTGGATGACTGTGTCCGCGCCGATTACCTCAGCCAGCTGCCGAAGTGCACCAATGGGCAGCGAGCGCGCCACCTGTGCCGGAGGAATGGACGCCCCGTGGTCGAGCCACTCGTGCGCCAGCTCGTGCAGGATCGTGTGCTCGGTCTGGTTCGGCGTAGGCCTGCGCCGGTAGAGCACGTAGGTGGTACTCCGCCCTCTCACGCGAAGACCGCAGGCGGTACGCAAGTCGGCATCCCGGTCATCGATCGGAATCAGTCGGATAGTGCGCCCGCGGGTCATCTCCATCGCGGACACCAGGCCCGGGATGCTAAACGGAGTGGGAAGCGGCAAGTGTGCCAGTTTCGCCTCACACACCTTACGTAGCCTGCGCACCTCAATGCCCGAGCGCAGCGCCTCCAGCAACTCCATCGTCGTCCTCCCACAGCGCAATGCATCACAACAACCAGAAGCAGAGGTTCCCATGCCTACCGCCCGGCAGAAAAGCCCCGTCTAGTCGGATAGAGGGAATTGAGAGTCCCCCTTACGGCGTATAGGCACCGATGTGATCGACTTGACCTATCGGCGGGCAGGAACTTCCCGCATCTAGGTGGGACAAATCTCCCTGCTAACCTTTGGAAAGCTCGAACCTGCGCATAGGTCGAGTCAAAGAAGATGTGATCAACAACCCACGAATCTCGTAATGTGACCGTGACAAGAAACGCCCCCGAGGCACTGACCATCACCCGCATATTGCGGAACGCCCGCGCCCGGATCGACCCGGCGCGGATTCCTGGCTTCGCTGCCCGATTCGACCCCAGATCCAAACCAGGGCTCACGCAGCGTGAGGTGGCTCAGTTGCTCGGTGGGTCCGACCCTCGCTGGTACCGAGACCTTGAGCTGGGGAAACCCCGCAACTTCTCGCCGACGTTCCTCAGCTCGGTGCGGCAGATCCTGGCGCTCGACGAAGCGGAGTGGGAGGCCGTCCGGCGCTCCGTCGGCGGCTCTCGATCGGTGGACGGGTCGGATCTCCCGGTGCCCGGTGGTTCACTCCCCGATTCCGTCGTCGCATTCGTTGAAGGCCAGCGATGGCCTGCCCTCTTGTGTGATCGCAGATGGGACGTTCTCGCCTGTAATGCTGCAGCAACCCAAGGTTCGCCGTGGGTGCGGCACGGCTTCAATGTGCTGGAGTGGGCGCTCACGTATCCCGATGCGCGAGTCCAGCTGATCAACTGGGAAATTGACTGGGCCATGCCATTGGTCGCCCGGCTGCGTCTATATTCCGAGCTGTGGCCGGAAGACGAACGGATTCAGTCCCTGGTCGGGGTGGTCCGTTCCGACCTCAAGGGGCGTGAGATATGGAATTCACCCAAGCTTCCGACACCTTCGCGTCCTGATTCCTCGGAGTCGCGACGGATCTTTCTCCCGCATCATGGGGACAGAGAATTCGAAGTGACTCTCCTAAGCCTGACGGTTGATGACATTCCGTCAAGTCGGCTTTTGGTTGCCGTGCCTACGCAGGCCCGACTGAATGGGGTGTGAGGAGTGCCGCGCAGGACGTTGCCTGACCCGCCAATAGGCGTGCGGACGAGGGCTTTGAAGTCGTTCATCCCCTGGCTCGCCTTGACCAGTCTCCGCTTGCAAGGCGGTTGGGCGTGAGGGGCTCTCTTATGGTGGCGCGCTCACACGGGAGTGCATCAGCGAGGGAGGCGGATTGGCCCCGATCAGTGGCCAATCCCCAGACCGGGAAGGAACAGCCGGCCAGGAATGGAAGCGTTGATGCGGGTGACACTCAGGTCGCGAGGGCTGTTGGCGCCGCGGAACCGCAGCTCGGCAACTACCAGATGGGCTATCGCTGCAGCACCCTCCGCGTCAGGGGCGAAGTACGACTCCCAGCACCTGAGGACGGGAAGCCACGCCTGCCACCCCCGGCCCGTGATCGACTCCTGCTGCCCCGCGACCTCCGGCCCGTCCTGATCGTGGATGAAGGCGGACAGGTCATCCCGGGCGCTATAGAGGACTGCCAGAACGCGGTTGTCATCCGCACGATTGACGATGTCGAACCCAGGCGCCCAGCCGCCATCTGCGCCGAGCTGGTCGGGTATCTGAGCCGACCATGCCGTCAGCAAAGTCTGCAGCGACTCCTCCAAGCGCTCCCAGTTCGAAGCCGTGTGTGTCGCGGCCACCGCTGGTGGGGGAGTGCCTTGGTGGGGGGCGTACAGCTGCCACAGGAACGGAAGGTCGGCGTATCGAAGGGTCTGCCCTGGTCCGTCACCCACGCCGCGTTCGAAGATCTCGAACTCGCGCTCTTCCAGGTCCGCAGTGCGGCGCACGGTGAGCTGCAGGCCGTCCCGCCCCTGGTCCAGCAGCAGCGTCCGCGACTCCGATCGCCAGCGAATGCTCGGCCCGTCAGCGCGGCCCCCGTAGGACGTGGGACGACCTATTCGATCGATCAGCGTCCTCAGTACTCCTGGGACTGTCGCCTGAGGCTCCAAGGTGACCGGCAGACGGAGCAGGTCATCGGCCGAAGGCTGCGTGTACAGCTGCTCGGCGTGTCTGCCTATGTCCCCGACGCCATCGTCACTCGTGTCAAGTTTGCGCATGTTCGACATCATAAGCGCTAGTTTATTGCGTATTGCTGGGCATCTCATCGTCAAGAGCTTGCCGCCCAAAGCGACGAAGTGCGGTGGCCAGGTCGGACCAAGGGGCTGGTCTGGTACTGGTCTCCAGTTCGTGTCAGCACGGCGAGCGCCCGTTAGCCGACCCGGCCCGCCTGGCACAGGAGACGGCAGGGGTGGCCGACATCACAGTGATGGCCGACTTGGCGGAGATGGGCCCTGTCGAACCGGCTGGACCGGGGCAGCGCATGGGGCGGGTGGCTCCATAGATGACGAGGAGCAGCTTTTCTCGGCGGATTCGGGAGGCATCGGCAGACGCCAAGAGGCCGGAATGCCGGTGAGTGCCGGCAGCACTCGCCAATGGCCACAGGGCCGACTGCGATCCAAGGCCTTGATACTGAGAGACGCGGCAGCAGCCGTATGTGTTACGTCAACCGTTGACGCTACGAAGGAGAACGGTGGGAGTGGTGGCAGCCGTCATCCGTTCCAATGTGCGGTGCCGCCGACGGGCTGGCATAAGGGCATCCCTTGCTCAGGTCAGGCCCTGGCGCATCGCGCACGCGACGGCATGGCTCCGGTTGCGAAGCTGGTAGCGGCTCATCACCGCTTGCAGCGTGCTCTTGATCGTGCGCTCGGAATAGGCGAGCTTCGTCGCGATGACTCCGGTGTCGTGCCCTTCGGCGATGAGGCGGAGCACGTTCTCCTGCAATGTGTCAACCTCCGACATGAGTGCTCCCAGCAGGTTGGGGGCATGTAGCCGTTGCCTTGTGCCAAGGTCTCTGTGACGTGGACTAGGTGCTCCGGTGTTGCCTCGCTGCGAGGTACGAATCCTGCCACCCCGCAGCCCACGGCCCTGAGCACTGCCTGTTCCGAGAAGTCGGCCACGATGAGGACGGTGCGAGTGGTGGGGGGGGGGGGGGGGGGGGGGGGGGGGAGAGGGAAAGGGGGGGGGGGGGGGGGGGGGGGGGGGGGGGAAGGGAGGAGGCGGGGAAGTGGA
>NZ_JBVJWD010000034.1:27651-84141 GCF_055602785.1 Streptomyces sp. NPDC037301
GGGGGGGACCCGCAGGGAGGGGGGGTGCGGGTGGTCTTCCCGCGCGGGGCAGACAACACCCCCACCAGCACGTCGTCGCTGACGGTGTCGGCCACCATGACTGTCACCTGCGGGTCATCGGAGGGATCGTCGTCTACTACGAGGTCGATCTCGGGGCGTTTCCGCAGGTGTGTGCGAACTCCCGCTTCGGAGACGGGGTCTCCGGTAAGAACCGTGACCGTGGTCCGGGTGCTACTGGCGGGAGATCCGAATAGTTCTCATTGGTGGCCTTGCTTCAGTTGTGCCTTGGTTTGACGCTACAGCGATGAACCGTCAGGTCCGAGCGGCTGCCTTTCCCGCAGACAGACGATGGTCCCGGTTGTGGCGGCAGTGTGAAGTGCTTCCAGGGTGCGCACGTGCTCGGCGAGTGGCGTGTCATTCAGTTCGTCCAGCCCGAGAAGGGCATGCTGGTCGTGCTCAGGGCTCAGGCGGATCGGGAGTCCATCCGCGACGGTCCCTCCGTGGAAGAAGCAGTCGAGCACCGGACCGGTACCGCCAACATTGACGCGGTGGTCGAGCCGGTCAGCCTTGGGACCGAACTCATCTCGATGCCGGTCTCCTCGTGCATCTCCCGACATGCCGCTGTCAAGGATCTTCGCCGTGATCGAGCATCCCGCCCGGCAACCACCAGCTTCCGGCGCTCGGCTGTCCGGGGGCGTAGCGCAACATGAGCATCCGGCCCTGCTGGTCGAGGAGTACGACGCAGGACGCGATGAGTGCCTGGGGCTGGGTCTTGACCCACTCCTCGCGGGGCATCCAGGTCGTCTTGGCGGGCTCGCTCGGGGCGTCGGTTGATTCCGTCGCGCCGCTGGGCTTCTGGTTCAGCACAGGGGGACTCCTCTTTCTGTCCGGGTTCGCTCTGGAGCGAGCGCAAGAGACTTCGACCGCCGAAGAACAGGCCGAACTCCTCCCATAGGGGAGTTCGGCCTTTCTGCTGAGGGTCAGGTCCAGCCGTGTTCCGTCATTGCTCTGCCGTCGCCGTCCAGGTACCCGAGGAGCCCTTCCCTGGGGTATTCGATGATGTCTTCGGGTAGGTCGTGCACGGTGTGCCACTCCAGGGCCAGGCACTTGTCCGGTTCCCGGTTGACGGGCTCTCCGGTCCACTCGGTGGCCAGGAAGAAGAACCCGATGCGTTCGACGGTGTCGCTCTGCTTGTGGTGCACGACGTGCACCAGGCGCAGGTGTGCGGGGTCGACCGATACCCCGGTTTCCTCCATCAGCTCACGGGCGGCCCCGTCCGGCAGGGGCTCGCCCTGATCGAGCTTGCCGGACGGCAGGTGCCAGCGGCCGTATCCGTATGGGCCGCCGCGTTGGGAGAGCAGCAGCTTGTCGCCCGTGCGGAGGATGACGTGGGTATCGATGACGGGTTGTGCGAGTTGCGGTGTCATGGTCCCTGAGAGGTTGTTGACGGTGATGGGGCAGTCGACGCTACCGGCGGATCAGGGATCGCGTCGGCGATTGTGGCCGCAACCTCCGTGGGGGTGGCGGTGCCGGTGTTCACGACGAGTACCGGCACGTCGGCCGACCGGAGGGTCTGAGCGGTCTGGTCGTAGAGGATGACTTCGCGGCCGGGTGCGGTTGGGTCGCGGTGGAAGCGGTTGTTGGGGCCGCGCGCGGCTATCCGTTCGGCGATGAGGCCGGGGTCCGCGGTCAGGATGACTGCCAGGTCCGGCATCAGGACGTGCGCGTTCAGGTCGAGCAGGAACTTCAGCGGCACGCCGTCGAGCTGCTGCATGACGAGCGTCGAGGCGAGGTACCGGTCGGTGACCACGGTGTCGCCGGCGCTCAGCCACGGCTCGATCTCGTGCTCGACGTGTTCGTACCGATCCGCGGTAACGAGGCAGGCCAGGGCGTGCCCGCGGATGTGGCTGAAGTGTGCGCTGATGAAGCGACCGAGGTCGCTGGTGGTGGGTTCCAGGGTCTGGCGGACGACGATGTTCCGTCTGGCCAGTTCGTCGCGCAGGGCCTGGATGGTGGTGGACTTTCCGACGCCGCTGGGGCCGTCGAGCGTGATGAGCTGTCCGCGTCCCGGCGTCATGCCGCAGCCCCCTGAGCGTCCTGGTTGCGCTGGTGCTGCTCACGGGTGAGCGTGGCAAGGGCGGAGCGGACCTTGGCCAGGGGGACGTCACCGAACTGGATGCCGACGGAGAAGTTGAACTCGTCGCGCTGACGCATGGACTCGTCGGCGCCGTCTTCGGTGAGGTCGACATCGCCGTAGGCGAGGAGGTCGTCGGGGTGGTGGCCAGCGTCGGTGAGGGTCGTCCAGACAGGCGTTCCGGGGTAGGGGCGGAACTCGAACACACTCGCCCGTACGTCGCCGGGGTTGCTGTCGGCGATGGCCCAGAGGCTGCGGATGTGGCGGACGGTCGCCTCGATGTCGTCGTGGGACTCGCCGGGGAATCCGAGAATGAAGTACCCCTTCACGCCGATGCCGTGCTTGACCAGACGGCGGGCGACGCGTTCGGTCATCTCGGCGTCGATCCGTTTGTCCATCGCCTTGAGAATGCGGTCACTGCCGGACTCGATACCGAGCGCGACTTCGCGCAGCCCGTTCTGCACGAGGCGGTCGAGCTCGCGGTCGTCGAGCCGGTCCAGGACGTTGATGCGTCCGGTGGCATCCCACACGTAGCGCTCACCGATCCGGTGCCGGGTGAAGGCCTCCATCTGTTCCTCGATGACCCGGCGCAGGCCGAGGAAGAGGTCGTCGACGAACCGGAACGCGGTCACCCCGTACTCGTCGTGCAGCTCGTCCAGCTCGCCGATGATGTTTTCGGGGTTGCGCACCCGGATGGTGAGGTCGGGATTGGCGCTGACGGCGGCACCGCAGAACGTGCAGTTGTAGGGGCAGCCGCGGCTCCCGACGATGTTCGCTTCCATGTGGCCGCTACGGGCGGCCGCCTTCAGCAGGCCGGTGCCGCGGCTCACCGCGAGGCGCCGGTCCGTCTGCGTGGGCGCGGCCTGGTAGGGGTCCTGGGGCAGGAAGGCCCGGTTCACGTACGGGAGGCCGTTGATGTCCGGACCGAGCATCTGCGGATTGGGCTTGCCGACCGGGATGCCAGTGGCCCGGGTGCCGAGCAGCGGGTCGCGCCAGAGTACCCCGGGAAGTTCACGGCGGCGCTGCTCGTGCTCCAGCAGCGCGGCGACGCGTAGTTCTCCCTCACCAAGGACGAGGGCCCGCAGGTTGGCCATACGCGGGTCGGCCAGGACCCGGTCGGGCATGGCCTTGGCGTGGTGCCCGCCGACCATCAGGGCAACATCGGGGTCGAGGTTGGCCGCGATGCGCGCGGACATTTCGTAGGTGGGGGCGAGGAGGTTCATGGCCGCCCACCGGGGCCGTGCTGCGTTGACGAGTTCGGCGGTCTCGACTATGCCCAGCCCGTGCGCCTCGGCGTCGAGCACCCCTACGTTGAAGCCGGCCTTCTGTGCGTACGTGGCGATGTACGCCATGCCCAGTACCGGCAGGGTGTAGTCGTTGGTCCGCGGGCGCTGGTCGTAGTCGCGCAGCGGCGCGTTCACGAACAGCGCGTCGAGTGCGTGCGCCGGGTCAGCACCCGAGATGGGAGGTAACTGCTGCATCGATCCTCCAGGTCAGCGGGCATGGGAGCCCCAGGTGAGGGTGGAGAGGGTCAGGGTGTGCAGGGTGGTGCGGTCGGGGCCGGCCATGCCGGTCCACATCGGGCCGAACGCCTTGTCCTTCTTGTCCGGCCAGGGGTAGGCGGGCGCGATCTGCGCGGCCCAAGTACGCACGGCGAGGTCGTCGTGCGGGTAGACACTGAAGTCCCCGGTGACGTCGGCCGCGGCTGCCGCAGCAGTCCACGGGCCGATCCGGGGAACGCTCGTCAGGGCGGCTGCCAATTCGGGGGCGTCCATACAGAGCCAGTCGACGGCGTGCAGCTCGTAGTGCTGGGCGGCGGCCTGCAACACGCTGCGGTGGAACTTGGCTCCGACGGCTGCGAACTGTTCATCACCCAGCGCCAGCACCTGCATGGGCGTGGGAGCGACGGCAAGCTCACGGAAGGGGCTGGCGACAGTGGTTCCGTAGGTCTTGCACCAAGCCCGGTAGAGCTTGCGGGCCTGCCCGGCTCGCACGACCTGACGCAGGATCGCCGTGGTGATCGCGTCCCACAGCCACGGGTTGGCGAGTCGCCGCGTGAGACCGAGGTCATCGAGCCCCGCCTTGAGTTCGGTGGGGACGCTGCTGGGCAGGCAAGCGGGATCGGTGGTGACGAACGTCGGCTTCACGTCCTCGGTACCGTCCACGCAGTTCATGTGCAGGCCGTTTCGGTCCCACGACAGGACCCAGACCCCGGTGGCTGTGCGTACGGCTCGCGCGCGACCACTGGCCTCGGTCTCGATCCAGGCGGGGTGATCAGTCGTCAGGACGCTCATGGGGTGCTCCTCATCTTGTGCGGTTGTTGCGCCGTAGCCTCTCGCGTCACGTGGGTTCAGCGTGCGCGTCTACGGAAAGCGGAGCGGCATCACTCAATGCCCGGACCTCCGACTTACTCGCAACGCACCATTTCGACGGTGCCCGGGGTGCCGAGATCGATCATGGTTTTTGTGTTGGTGACGATGCCCACGGAGTGATGGCGGGCGTAGGCGGCGAGAGCAAGGGACAGTTTCGGCTCCGAGGCCGTGTGGCGCGCGATTGCGGTCAGGTAGTGCAGCAGCTCAGGTGTCAGTCGAGCACGACCCTGGAGCAGGCGGAGGCTGTCCGTTCCGTGCTCGGCGGCCAGTTGTGCGGCGTGGGCGGGGTCAGGTTTCTCGACCAGCCCCGCCATGGTGCGTTCCGGTCCGGTGCCGGCGCAGATGATCACCCCGTGGTTGCTGGCGGCCTGAAGGTTGAACGGTCCCGCGAGAACCGCCGGGGTGCGCGGGGAAGCGATGGCCATGAGTTCGGAGAGGGCCGTGTGGCTCGGGTCGACGTTGTCAGCAAAGGCGAGGCAGACATCCCCGGTGTGCAGGTGTTCGGCACCGTTGAGCGCGGAGGTGATGTCGGCGTAGCGGCCGTGCTGGGCAATGAAGTCCACCTGGATGCGTTCGGTGAGCGGGTACTGGCCGACCGGTTGGTGAGCCAGTTGCTGGTATCGGGCCAGGGCTCCGGGGGCGAGAACCTGGCGGGTCCAGTCGATGAGCGGGGCGTAGTACGGATGGTGAACCACCACGGCGCGATCGGCTCCGAGGGTGGCCGCCTCCTCCAGAACGTGAACTAGGCCGGGGCGTCCCTGGACCGGGCGTAGTTCCTTGGGCAGAAACGGTGACCAGCCTGCGACGCGGGTGCCGAGTCCTCCTGCAGCGATGACAACCGCGGTGGGACGCACATTCATTGGTGTTCCCCCTTGCCCGCGTGGGTGGGCGATACCGTCTGGGGATGCATACACGTGTGACCGGCATCGTCATCGAGGACAACGAGATCCTGCTCCTGGACCAGGACACGGATAGCACCACACGGTCGTGGAGCCTGCCGGGAGGCAAAGTTGAAGAGGGCGAGACTCTGGCCGAGGCCTTGGTCCGGGAGATGCGGGAAGAGACCGGCGTCGAGGTCGAGGTCGGGCGGTTGCTGTACCTGTGCGACAACGTCAAGGCTCATGTTGTTCACGTCACTTTCGAGGCTCGCCGTATCGGTGGGCAGATCGGGGCCGTCACCGAGGGCGCGGACACACGCCCGATCCGGCAGGTCGCGTTCGTCAAGCTCGACGACCTGCCCGCCCTGGGCTTCAACGAGACGTTCGTGAAGCTGTGTCAGGAGGACTTTCCTGGGGCCGGCTCGTACATGGGCCCCAAGTCCGCTATCGGCCTATGAACTGGCTGCGGCCCCGGTCAACGCGGTGACCAAACGGCGGTCCAGCTCGCCCAGTGAGCAGGTATGGCAACCAAGTTCGTCGATCCATCCGTTGATCAGGTGCGCCAGCTCCCACGCGCCGAGTCCGGTCGCCTGAGTGGTGTCGGGGTCGCGTACGAGGCGGACACCGACACCGCGCGAGGAGCCCAGCAGGTACCGGGATCGCATCGCTCCGATTGCCTCCCCGGTTCCAGGGGTGTTCCACGCCGCGCCGAACAGAAAGCGCTGCTCGGGCTCCGCCTCGCTCAGGGCGGGGCCATCACCGCACCAGATCTGAAGATTCCCGACCAAGTGGTGGACTTGCCCGGCGCCCCGGCCGGGTTCGACGACGGAGGATGCGTCGCCCACTGCGTAGTCGCAGTTGTATGCCGGCGGTGCGCCCACGGTGGCTTCCATCGCTTCGGCTCGTGTGGGCAGGCGCGCCCCAGACCATGCAGCCATGGCAGCTGCTCCCAGCCAGGTGACCCAGTATGCGGGGTGCGCCTCGAAGCCGGTGCTGATCAGCCAGCGTTGCCGCTTTGGGTCGAAGTGCAGTCGTCCGCCACGCTCGTGGGGCATCGGGCACAACAGGAGGTTCGTGCCGGACTGAGTGTTCGGCATCCCGGCCGTGTGTAGCATGGTGAGCAGGTCGGCCATTTCACCGTTGGTGACCAGCGTGTTGCGCCAGGACGTATGGGTCACCGGGCAGTAGGCGGGGAGCAGCACCTTCTGCACGACTGCTGTCGACGGTGTGGCGGGGCGACTGCGTGCGATTGGCTCGCACAGCTCGTACAGGTCGTCGCCGGCCAACCATTCGGCAGCAGTTGAGGTGACCTGCGGATCGAGCGTTTGCGCAGCGCGGATCAAGGTGGCGTTGGCGTGTTCGCTCACCAGTTCCGCCGTGCGACGGTCGAGTCCGGCGACGAGTTCGTTCTTGTGCCCGTTGGTCGCGAACGTGGCGTCCGCGGTCTCGAGGGTGGTGGGCCGCGGTCGTGGGCTGGCAGGCAGGGCGACGTCCAGACGGGCAGCGATCCGGGCCAGCGTCGCTGCAGGGTCCTTGACGTGCTCCTCGTACGAAACGATGGTGCGGTCGCGCCCAGCCAGCGCACGGGCCAGCAGCAACGCATTGACGGCGATGAGGCGCCCCAGCGCGATTGGCTCCTCGGGATCGTCCTGGGGCAGCAGAGGTTCGAACTCGCTGCGCCAGCGCGCAGTGTGGGCGGTACACGCCACCTGGGAGTACCGCTCGCCGTACCGCCAGCGCTTCCACAGGCGGCTGCGGGCAAAACTGGAGGCTATGCCGACCGGAGCGCGCGTGAGGACCAGAACCGGAGAGTATGGCAGGAGCGTCAGCACGGTATCCGTGGAGAAGAAGAGGTTGGTCTCCTTGACCAGGTGTCGCGGATGCCCATAGAGATCGCTGAGTGCACAGGCCAGCTGATGCCGCTCCAGATCCCCGAGCCATGCGCCACCGGTCAAGTCGAGCGGGACTCGGTCGCGCGGGGACATCGGATGCTTCCTGCTGAGCTGCTGTCGGAACGGCTCGTTGTGCTGGGGCATCTCTCCACGTAACGAGTCGGACAGCCAATTCGACCCCACGCGCTCGAAGATCCCCAGAGCCAGCACCGGCGCTGTCGAGAGCGCCAGACCCTTTCCTTCGTCCTGTCCGTGGAGCGCAGCCACCCGCGCCGCAATGTCCTTAAGACCAGCTGTGAGCATTCATTCTCCAGGAGACTCGAAGTTCCGTTCTGAGCTACTTGGGCTTGATGGACGCTGCGGTGATGATGAAGGCGATGGCCGTCAGGAAGACTGCTGCCTGGCGTGCGCGACGGGACATGGGCCCTCCAGGACATTCAGGCAATCGAGTCGAGCGTCGCGAGGTCGTCCAGGTCGACGACCGTGAAGTCCTGCAAGCAGCGGACGAGCTGTGAGGCCAAAAACCAACGCAGCTCTGACGTTCGGTAGGGAATGGGCGTGTCGTTCCCGGCCAGTGCCTGGATCCCGTCACGGGTCCACTGGTAGGGCGTGCCGATGACCCCGTAGAGAGGGGCGCTGCGCACCATCAGGGTGGTGTAGCCCTTCTGAAGGTGCGGACACTGCTCAACTGCGACGCGCAGGTGCGCCAGGCAGACCGGGGGCTGCGCGGTGCGGAGGATGTCCCCAGGCCGTGGAACGCCCTTGGTGGCGCGTGCCAGGAACGGGTAGCCCTCCGGTGTTCTGGTAGGGCCTGCGCAGATCTGACAGTGAAGCCGTGTCATCGTCTCGCGCTGCCTCGCGGGGTGGATCAGCCGCCACTGAGGCCGCCCGGACGGCACCCCGTCCAGACCGATCAGCTGCGAGCACCGGCCCCACAGCACACCCCGCGGATCGCGGTCCTCTTGCGTCTCGTCCCAGTAGCCCAGGGCTGACCGGCCGGCACTGTCGAAGGTAGCGCGCAGGGCCAGGATCGATTCGGGCTCCTCGCCTTCGCGGGCTGTGATGTACGGGACCACGCGACTCGCGGTGCTCATGCGGCTGCTCCTGCCAGGGCGACGGGGCGGCGCGGGGGAATGATCCTGCCGTCGGGCAGCAATTCACCAGTGTCGTCAAAGAGCAATACGCCGTTGCAAAGCAAGGCCCAACCCAAAACGTCGTCTCGTGCCACGGTCCTGGCCGCCTCGCGATCCGACGCGCCCGCGCTGGGGCAGGGAGTCTTGTGCTGGCACATGTGCGTCGCATTCCTCTCGGACGTGCTGCTGTGGGGGCCCTCTCCGGCTGAACCTACGAACCGCGGGGGAGCGGAGTTGGATCGCCGGAGAGGGAGTTCTCGGGGAGGAACTGTTGGGCAGGCCGGGCGCCCTCGTTTGGAGTGGGAGAGGGCGACCGGGGCTCACACCCGTGATCGGCGGGGGAGTGTGAGCCAGTCCTCCGTTTGTGCTGTTCCGCCGATCGGCGCCCGGCCTGTGGTGGGCGGGGCGATCAAGGCTGGAACCGGAGGACCCCGATGGGTGGTCATCTCCGGGGAGCGGGATGCAGCTCCGCGGAGATGACCGGCTTGTGGTGTGGTGCGGTTGGGGCGCCACAGGTCAGGGAGGCGACGCCACAGGAGCGACGAGATCTTGCTCCGCGATCTCGTCCAGCAAGGCGCTGCCGGCATTTGCCATCCGGATGAGCGCCGCCCGCGGCCGGGAGGAGAGGTCACACCGGCATTTGCGACCGCGCCGGGTACATCGGCATGATTCGCGCAACGGGTGAGGTAGCCGCATTTCTGTCCGCACTCTGCTCACTGCAGCGGCCAGGCGGGTCCCCGGGCTCGGCAGTTTGGGAAGGCCCTCGATTCCCTCAACGAGTTCCCCGAGTGATACTCGCATCTGCAGGCTGAGGGCCTGGACTTTCTTGTCGGTGAGAAGTGCGCCTTCGTCGATGACGGTGTTCAAGATGTCGCACATGCGGTCGACGGCCGCCTCGTCCACGGTCACCCGCAGCGTCTTCAAGCGGTCAAGTAGGCGGCCCAGAGTTTCGGTGCTGGAGTCGAACACAATCATGCTGGCACCAGCCTCGGTTCCATCCGTGCGCGGACGGCCTTGCCCTCGTCGCACAGGAACCAGCTGAGCTCACCGCCAAGCCGACGGAGCGTCCAGAGGCCGCGCCCCTCGTGGCCGGCTGCGGCTTGCTCGAAGTCCCGGAACTGCGGGATCGGATCACGTACGTCGATAGTCAGCTCGTGGTCCTCAGTGACGGCGAGTCTGAGCTGCACCTGTCGGTCCTGTGCCGTCGGGCCCGGGTCGGCGTGGATCCTCGCGTTGTTAACGAGGATTCCCACGACGGTCGTTGCGCCCTCCACATTCCCCGCCCACTTGAACATCGTGAGCAGCGTCCGCGTGTGCAGACGGGCCAACTGAGACGCCGGGGGTAAGAGATCAAACGTCCTCGACCACTCCACGGCGACCGGAAAATTCCCCGTGAGGGAAGAGACCGGCGTCGCCGGCTCGGCGTGTCTCGGATGCACGACTCTCACTCCTGACCTCGGGATGGGTTCGGATCAGCGCACTCAGTAGTGGTGGTGGGCGATCAGAGTCCTCCCGGCCGGGGTGGCTTCGCCATGGCCTGCGGGTGGCTTCTCGGGATACTTCTGGGCGACAGACGTGGCCTCGGGGTAGCTTCTAAGTGCCTTTTGCACACGACCTGTTGTCTTGTCGACGGCGCGCGGTATCCCCTTCTCATGAGGGTTCCGCCGAAGACTGGTTGAGGACGACGCTCAGAGACCTGGGGGCCGAAGTGGTCAAGCCGAGGACGCTACTCAAAGTCCTGATTGATCAGCGCAGGTGGACGTGGACGATCTTCGAGGTCGAGTTCGCGAAGGCCGCGGACAAGGTGATCGGCCGAGGGCCGAATAACCCCACGGTCGGCGAGACGCAATTCCGCCGGTGGACGAGTGGCCAGCTCAAGGGGCTCCCCAGCTCCGATGTCTGCCGGGTGCTGGAAGAGATGTTCCATGTCGAGGCGTCAAAACTCTTCGCGCCTCCGCCTGAGTCGACGGACCCCGATGTACCGACGTTCGACCTGGAAGACGAGATCGCAATGACCGCACGTGAAGCACAGGACGATGCTGGCGCCGCTGCCGCATCCTCCGTCTCAGAACTGACCGTCGACCAACTGCGTGACGACGTGCACGCGCTGGCCAGAAACTATGGCAGCTTGGCGGCTCGCGATGTCTGGCGGGAAGCCAAGGATCTGCGGGAGGAGGTGCAGAACAAACGCGACCTCACCGCCGTCCCCGCCCAGCAGCAGGCACTGCTGATTCTCGCGGGCGAGGCATCCGCGCTGCTGGCTACCGCTGCGTTTGACCTGGGCTCTCTGGACGCCGCCAAGCGCCTGGCGCGCACGGCTGCGCTGTACGGGGAGACCGCGCGGTACGAGCCGCTACGTGCCTATGCGGCAGGCAGCCTGGCTTACATCGCCTACTACTCCGGCGATCTGTCCCTGGCCCCTGTCCACGCCCGACACGCACTCACCTATGGAGGTCTTGGAGACGTAGCGGCGCGGCGTCTCCACTCGATCGAGGCTCGAGCCCATGGGCACCTTGGAGACGCTGCGGCAGCCCGACGCGCACTGAGAATGTCGGAAGAGGTGGACACCGACGCTACAGACGACCTGCACGACACCGTTGGCGGCGAGTTCGGTTTCACCGACGACCGGTTGGCCATGTCGAATGCCTCGACCGCGTTGCTCCTGGGCGACGGGCGCACCGCAGAAGCGTCAGCCCTGCGCGCACTTGAACTTGCAGCGGCCAGGCCGCCTAAGCACCGTTCCCCCGTCGTTTTCGGAAAGGCATCGGCCGACCTCGCTATGGCCCGGCTGATGACGAATGATCTGGACGGGGCAGCAGAGGCCCTTGAGACGATGCTGTCGATCACCAGCAAGCATCGGGGGACCGGGCTCGTGACCAGGGCCATGAGCCTGCGGCGTGCACTCACCCAGCAGCACCTGCAGGGGACGCCCCTCGCCGCCGATCTCGGCGAGCGGCTGGAGGAGTTCACCCGCCTTCCAGGCCAGCATCAGCTCCTCCCCCCGTACGAAATGCCGGCGCTGAACGCCTGATCAGAGCGAAGCGATAATCTTCTCCTCTTTCTTAGGGTTGATCCCGTGTTCCGCCCACCGCGGGTGGTCCACGGGGCGGCCGTCGTTCTGCAGCCAATTCCAGGTGTCGCGAACGGTCTCGTGCAACGGTCGGCAGCGGAGTCCTGCGGCAACGGCCCGGCTCGAATCCACTGACCAGACACCGCCGTGGGTGCGCCACAGGGGGAGTTCGGTCCACTGCTTCACGCCGTTTTCGATGAGGACCGCGGGGTCCACCCATACGGGGCGCCCGGCTCCGCCCGTGACTTCCAGGCATGCGCCCAGAAAGTCATCGAACGTGATGCCGTCCGGGTGCGCGACGTTGTAGCTCCCAGATTCGAATTCGCCGGCGGCCTGGTCCAGAGCGAACGCAGCAACGTCGCGAACATCCACGGGCTGGATCAGCCGCTGGGCCGGCGCTGGCGCGACAAAGGGGCCTCCCTGGTGCGCACGGCGCAGCCACCACGGAAGGCGTCCCACGTACTCGCCGGGGCCGAGGATCACGCCAGGGCGGAGGAACACGGCTCGGTCGGCGAACGACTCGGTCACGGCGCGCTCGCCGCCCGCTTTCTGGAAGCCATACATCGTCGGGCTGCCGTCCTCGCCGGTAAAGCCGTAGTTCTCATCCGCATCCGCCGGGCACTCCAGCAACTCGGAGTCGTCCGTCAAGTGGCGGTGGGGCCATCCCTGGTAGACAGACACAGTGGAGACGTGAACCCAGCGGGCAGCGCAGTCCTTCAATGTGGAGGCCGTCAGCAGCACATCCCGTGGCGGCAGGTCGGAACTCGATGTGTCGATGACTGCATCCCATGGGCCGTGCGCTGCGAGTCTCTGCACGTCTTCGATGACGGTTCGGTCCCCATGAACAGGCTTGACCCCGGGCACGTCCTTCCCGGAGCGGCCCCGGTTGAAGGTTGTAACGTCCCACCCTTTGGTCAGGGCGGCTTCGGCGATATGCCTGCCCAGGAACCAGGTACCACCCATCACGAGGAGTCTCATGCTCAGAGATCTTGCCCGGTGGACGCCGCTGAACGAAAGAGAAACTCTCATTTTGCAGATCCTGCACACGCTGGTGAGGGGCGGCTCCCAGATCGGCGGATGGTCAGGGAGCGCGCCAGGACCTCGGACGATCGACGATGCGCCATGAGTCCAGGCGCAGGGCCCGGATGTCGTTGATCAGTTCGCGCTATGGCTCGTACGTGGTGTCGACGGGTTCGCCGGAGGCCTGTAGGTAGGCGATGGCGATGCCGTACCCGTAAGCCTCGTTGTCAGCGGGGAGGGGGTGCAGCAATGCGCATTCCTCCAGGAACACAGCGGCCCGCCAGAAGGCATCCGGGTCTGCCTGATCCAGGCGTGGGGTGTTCACCCGGTGACGGGCCGCCATGCCGACGAGTACGGACAAGTCGTTGACGGTGAAGTCGGTGCGGAGGATGTCTTCCTGGCGGGCCAGGAGCCATCGGTAGTCGGTGAGCGGTTCCACAGGTTCAGGCTGCCTGCGGGATCTCGTGCGCGGCCTCTGGAGGGGGCCGGCCAGCACCGCGCTGCTCGTGCTAGACCCCGTCATTGCCCCTGGCCACGTCAACCTGAGGTTGGAAAAGAGTGATCGGCCGTCCGGAGTCTCACCGACACGGGCGATGGCCTGGGCGCGGGACGAGATGCGTTGATCACCGGTTTCGGGTCGGTCGACGGTGAATTGCACGATCACTGAGAACCGGCAAACTGCGGCCGGACACCGAGCTTCCGGTCGCAGACCGGAAGCAGGATGCAACTCACGACGTGTAGACGTACTTCGGCTTCCAGCGTCTGCGGCATCTCGTGATCGGGTTACTCTCTCGGGCCTCGTGATCTCAGGGGGAAGCCCGCGCCTCTTGCGCCGGCGCATTCGCCCACGGCAGACACGAAAGAGCCTCAAAGGGCTGGATCGTCCTTCAGGATCATGTCAACGTACAACATCACCGAAACACCAGGTCAGCACACGGGTGGGACCGGACTCTCCAGCACTGCAGAGGCGACCCGTCCTCCCGCGCACGCGCCGACCCCCTTTGCCGCACTGCCCCCCGAGGCTCAACCCGAGGAGTCCATCTGTCCAACGCCTGTCCCTGCTCGTTGCGCTTCGCGCCGCCGATCCCGGCATGTTGAGCGGGTCATCGGCGTTTGCAAGTACGTCGGGGCCCACAACCCTGAAAGACTCACCGATGAAGTCCTTCTTGTCCTGGTGACGGACGGGGCGACACCGGTCCACCGCTCGGGCTGGCTGTACTCCTGCTACGAGCCCAGCGGGCGTACCAGTGGCGGTGCACCCTCGCGGCGGTGCGAAATGTAGCCGACGATCCCCGGTTAGCGAAACCGGGGATTCTCCGGATCGTTGATGTCGTCCGCACTGGCTGCTTGGCGGTGGATCGATGCGGACGACCGTTTTGTGAGTTCGTGCCGACTCTGGGCGCAGCGTCAGTTGGCCCACCAACCCGAAAGCAGTACCGCATGGCTCGTCCCCCCGCCCTCAAACTCTCCGAGGTTCTCGCGGAAGTCCGTATGAGTCCGTCAGCCTTCTATCGCCTACGTGCCCGGAACCAGGCACCCCGCATGATCAAACTTCCGAACGGCGAGCTCCGTTGCCGTCGGTCCGACCTGGATGCCTGGTGGCAGGCGTGCGAAAGGGATACGCCTGAATGGCGATGAGTTACAAGGTCCGCTTCTGGGACATCCGCGAGCGGCCCCAGCGTCGCAAGCCGTTCGAGGTCCGTTGGACGGTCAACGGCCGTGAACGGTCGGAGTCCTTCATTACCAAGGGGCTGGCCGAGAGCCGGCGCGCGAAGCTCATGACGGCTGCCCGTGAAGGGGAGGCGTTCGACGAGCAGACCGGTCTGCCGGCTTCCGAGATCCGCGACATCAGGCAGCGCACCACCTGGTACGACCTGGCCCATGCCTACATCAACGAGCGATGGGACCGAACGCCGGGCAACACCCGCCGTACTCTCGCTGATGCACTCGCCACCATCACGCCCGCGCTGGTGCGGCCCGAAGCCCGCTACTCGGAGCCGAGGGTTCTCAGGCGCGCGCTGTATTCATGGGCGTTCAACAAGCGAGCCTGGGAGAGCGAGCCGTCCGCCGAATGGCAGCGTGCCCTCGACTGGATGCAGCGGCACTCCCTGCCCGTCGGTGAGCTGATGGAACCAGACGTCGTGCGAAGGGCGTTGGACGCGCTTGGTCGTAAGATCGACGGCAAGTCCGCCGCGGCGAAGACCGCCCTGCGGAAACGATCGGTCTTCAGCGAGGTCCTCGGAGCCGCCGTCGACAAGGGGTACTTCGCGGAGAACCCGCTCGCCAGGGTCAAGTGGCAGGCTCCTGGGGTGAGCGAGGAAGTGGATCCGGCCTGCGTGCCGAACCCCAACCAGGTTGCTCGCTTGCTGAGCGTTGTAGGGAAACTACAGGGACGCGGCCCGCACCTTGAGGCGTTTTTCGGCTGCATGTACTACGCGGCCATGCGTCCGGCGGAGGTCATCCACCTGCAGATCTCACAGTGCCATCTGCCGAAGACCGGCTGGGGCATGCTCAACCTGAATGGAGGTGTCGTCACGGCAGGCAAGGAGTGGACGAACGATGGCTCGGTCCACGAAGTGCACTCCTTGAAGCGGCGAGCCGTCAAGGCGACGCGTCCCGTGCCGATACCGCCGTCGTTCGTGCGCACGCTGCGAGATCACGTCGATCGCTTCGGTGCGGCGCCCGATGGTCGAGTGTTCCGCAATGCGGCTGACGGATACGTCGATGCAGCGGCCTACGGCAAGACGTGGGAGCGGGCCCGTAAGAAGGCCCTGGCTCCCAATGAGCAGTCGACAGTGCTCGCCAAGAGGCCCTACGACCTCCGGCACGCCGGGATTTCGTTCTGGCTGCACTCCGGCGTGGACCCTGCCGAATGTGCGCGCCGGGCAGGCCAGAGCATCCAAGTGCTCTTCCAGTACTACGCCAAGTTCCTGGATGGTCTGCAGGAGCATTCCAACCGGCTCATCGAGGAGTCGATGCAGGAGTGGAGTCGGCGCAGTGAGGACGGCAGTCCTACGGGCTGATCCGCAATCTGGCCCGTGTATGGCCCGGAACTGCTGGTCAGGACTGGGATACGGGCGGGAGAAACTGGGAGAAGGGGCGTATTTCGACGCCACTCTGATTGGAGTACCGGGCGCTCCCAGAAGGCGCTTGATCTGGGTAAAGCCCCAGGTCAGGCGCCTTCTTTCGTGCCGTTAGAAGAATCCCAGCTTCTTCGGCGAGTAGCTCACCAGTAGATTCTTCGTCTGCTGGTAGTGCTCCAGCATCATCTTGTGGTTCTCGCGGCCGATCCCCGACTGCTTGTAGCCGCCGAAGGCGGCATGGGCCGGGTACGCGTGGTAGCAGTTCGTCCAGACCCTGCCTGCCTGGATGGCACGGCCTGCCCGGTACGCGGTGTTGATGTCGCGGGTCCATACGCCCGCCCCGAGGCCGTACAGCGTGTCGTTCGCCGTTCCGATCGCGTCGTCGAAGTCGGAGAAGGACGTGACCGCCACGACCGGGCCGAAGATCTCCTCCTGGAAGACTCGCATCCGGTTGTCGCCCTCGAAGATGGTCGGCTGGACGTAGTAGCCACCCGCCAGCTCCCCGTCGTACTCGATCCTCTGACCGCCCGTGAGGACCTTCGCTCCCTCCTGCTGGCCGATGTCCAGGTACGAAAGGATCTTCTGCAACTGGTCGTTGGAGGCCTGGGCGCCGATCATCGTGTTCGTGTCCAGCGGGTGTCCGGGCACGATCTTTTCGGTGCGGGCGATGCCCGCCTCCAGGAATTCGCTGTAGTGCCCGCGCTGGATCAGTGCGCGCGACGGACAGGTGCAGACCTCGCCCTGGTTGAGGGCGAACATGGTGAAGCCCTCAAGGGCCTTGTCGCGGAATTCGTCGTCCGCGTTCCACACGTCGTCGAAGAAGATGTTCGGCGACTTGCCGCCCAGTTCGAGCGTCACCGGCTTGATGTTCTCGGACGCGTACTGCATGATCAGCCGCCCCGTGGTGGTCTCACCGGTGAAGGCGATCTTCGCGACACGGGGGCTGGAGGCGAGAGGTTTGCCGGCCTCCGCGCCGAAGCCGTTGACGATGTTGACGACGCCGGGCGGAAGGAGGTCGGCCACCAGCTTCAGCCATACGTGGATGGAGGCCGGGGTCTGTTCGGCCGGTTTGAGGACCACCGCGTTGCCCGCCGCGAGCGCCGGGGCCAGTTTCCAGGTCGCCATCAGGATGGGGAAGTTCCACGGAATGATCTGCGCGACAACGCCCAGCGGCTCGTGGAAGTGGTACGCGATCGTATCGTCGTCGATCTCGCTGAGCGATCCCTCCTGAGCGCGCAGCGCACCGGCGAAGTAGCGGAAGTGGTCGATGGCCAGGGGGATGTCGGCGGCCAGGGTTTCGCGTACCGGCTTGCCGTTGTCCCAGCTTTCGGCGACCGCCAGTTCCTGCAGGTGCGCCTCCATCCGGTCGGCGATCCTGTTGAGGACCGAGGCGCGGTCGCCTACCGCGGTGGCTCCCCATGCGGGGGCCGCGGCGTGTGCCGCGTCCAGGGCCCGTTCGACGTCCTCGGCGCTGCCGCGGGCGATCTCGGTGAAGGGGCGGCCGTTGACGGGGCTGGGGTTCTCGAAGTACTGGCCACGGGCGGGCGGGACGTACGCGCCGCCGATCCAGTGGTCGTAGCGGGACTCGTACGAGACGATGGCGCCCTCGGTGCCCGGCGCAGCGTAACGGGTCATCTCTGTGGCCTCCCGGATCCGGTGCCGCCCGCCGTTGGACGGCCCTCGGCGTGAGGGTAGGCAGCACGACGTTGCAACCCCGTTGCGAGGGCGGCGGGGAGCAGCTACCGCTGCTCGGCGTCCAGCGCCCGGGCCCTGGCGAGGAGCGCGGGCCGCTGTCCCGCGGGTACGGCCGCGGCGAACGCCTGCCAGACCGGGAGATCGTCCTCGCCCCATGGGCTGTACGCCCAGTCGGCCAGCAGCCCCGGGTCACCGCGAGCGATGAGCGCTGCCCGCAGCTGCTCGTCGAGTCGGCGCCGCAGACGGATCACAGATGGTGCCTGCGAGCCCGGCAGCAGCGGACCCGCGTAGGCGCTGAGTGCCGCTGCCACCGCTCCGGACGCCAGTCTTCGCGCCACCGTGTCGAAATCGGCGTCGACCGGCGCGGAAAGACGGTAGGGGCGGGAAAGGAGGAGTTCGGGGCCGAGCAGTCGCCGCAGTCGCGAGAGTTCGGCCCGCAGCGTTACCGGGGTCACCGACTCGTCCTCGTACAGCTCGACAAGGAGTTCGTCGCCGCCGAGGCCCTCGGGGTGGCGGGCCAGCGTCACCAGGATCTCGCTGTGCCGCCTGCTGAGCGGGATCTTGCGACCTCCCGCGACGAGCAGGGCCTCGTCCCGGCCGAGCGCACTGAGCTGTACGGTCTCCCCGGCCGGCGAGGGCGCGAGGAGTGCCAGCTGCGACTCGGCGGCGCGTGCCACCGCCTGCACGAACGCCAGGCTGTGCGGATGCGCGAGCCGGTCCCCACCGGTGATGTCCACGGCGCCCAGGACCCGTCCCGTGTGCGGGTCGTGGAGCGGCGCCGCCGCGCACGTCCACTGCTGGACCGGCCGCAGGAAGTGCTCGGCGGCGAAGACCTGCACCGGCCGGTCGACGGCGATGGCAGTGCCCGGCGCGTTCGTCCCGGCCACGGACTCGGCCCAGCGGGCGCCCTCCACGAAGTTCATCCGGCCCGCGGCCCGTCGGGTCAACGCGTGTCCTTCGACCCACAGCAGTCTGCCGTGCGCGTCGCACACCGCGAGAAGATGTTCGCCGTCCGTCGCATACGCGCTCATCAGCTCGCGGATCAGCGGCATGGCGGGGGCCAGGGGGTGGCCGTCCCGGTACGGCCCGAGGTCGTCCGCGCCCAGCTCGACCAGGGCCGTACCGTCCGGGCTGACCCGGGCCCGGGCCGAGCGCCGCCACGACTCGCCGACCACCGGACGCACCGGCCGCTCCAGCCGTCCGGCCGTGGTGAACACCTCGTGTGCGTACCGCAGTTGGCCGAGCCGTTCACCGGGGTCCGTATCGGCTGCCAGGGCCACCCAGGGATCCGTCAACTCACCCTCCCGTTCAGGGGCGTCGTGCACACCCCATCGTGGCCGCAGTCGACGTCTGCGACAACCATGGTGCGGAGAGCAATCGGACGCGGCGGCGAAGGGGCGTCAGCCGGCTGAGTAGAGATTTACGAGACGGATGTAGCGCACCCAGTCCCAGTTCGGGCCGGGATCGGTGTGGTCGGTGCCCGGGACCTGGGCATGGCCGAGGATGTGCGCACGGTCCTTGGGGATGCTGTAACGGTCGCAGACCGAGGCGGTCAGCAGCGCCGACCTCTCGTACATGGCGTTGGTGAAGTACGCGGGCTGGTCCACCCAGCCCTCGTGCTCGATGCCGATGCTGCGCGTGTTGTAGTCCCAGTTGCCCGCATGCCAGGCGATGTTCTGCTCCCGGACGCACTGGGCGACATAGCCGTCCGCCGAGCGCACCACATAGTGCGCGGAGACCTGTTTCGCCGGATTCTGGAAGATCCCGATCGTGTTCGGAAACGTCTCCTGGGTGACATGGATGATCACGTACTGGATGGGATAGGCCGAAGGGCGGGTCGACGCGGTGTAGTTGGACGTGGACGCGGGTGTCCAGTGGGCGAGCGGATAGTCGGTGTCGCCTGCCGCCGTGGAAGCCGCGGCGCGGGCGGAGGCCGGGATCAGCGCGGCGGCCGCCGTCGCGGCGGCGCCCTGAAGGATCCTTCTGCGGTGCATGAACACTCCAGTGGGGGAAGGTGGTCAGGGGCTGGACAGCAGTGTCGCAGTCTCCCGCAGATGACGGTGGAGTCCGCGATGGGGATCGCCTGCGGGCAGCCACTTTTTGCGGATCTTCGCCACACAGGTGTAGTTGGTGTCGCACACATTGGCCAACGGCGCCTCACCGGCCTGGCTGACCAGCTGATAGGCATCGAGTTCGGACAGGCCGTAATCGCGCGCCAGCCACTGCACCAGGTCCAACTGCGAGATACGGAAGGCGTCTTCGAGCGGACGGGCGGAGCCGGTCGACATCAGATGAGTGTCGGACTCGATCCGCGGCCACGGTGTCGTGACACCCTTCAGCAGCTCGACCAGCACCACCGTGTTCATCGCGCACTCCACGGCGACCCCGCAGGTCTCGCCCTCGCCCTGACGGGCATGACCGTCCCCGAGGCTCAGCAGTGCACCCTCGACGTTGACGCCCAGATAACAGGTGACGCCCGCCCTCATCTCGGGTGTGTCCATGTTCCCGCCGTGCGCGTCGGGAACCAGCGCGGAGCGTACCTCCAGATTGGCCGGCGCCACCCCGACCGTGCCGTGCATCGGATCCATCGGCAGCTCCACCTGGATGTCACTGTCCCGGGCGCTGAACAGACAGGTGCGGCGCGCCCGGTCGAGCTGCCACATCCACACCACCTCGGGCAGCGGAGCCTGCAGTGACGCCGTGGTGTGCGTGGAGGTGAGCGCCCCGAAAAGAGGCACGGTAGTCGAGGCGGCCCAGTCCCTGGCCGGTTCGACGGACACGAAATGCACCGCGACGGTGTCGCCGGGCTCCGCACCCACCACATGGAAGGGGCCGGTCTGCGGGTTGAGGAAGGGGAATTCGCAGACCTCGGAGACCAGGTCCTTCTCGGAGCGCACCCGGCCGGCGAAGCAGTCCTCCGTGTACACATCGAGGAACGTCCCCGGCTCGATACGGGCGACCGGCGCCGCTCCGCCGAAGGTCCAGGCGTACTCGCCCTCCTTGGGGCGGACGGTCAGGATTCGGGGGTCGTTCATCGCTGCACTGCTCCTGTCTCGGGTTCCCCGGCCGGCTCCGGGGCGTCGTCAAGATGGATCCGTCCGGTCTGTGCCACCCGCTCCGGATGTCTGCGCAGCAGCACCGCCAGTACAACGATCCCGATCAGCATCCAGACACCGACGACCGGGCCGGCGTACGAGGCGGGCGCACTCAGCTCGGAGACGAAGTCGAAGGCCGGAATCCCGGCGGCCGTCAGCAGCGCGGGGACGAACGCCGCGATGCCGAGTCCCGGGAAGAGCAGATGGAGCACGGGGTTGAACGCGTCGCACCGCCGGCGCAGGAAGTACCCGGCGCAGGCCAGATTCACGACGATGTACACACCGGTGATCACCGTCACGATCACGGTTGCCAGCAGCACGAACGCGGTCACCGGGTCGTAGGCGAAACCCAGCCCGAGCGCCGCGCCGACCGCGATCAGGAACTGCACGGCCACTCCGGTGACGGGGGAGCGGCGCCGTGGATGAAGCCGCGCGAAGGCCTGCGGGAACACCCCGATGCGGCCGAGGGCGAACGCCGTCCGGGTCGACACACTGGCGCACGCATTGGCGTTGGCCACGGTCGAGTTGACCACCGCGAGGAAGAGCAGCACCCAGAACAGCCCGAACGAGGCGCGAGCCACGCCTTCCCACGACGCCGCGCCCGAAGCGCCGAATCCGGCGAACCTGTCGGGCCCGAAGTACACGGACATCGCATAGGTGGTGAGGACGTACACCAGGCCGATGGAGAGTGCCGCGCCGAGCACCGCACGCCGCATCGTGCGCCGCGGGTTCTTCGTCTCCTCGGCGAGTGGCGCCGCGGCCTCGAAGCCCGCGAAGGCCAGCACGGTGTAGACCGAACCGGCGAAAATACCGCTGATGCCGCCGAAGCCGTCCGCGGTGTGCGAAGTGCCGAACACCGACAGGGTGTTGCCCGAGCCTGCGTGCCCGATGAGCAGTACGGCGAAGGCGACGAAGACGAGCACCTCGAAGATGCCGAGCACGGTTCCGAACCGGGCGGAGGCCCGTACTCCGAAATACCCGGCGAGCGCGATGATCACCGCGCCCAGCAGCGACCACGGCCACCACAGGTCCGCCGGGTAGGACGACCACTCCTGGTGCAGGGTGCCCGCCGTGGTGAAGCCGAGCTGAAGAAGCAACAGCGCGGGCACCAGCGCTTCGACGAAGACATAGCCCCACCCGACGAGAAAGCCGATGGCCGGATGCAGCCCCTGCGCCGAGTAGGTGGCTACCGAACCGGCAGCCGGCAGATGGCGCGCCAGCTCCGCGACGCACGACGCGGTGAACAGGCAGGCAACCAGTGCCACCACCACGGACAGCGGCAGACTGCCGCCCGCGAACGCGGCTCCGGCCGGAATGGACGCGGCGATGGCGGCGGCCGGCGCCATCGCCGTGATGCTCTGGAAGAGGACTTCGCGCAGCCCGATGGCATCGCGTAACAGACCGCTGCTCGAATCCCCCGACACCCCGTGGCTCCCTTTGTCCGATGACCGGAAGGTGTTCGCCGATGTACGGCCGAGCGTCTCGCGCGCCCTACCGTACGGGCGTCGCGTGAGTGGCGGAAGATGGCAGGAGGCCGAATCCGGGTGTGTGCGCGGGGTAAGCCGCCGGATCACGGACGCGGACGACCCCGGCACAGGGCCCGGGTTGCCGAGAGAAACCGGGTGCGGGGATGGCGAGCGGGGAACGCGGGCTCAACGACCGGGAGAGCCTGGACGGTGTCGCCGCCGTCGGCGCCGACCGCCGGCCGTCGGGCTCGACAGGCTGCGGGGAGGCTCCAGGAGGGGCGTCTTCGAGCAGGGCGAGCGGCAGGCCGACGGCAGGATGACGGCGGACAACACGCTTGGCCATGAGGCATCCTGAGGGGCAAACAGCCCGTGCGGCCACCAGGCTCCGACCTCTCCCTCGATACACAGTCACATCGAATTGAACGCAAGGGCGGAACGTGACGACGGGCGGGGGCCGGACGTCCTGCCCGGCCCCCGCCCGTTCGCCGCCGATCGGCCCCGATGATGACCTCAGTCGTCCGACACGCTTGAGCCTGCCAGCGCCGCCGCCGGATCGTCATCCGCCGGACCTGCCGGAACCCAGCGCCCGCTCTCCTTGCGGTACGGCCACCAGCGCCCGTCCCGCCCGTACCGCAGCTGTACACCGTCTTCGACAGCTGTCCAGCGATTGCCCGCCCACCGCAGCCAGGGCTGCTCTCCCTCCTCCCACGCCTCGGCGAGCCGGGCCCGGGCCCTGGCCAGAGACTCCGGATCCGGCGTCCAGTCCTGATCCAGCACGGTGAGCGCAGCCGCCCCGCCGTACTGCCAGGCACGCACCGCCGCGTCGAGTTCGGCTCGCGGCCGCCCCGATCCGGCTGCCAGCCGCGTCGCGATCCAGGGTTCGGGCCGGGTGTTCGCGACCAGCCGCACGGCATCCTGCTGCGGGGTCAGACCGGTCGGCAGCGGATGCTGTTCATGGCCGGGGGAGAGAGCGTCCGCCAGCATCCGGTGGGCGCGCGCCGCACTGTCCGTCGCCAGCAACTCCAGTACCGCCGGATCGACGCCGGATTGCGGTTGGGTCTCCGTGTCCAGCGACGGCGCAGGACCGGGCTCCGCGGGCAGCGGCGGGGGAGCGGGCAGCGGGGGCAGGATGTCGCGCGAGGCGAACGCCTCGTCCGCCCGTACGCCGCGGTCCTTCGCCTTGGTGCCGACGGCATCGTGCCCGTCGGAGAGGGCGGCAGGGCCGGACGGCCCGTGCCCCTTGGCGCGGGCCGCGATGCGCACCTGGAGTTCGTCCAGGAGCCGCCTCTTGCCGCGCCCGCGCATGAGCAGCAGGACGAACGGATCCTGATCCAGGAGCCGCGCCACCTGGTAGCACAGGGCAGCGGTGTGCGGGCAGTGGTCCCACGCTTCGCAGGTGCACTCCGGGTCCAGATCGCCGATCCCCGGCAGCAGTTCCACACCTGCCGCCGCAGCGTCCTCCACCAGGTGCGGCGGCATCTCGCGGTCGAGAAGCGCCGCAATGTGCCCCGCTCTGTCGACGGCCATGTCCAGGAACCGTTCCCACTCCGCCTCGTTCAGCTCCTGGAGGAGCACATCACTTCGGTACGTGGACGAGTCCCGGTCCCGGACGACCGCGGTGATCCGGCCGGGCCGCACGGAAACCGCACCGACCCGGCCCTCGCGGGCGAACCTCCGCCCCTTCTTGAGCTGTTCGCCGTCCAACGCGGTGTCCTCCAGAGCCTTCAGCCACGCCCGGCCCCACCAGGACTCCGCGAAGCCGCGGCCATGCGCGGGCGGCAGCGCGGCGAAGGTACGTTCCTGTACCGGCGCCGGGGCATCGCTCCCGTCGCCTTCGTAACCTTCACGGTCGTATCTCCCGCTGTCGTACTCGTCGCTCATCGCGTGCCCCCTCGCAGCTCTACCAGATCGGCCAGTTCCGCATCCGTCAGTTCGGTCAGTGCCGCCTCGCCCGAGCCGAGCACCGCGTCCGCCAGCCCCTGCTTGCGGGCCAGCATGTCGGCGATCCGGTCCTCGATGGTGCCCTCCGCGATCAGCCGGTGCACCTGTACCGGCTGGGTCTGCCCGATCCGGTACGCGCGGTCAGTGGCCTGTGCCTCCACCGCCGGGTTCCACCACCGGTCGAAGTGCACGACATGGCCCGCCCGGGTGAGATTGAGTCCGGTGCCCGCCGCCTTCAGTGAGAGCAGGAAGACCGGGGCCTCGCCCGCCTGGAAGCGGTTCACCATCGCCTCCCGCTCCGCGACCGGTGTACCGCCGTGCAGGAACTGCGTGCGCACCCCGCGCGCCGCCAGATGCTGTTCGAGCAGCCGGGCCATCTGCACGTACTGGGTGAACACGAGCACACTCGCGTCCTCCGTCAGGATCGTGTCGAGCAACTCGTCCAGCAGCTCCACCTTTCCCGAGCGGTCCTCGGTCCGAGGCTCCTTCTCCTTGAGGTACTGCGCCGGATGGTTGCAGATCTGCTTCAGGGCCGTCAGCAGCTTCACGACAAGGCCGCGCCGGGCGAAGCCGTCGGCGCCGGAGATCGCGGCCAGCGTCTCCCGCACCACCGCTTCGTACAGCCCCGTCTGTTCCGCCGTCAGGGACACCGTGCGGTCGGTCTCGGTCTTCGGCGGCAGCTCGGGGGCGATGCCCGGATCCGATTTGCGACGTCGCAGCAGGAACGGCCGCACCAGCGCGGCGAGCCGCTCGGCCGCCGCCGGGTCGCCACCCTCCGCGGTGCGCGCATAGCGGGTGCGGAAGGTGCCGAGCCGGCCCAGCAGGCCGGGCGTCGTCCAGTCGAGGATCGCCCACAGCTCGGACAGGTTGTTCTCCACAGGGGTGCCGGTGAGCGCTACACGTGCCTGTGCGCCGATTGTCCGCAGCTGCTTGGCCGTTGCCGAGTACGGGTTCTTGACGTGCTGCGCCTCGTCAGCGACCACCATGCCCCACCGGATTTCCGCGAGCTTCGCCGCGTCCAGCCGCATCGTGCCGTACGTGGTGAGGACGAACTCTCCGTCCACCAGGTCGGCCAGGCTGCGCGATCCGCCGTGGAAGCGGCGTACCGGCGTACCGGGCGCGAACTTCTCGATCTCCCGCTGCCAGTTCCCCATGAGCGAGGTCGGGCAGACCACGAGCGTCGGCCCTGCGGCCGATTCGATGCTCTGACGGTGCAGATGCAGAGCGATGAGTGTGATGGTCTTGCCGAGCCCCATGTCGTCGGCGAGACATCCACCGAGGCCGAGCGAAGTCATGGTGTGCAGCCAGTTCAGGCCGCGCAGCTGGTAGTCGCGCAGTGTGGCGGTGAGCGCAGGGGGCTGACCGACCGTCTGCTGCCCACCCTGCTGCCCGCCGGACTCCGGGTCGGCCAACCGGCGGCGCAGTTGCTCCAGCCAGCCGGTGGCCCGGACGCCGACCCGACGGCCGTCGACCTCGGTGGAACCGGTCAGTACGGCTCCGAGCGCATCGATCGGAGTGACCTTGCGGTCCTGGGTCTCGCGGGCGCGCTGTGCCTCCTCGGGGTCGATCAGCACCCACTGGTCGCGCAGCCGCACCACCGGCCTGTTGGCCTCGGCCAGGCGGTCCAGCTCGGCGCGGCTGAGCTTCTGGTCGCCCAGCGCGAACCACCAGTTGAACGTCAGCAGCGCATCGGCCGACAGGAGCGGCGGCGTGTCCGAGCCGGTGCGGACGAACCCCTGGTGTTCCTGACTGTCCCCGTCGTCGGGCGGACCGATCACCGCACGTGCGGTGAGCTTGCGGGCCAGAGCCCTGGGCCAGTGGACCTGGACCCCGGTCGCGGCGAGTGCCCGTCCGGCGGGACCGAGGAGTTCGCCCAGCTCTTCGTCGGCCGGTTCGATGGAGTCGGGCACTGCGGCCGACAACAGCGGAGTCAGTGGTGGCCAGGCACGGGCGGCTCGGCGCAGCGCCAGAAGGACATCCATCCGGGCCCGGGGGCCGAAGGCGGCAGCGGTCGGCGCGGACCCCGCCCAGACCTCGGCGGCATCGGCCACCAGCGCCGGATCGCTGACGCTGTGGATCTGCAGAACAGCACGGAAGGACGGCCCGGCGGTCGTCTCGTCGTCCTCGCCCGGGGCTGTCAGCCCGGACACCTCCACCCGCAGCGAGAGCCGGACGCCCGCATCGTGCCCGGCCGCGACATCGGTGGCCCAGGCCCGTTGACCGGGCAGATGCTGTGGTGCGTCGACGGCGAACGCCGGGCCGCCGGTGGCGAAGGCCGCGGCGGGGGTGCGTGGCAGGCCGTCCGCCACCGCGTCGAGGAACGCGCGCAGCAGCAGCTCGGGATCGGGCAGCAGCACGGGCTGCGCGGTTGCGTCGAGCGGCACCGCGTGGGCCAGCGGCGGCATCGAGGCCGCGAGCGTACGGATCCGCGACTGATCGTCGGCGGTCAGCGGCCCGGCCCGCCAGGCATCGTGATCCGTCGCACTCAGCCCTGGCAACAGCAAGCCACGGGCGGCGAGTTGCAGAGCGAGGAGCGCGGCGGCACCCCAGAACGCGGCGGCGCCGGAGGCATGCGCCGAGGCCCGTGCCCGCGTCAGCACGGGCAACGCGTCCCGGACCGGAAGCAGCAGCGCCGGTACGGCGTACGTTCGCGCGTCGGCGCCGACGACGGTCAGCTCCTCGACGGAACCGGGACCATCGGGCGGACTGCTGCCGTCCGGACGCCAGAAGGCGATACGGCCGGCACGGGAGGGATCCGCGGGCAGGAAGACCACGGAGCAGCTGGAGAGTGCGGAGATCTCGGAGAGCGTTGCCGCAGGGAGCCTGTGCACAGCGATGCCGAATTCCTCAAATTTGACTAGTTGGGTCGGGTCGCCGAGGGTACTCCACCGATGCGCACCCCCGTGAGCGGAATCGCTGTGATCTATCCCACTTTCGGATGGCTCGGCCGCCCCGCTCGGCCGCCGGGCACGACTGCGCGTCGCGCCCGGGGGTGTAGCCAGCACCCCCCTGGGGGAAGGGGGTTTACCCCCGGAAGTCCCGGGTGGTGGCGCCATGGTTGCCACACCTCTGGTCACCGTACGTTTCTACAGGTCAGTGCAGCTTTCCAGAGACCGGAGTCCCAATGCCCCAGGCCGTAGCCACCGTCGTGGAAGGCACCCGTGACGGTGCGGGAACTGCTGTAAGTGCCGACAGTGCCGGAATCGCCCAGAGCCAGGGAAGCGACTTCGCGCCCCTCCTGCGCGCGGTCAAGGAGCAGGGACTCCTGGAGCGGCGCACCGGCTGGTACGCGATGGGCATCGCCACCAACCTGGTCGCACTGGGTGCCGTGCTGACCGGCATGTTCCTCCTCGGCAACACCTGGTGGACCCTGCTGCTCGCATTGCCACTGGCGATCTTCTGGTCCCGCACCGCGTTCGTCGGACACGACGCCGGACACGCCCAGATAACCGGCGACCGCAGGGCGAGCCGGGCCATCGGCCTGGTGCACGCCAACCTGCTGCTCGGCATGAACGAGGCATGGTGGAACGACAAGCACGTACGCCACCACGCCAACCCCAATCACATCGACAAGGACCCGGACGTCGGCGTCGGCGCCCTGGTCTGGACCCAGAAGCAGGCTGCCCAGCGCGAAGGCTTCGCCCGCTGGCTCACCCGTAACCAGGCCCGGCTGTTCTTCCCGATGCTGCTCCTCGAAGGCATCGCGCTCAAGATCTCCGGCTTCCAGTACCTGCGGCAGCAGCCCGCCCGGGAACGCACCCTCTCGGCACTGCTCCTGGTCGCTCACCTCGGTCTCTACGCAACACTGCTGCTCACTGTCATGTCCCCGGGGAAGGCAGTCGTCTTCGCGCTGTTGCACCATGCGCTGTTCGGGCTCCACCTGGGCATGGCCTTCGCACCGAACCACAAGGGCATGGAGATGCCCGATCCCGACGGCGACCGCTGGGGCCACCTCCAGCGTCAGGTACTCACCTCGCGCAACGTACGCGGCGGCGTCCTCACCGACTGGTTCCTGGGCGGGCTCAACTACCAGATCGAGCACCACCTCTTCCCGAGCATGCCCCGACCGCATCTGCGACTGGCACAGCCCATGGTGCGCGCCCACTGCGAGGCGCTCGGCATGCCGTACACGGAGACCGGACTGATCGAGTCCTACCGGCAGGCACTCCAGCACATGCACGAGGTCGGTGAACCCCTCAGGTGAGGATTTCGGCGGGCTGGAACCGATGGGCGGGCACAGGCGTTCTCACAGCAGGAGCGGCCTCGGGCCGCGAAGGAGGCGTGGACGATGTCGAACAGCGCAAAGATCGCCATCGGGGGAGTCGTTGCGGCAGTCATCCTGATGCCGTTCATCGGATTCTGGCTGTCGCTGCTGGTCCTGATCGGAGTTCCGGCGGTCGCGTATCTGCTGCTGGATCCCAGTCAGCGACGCAGGCTCCGCAGGATCACCCGCAAGGAAATAGGCCGCTGACCACATGCTGAAACAGGGGGCTCCGCAGTGAGCGGGACAGTGACCGTGGTGAGCAGTAACGAGGAGTATTCCTTCACCAAGCCGAACCGCCGGAGTGTCACCCTGCTGGCCGGGCTCGGTGTGGAGGGAGATGTGCACGCGGGAGTCACGGTCAAGCACCGGTCCCGCGTCGCACAGGATCCCACCCAGCCGAATCTGCGCCAGGTCCACCTCATACACGAGGAACTGTTCGGCGAATTGCGGGCAGCGGGGTTCGAGGTCGCCCCGGGCGATCTCGGAGAGAACGTCACCACCAACGGTGTCGATCTCCTCGCCCTGCCCGTCGGCACTCTGCTGTACCTCGGCGGCGAGGCGGTTGTCGAGGTCACCGGCCTGCGCAACCCATGCCTCCAGATCGACAACTTCCAGGACGGGCTCCTCAAGCGGGTCGTCGGCCGGGACGAGGCGGGCCGGATCGTGCGCAAGGCCGGGATCACGGGCATCGTCACGGTCGGCGGAGCCGTCCGGCCGGGCGACCCGATCGAGGTCGAGCTGCCCGTCGGGCCGCATCGGGCGCTGGAGCGCGTGTAGTCCGGATCGCGTCTGAGACGTGGCTGGACCGCGACTTCGGCCGGGTGGTCGGTGGTCGACCGTCGGTCTGCTGCCGAGTACCGACAGCCGCGCTCAGCTAGGCCGTACTGCGAGCGCGTCCAGTGCCTTCAACAGGCCGGGCAGTCGCGTGCCGCGCCCGACCGGCAGCACCTCGCCCGGTTCCTCGTCCAGCAGGATGAAGGCGATGTCGTCGGTCCTGGCGACCAGCGACCAGCCGGGGCCGTCGGCGCGCAGCATTCGAGCGTCGCCCGTGGCGAAGGAGGACCGGACGCGGCCGGGCGGCGGCGGGGTGTCCACATAGGCACGTGCCTCCGCGAGCGCCCGCCGCACACCGGGGTGCACTCCGGACGGTGTGTCCTTCACGGGGTTCTCGGCGGTGGCGTCGGACCCGTCGCTCTCGGCCTCGGCTCCCGTCTCGGCGTCGCCCGCACCTCCAGCCGCAGAGTCGGCCTCGACGTCTACCTCAGCTTTAGGTTCAACCTTGGCTGCAGCGTTGAGCTCGTCGTCGTGCTGGTCCTCGCCCCCGGGCTCGGCAACGGCACCGTCCTTCTCGACGTCGACGTCGTCGCCCCCGGCACCGTCCGCCCCGCCCGGAGTGATGAGGGCCGTCTCGTCGTCGATCTGCTCGCGCCAAACCGCCCACTGGTGTGCTATCTCGTCCGCACCCATGCGCCGCTGGGCCGGGCCCCACGAATCCGTGTCGGGCGGGGCCAGCGGCGCCGGATCGGTGCCCTCGGCCTCCGGGTCCGGCAGCGGATCGTGCGGGGCGGACACTCCCGGAGCGGCGACCCCCACCGCGAGGGGCCAGCCGGGCAGCGCGCAGACCACCGAACGGTCGTCGGGAGAGAGGTCGTACTCCATTCCGCAGTCCCAGGCCGCGATCGCGACAGCGACCAGCGACACGTCCTCGACGACGACGGTCCAGCGCGCACCACCGCCGTCCTGGCCGAGGACCAGCCCGTATCCCTCGTCGTACGGTTCGAGGGCGAGCGCCGCACACGCGGCAGGGTAGTCGTCACCGAGCACGCTCGGGAACTGCGCAGGTGTCAGCAGCACCGCGGTGAGCACATACAGTGCGTCGTCGTCGGCGACTGTGTCGCTCGTCCCGGCCACGGCACCCTCCTCGTCCGTCATGGTTGTCCGTCGGCGCACCTTAACGAGTCGGTAACCCGCTCGTCGAGGCCCTGACAAGGGAAGACGTGGTCCCGGACGAGGGGGAAGACGTGGGCCGTGGTCCGGCGGACGGCGGGCCTCAGTCGGCGGGCAGGCCGAGCAGCGTGCGGGCCACTGTCTGCGGCGACTCGCCGCGCTCGCGGGCCAGTGCGATGACGGCCCGGCAGGCCAGCTCGCTGACACCGAAGGAGAGCGCCTCGGGCGACACCCAGCCGCTCACCTCGTCGATCCGCGCCTGATCGTCCTCCACGGATGCCGAGACATAGGTGGCTGCCGCCTCGAACAGATTGTGCTGCTTGTGCCGGTCTTCCCTGAGAGGTGCTGCTGACCGTGCGCCCTTCCGGTCGGAGGAGACAACTTTCCGCAGGCTGCCGATTATGTCGATCATGGAAACCGTCCTTCCGAGGAACCGTGAACGCATGACGTGCTCGTCCACACTGACGGTCTTCCCCGTCGACGTAGAGTTGGACCTTCGACCGAGAAAAGGGGGGCAGCGCGGTGAAGCGGTACGAACGGCTGAAGGAGATTCAGCGTCTCGATCCGGAACGGGACTTCCTCCGAATCTACCGGATCACGGCAACCTACGAGTTTCCCTGGGACATGACCCGCGCTCTCGAACTGGCCCTGTATCGCACCTATGCAGTCCCCAGCATTGGTCGACTCCTCGCAGAGACAGCTGAACTGGCGGACCGTTCGCAGAAGCGCTACGACGACACCGCACTGCTCCTCGACACGGTCGTGGAGCACGGCTTCGAGAGCGACCCGGGGCGCACGGCCATCCGCCGGATCAATCAGATGCACCGCAGCTACGACATCAGCAACGACGACATGCGCTATGTGCTGTGCACCTTCGTCGTCACCCCGAAGCGGTGGCTGGACAGCTACGGCTGGCGCCGGCTGTCCGACCACGAACTCCGGGCGTGCGCCGCCTATTACCGGACCCTGGGTGCCCATATGGGCATCAAGGACCTGCCGGAGACGTACGAGGACTTCGAGCGCACCCTCGACACCTATGAGGCCGAGCACTTCGGCTGGGACGAAGGGGGACGCCGCGTCTCCGACGCCACGCTGGACCTGATGGGCTCCTGGTATCCGCGCCCCTTCGCTCCCGTCGCGCGGAAGGCCGCCCTCGCGCTGCTCGATGATTCGCTGCTGCGGGCATTCCGCTACGAACGCCCGGGCTCCGCGGCCCGAAACCTCACCCGCCTCGCTCTGCGCCTGAGGGCACGAGCCGTGCGACTGTTGCCGCCCCGTACCACCCCGCACTTCGCCCGGCAGAACCCGGAGATCAAGGGCTACCCGGACGGCTACGAGGTTTCCGGGCTCGGTACGTTCCCCACCCCGGGTATCCGCGGCTGTCCGGTCCCGCACGAGCGACGCCCCGGCGCTCCGGCCGAGTGAGCAGGTGCGGGGGAGCGCTCGTAGGTCAGAGCGTCCGTACGGCAGGGCGAGGAACCGGTCGTCCTCATCCGTGTACGACTCGAGCCGCCAGCCCGAACGCGCCAGCAGCGGGCGGAGGTTGTGCTCGGCACGCAGGTCGTCGTCCGTGATCCGGCGGCCGTGGCGCGCGGCCAGGGCGGCCCGACCGATGGGGTGGAAGAGGGCCAGCTGCCCGCCCTGCCGCACCACCCGCGTCAACTCCGCCAGGTCCGGTCCGGGATGCGAGAGATGGGAGATCGGCCCAGCCGCGAACACCGCGTCGAGCGACTGCGGTCTCAGGGGCAGGCGGGCGACATCGGCGAGGAGCAGCGCTCCGCTCCGGTCGCGTCCCGCCTGTACCGCCGACTCCAGCATCGCCGCTGTGAGGTCCACGCCCAGAACCGTGCCCCGCGGTCCCACGGCCGCGCGCAGGGCGGGCAGCGCCCGTCCCGTACCGCAGTCGGCGTCCAGTACTGCGTCACCGGGGCCCAGCGCGAGGGAGTCGACGCTGCGGGGCATAGCGAGAAGCCCCGTCCTCCAGGGCGGGGAGGAGTCACACAGACATGATCGCGTAGTTGCCACCGGAGCGAAACATCGGGAAATGGGGTGCATGTTCGAGCACTGCGTGATCGTTCGGGAACATCTCTCTGTCATATTTCAGCAGCTTTCGAAATGCGCCCCGGGCGCGCGCCCGCCTCGCGACTAGCGTCCCCGATCCATGGGACACCTGGACCACGCCACCTTCGGCTGGCTGACACCTGCGCTGTCGTACGCGATGGCATGCATCGGCGCGGCACTCGGACTGAGCTGCACCGTGCGGGCACTCGACACAGCCGGACGTTCGCGCCGCAACTGGCTGATCACGGCCGCATCCGCCATCGGCTCGGGCATCTGGACGATGCACTTCGTTGCGATGCTCGGCTTCGGCGTGACCGGCACCGATATCCGCTACGACGTGCCGCTCACCCTGCTCAGCTTGCTCGACGCCATGGTGGTGGTCGGCGGCGGCGTCTTTGCCGTCGGCTACAGCCGCGACCGGACAAGGGCGCTGCTGCTCGGCGGGTTCGCCACCGGACTCGGTGTCGCCAGCATGCACTACCTCGGCATGGCGGCACTCCGTCTGCACGGCACGATCCACTACGACCCGCTGCGGGTCGCACTCTCCGTCGCAATCGCTGTCGTGGCCGCCACGGCGGCGCTGTGGGCGGCGCTCAACATCAAGTCACCCCGAGCCGTCGCGCTGGCTTCCCTCGTCATGGGGGCGGCGGTCAGCAGCATGCACTACACCGGAATGCTGGCGGTCTCCGTGCACGTCGCGCCCTCCGGAAGGGAACTTTCCGGGGCCACGACCATGCAGTTCATCTTTCCCCTGGCCGTCGGCCTGGGCTCGTACCTCTTTCTTACCTCGGCGTTCGTGGCGCTCTCCCCGACGGCCAGGGAACGCGCCGCCTACGTCTTCGCCGAACGCACCGGACCCACCGAAACGGACTCATCCGCGGTCGCACAACAGGGATTCACGGAGCGCGGGCCAGTCTTCCGGGCACGACGCGGCGACGTGAGTGACCACGACGTATCGCCCGCCACCACGCCCTGACGCCCCTGCACCCGGCCGACCGGCACCTGCGACATATTCAGCTCCACACCCGGAACGAGGAGGCCATGCGCCCACCCCGCACGACCCCGGAAACCGGTGCGACCGCGACCGCCCGGCCCACCGCCCCACCGACGCGCGGACGCCGCGCGCACGCGGGCCCGCCGGCCGACGAGAGCGCCGAGCACGACGTGAGGCCGCTGCTGACACCCGACACATCCGTGCCGCGCGGACGGTGGACGCTGCGGCCCAGGACTGTGCGCGCCAAGATCATCTCGCTGCTGATGGTGCCGGTCGTCTCGCTGCTCGCCCTCTGGGGTTTCGCCACGGTCACCACCGCCCAGGACGTGGCACGGCTGCGCCAGTTGCAACAGGTCGACGACGAGGTCCGGGCCCCCATATCCACCGCTGTCGCGGCACTCCAGAGCGAGCGCCGGGCGGCCATGCTTCAGTCCGCGGCCCCCAGCAGCGCCCAGGCAGCCGAACTGGAGCGCCGGAGCAAGCGCACCGACACCGCGCTCGCCGCCCTGCGCCTCGACAGCGGCCACACCATCGCCGACACCGGCAACCTCCCGCCCACCGTCGCCGGCCGGCTCGACCGGTTCCTGGGCCTCACCCACCGACTGCGCGCCGACAGGAGCGATGCGGGCGACGAGAACGCCGTGTACGACCAGTACACTGCGGCCGTCTCCGCGGCCTTCGGCGTCTGCGGCGGCCTCACCGGGATCCAGGACGACGCACTCGGCTCCGACGCCCGCGTCCTGCTCGAACTCTCCCGCGCCGACGAGATGCTGGCCCGCGAGGACGCACTGCTGGCCACGGCCGCTCGCACCGGAACGCTCAAGCGCGGCCAACTGCGCCTGTTCACCGGAGCGGTGGATTCCCGAAGGAACTTCACGGAGACCGCGGGCGCAGATCTGCCCGCCACCGAGCGGGCCGCCTGGCAAAGGTTCACCGCCGGGGATGCCTACCGCCAGATCCAGGCAGCTGAGGACGAGGTGCTCGCCGCGCCCGCCGGTCGCGATGCCGCGCAGGCAGTGCCCGCCACGGACTGGGAACGAGCAGCGGACCGCGTACGGAGCGAGCTGCGCACCATCGATACCACCGCCGGTCAACGCGCCGCCGACCGGGCGAATCCGCTCGCCCGAGGACTGTTCAGCCCGTCGGGAGCCGCAGTGCTCTTCGGCTGCGTCGCCGTCGCCGCCTCACTGGTGATCTCCGTGCGCATCGGCCGCGGACTCGTCGTCGAACTCGTCAGCCTCCGCAACAGCGCCCTGGAGATCGCCCGCCGCAAACTGCCCCGCGCCATGCAACGGCTACGTGCGGGCGAGGAACTCGACATCGGGGCCGAGGCCCCGCAGGGCTGCACCACCCACGACGAGATCGGCCAGGTCGGCGAGGCACTCGGCACAGTGCACCGGGCAGCCCTCAGCGCCGCCGTCGAACGGGCCGAACTCGCCGACGGCATCTCCGGAGTCTTCGTCAACCTCGCCCGGCGCAGCCAGGTGCTGGTCCACCGTCAGCTCAACCTCCTCGACAGCATGGAACGCCGCGCCGACGACCCCGGCGAGCTGAGCGATCTCTTCCGGCTCGACCACCTCACCACCCGGATGCGACGGCACGCCGAGAGTCTGATCATCCTGTCCGGGGCGGCGCCGGGACGGGCCTGGCGGATGCCCGTACCGCTGACCAACGTCGTGCGCGCCGCCGTCTCCGAGATCGAGGACTACGCCCGCGTGGAGGTACGGCAATTGCCCGACGCCGCGGTGAAGGGCACAGCCATCGCCGACCTCACCCACCTGCTGGCCGAACTCATCGAGAACGCGGCACAGTTCTCACCACCCCACACCAAGGTGTGCATCAGCGGCGAGCCCGTGGGCAACGGCTACGCCCTGGAGATCGAGGACCGCGGCCTGGGCATGGGCAACGAACTCCTCGGCGAGGCAAACCGGCGCATCGAACAGGCGGAGGCGCTCGACCTCTTCGACAGCGACCGGCTCGGCCTCTTCGTCGTCAGCCGGCTCTCCGTACGCCACCACATCAAGGTTCAGCTGCGCACCTCCGCGTACGGCGGGACGACCGCGGTGGTTCTGCTGCCAACGGCACTGCTGCAGACCGCATTTCCGGCGGCCGAGGCGTCCGCCGCGCCGGGGAACACCTCGGTCGAGCGCCAGGACGACCGGGACCGTCCGCCCTTCGGACCTGGACCCGGCCCCCGTGCGGTGAGACCGCGGACCACCGCCTTCCCGGCGCCGGTACCGGTACCCGCGCTCGAGTCCCGCATGCAGCCCGCTGCCGCGGTCACCTCGCTGCACGGGCGTCCGGGCGGTACGGACAAGCACAAGGCCGAGGCCCACTCGGAAGAGCAGCCCGACGACGGCACCCTGCCGCGCCGTGTGCGGCAGGCCAGCCTCGTTCCGCAACTGCGCGAGGAGCCCCGCCGCGACGAATTGCCACACGGCGACCCGAACGACAAGGACTGCCCCCTGGAGTGCACCCCCGAGCAGGCCCGGGACCGCGCGACCGCCTACCGCAACGGCTGGGTGCGCGGTGGCGGCACCGCCCCCGGCTCATCATCGACCCGCCCGGGCACCACCTGCCCCCGTCCACGCAGCGAAGGAGACCATGCATGATCGCGAACGAGAGGACCGGGGTACGCCAAGCCTCGGGCGAACTCGACTGGCTGCTGGACGATCTGGTGACACGGGTCGGCGAGGTCCGCCACGCCGTCGTTCTCTCCGGCGACGGCCTCGCGGCGGGCGCCTCCAGCGCCCTGATCCGCGAGGACGCCGAGCATCTGGCCGCCGTGGCCTCCGGATTCCATAGCCTGGCCAAGGGCGCGGGGCGCCATTTCCGGGCCGGGAACGTACGCCAGACCATGGTCGAGATGGATGAGGGCTTTCTGTTCGTCGCGGCAGCGGGCGATGGATCCTGCCTCGCCGTGCTCAGCACGGCCTTCGCCGATATCGGACTGGTCGCCTACGAGATGGCCCGGCTCGTCAAACGGGTGGGTGAGCATCTGCGTACCCCGCCGCGGTTCACCGCACCCCCGTCGGCTGTCGGCTGAGAGGGCGGAGACGGCCGTGTCCATGACCGACGAGGGCCCGGGAGGCATCCCGCGCACCCCGGGCCCGCACACACGTCCGGGCAGCCAGTGGTACGACGCCGAAGCCGGCCCACTGGTCCGCCCGTACGCCGTGACGGGCGGCCGGACCGAACCGGGCCCCACCGGCGTGAAGTTCGATCTGATAGCACTCGTCACCTTCGACGAGAACGCACCGGACGGCTCCGAGGAATCCCTGCTCGGTCCCGAGCACCGAGCCCTGCTCACCCTCTGCCGGTCGGAGACCCGGTCCGTCGCGGAGCTCTCCGCCGATGCCGACCTTCCGGTCGGAGTCGTACGCGTACTCCTCGGCGATCTGCTCGAAGCCGGCTACGTACGCGTCAGCCGACACGTACCGCCCGCACAGTTGCCGGACGAACACATTCTTCGCGAGGTGATCAACGGTCTGCGGGCTCTGTAGGGGCACTTCGGTGACGCGGTCGGGCGGCACACGGAGCAGGAGAGCCCCTCTCCTCGCCCCGGCGGAGGGAGGGGAGAGGGGCCGCGCTCGTCCACCGTAGGGTGCCCCGGGGTCAGACATTGACCCCGTAGTCGGATGCGATACCGGCCAGGCCCGAGGCATAACCCTGGCCGACCGCACGGAACTTCCACTCCGCGCCGTGCCGGTACAGCTCACCGAAGACCATGGCGGTCTCGGTCGAGGCGTCCTCGCTGAGGTCGTAACGGGCCAGCTCGACGCCGTTCGCCCGGTTCACCACGCGGATGAACGCGTTACGGACCTGGCCGAAGCTCTGACCGCGGCTCTGCGCGTCATGGATGGAGACCGGAAAGACTATCTTCGCGACATCCGCCGGGACAGCGGCCAGGTCCACATTGATGGACTCGTCGTCGCCCTCGCCCTCACCGGTCAGATTGTCGCCGGTGTGCTGGACCGAACCGTCCGGGCTCGTCAGGTTGTTGTAGAAGACGAAGTGCAGGTCGGAGAGGACCTTGCCGGTATCCGAGCACAGCAGCGCGCTCGCGTCCAGGTCGTGATCCGCCCCCGTCGTCGTCCGCACGTCCCAGCCCAGGCCGACCGTCACTGCGGTCAGGCCGGGCGCCTCCTTCGACAAGGAGACGTTGCCGCCCTTGGCCAGGGTCACACCCATGAACTTCCTCCATTGATCCAGTGGTCCAGCGATTCGGTGATGTGGTGATCAGCGCTTCTTCGGCCGTCATACGGGTCAACGACGTTGCCCCGCCCGTGGTTCCCTCGCTTGCGCAATCCTTGAAGTGGCTGGCAGGGAGGGGCGCTGTACGTTGGTGAGCCGATGCCTCATGTGCGTGGGTCGGTACCGGGACTCACATCGGTCTCCTTCATGGCCTTCGCCTCACTCTTCAGGATCCGCATGGATTTGCCCAGGGCGCGGGCCGTGTCCGGCAGCTTTTTCGAGCCGAACAGCACGATGGCCACAATCGCCACGATCAACAGGTGCCAGGGTTCGAGGCCGTTGCGCAACATATATGTGCCGCCCTTCCTTTCGGTGTCTTGGCCGCTGTTTCCGCTCGAGGTCCGCGGACAGTGCTTCAGGCTGGCCGTGGCAGGTCCGGTGATCCACTCGAACAGCGATACTTGCCACATTGCGCAACTGTACAACCATGGGATGGTGGAGCGCGTCCTCCACCATGCAAGCCGGACGGACGGGGTGGCCGATGACAGGAAGTCACAATTCAGCAGTGGGCAGGCGAAGGGGCAGCCGGCTGCGGCGAACAGCCATGTTCGGGCTGTCGTTCCTTGTGCTGCTTGTCGCGGGCGTCGGGTGGGCCTACCTCAAACTGAACGGCAGCATCGACACCTTCAGCGCGGACGGGATCTCGGGCGACCGGCCGCCCGGCTCGTCGAACGGGCAGAACGTCCTGGTCATCGGATCGGACTCGCGCGCGGGCGACAACAGCAAGCTGGGCGGCGGCACGGGTACGGTGGGGCGCTCCGACACCGCGTTCCTTCTCCATGTGTACGCCGACCGCAAACACGCGGTCGCCGTGTCCATTCCCCGTGACTCCCTGGTCGACATCCCGGCCTGCAAGATGCCGGGCGGTGAGTGGACCTCGCCGCAGCACGACGTGATGTTCAACGCTGCGTTCTCGGTGGGGGAGACGGCCGAGGGAAACCCGGCCTGTACCCAGAACACGGTCGAGCAGCTCACCGGCCTGCGCGTCGACCACACCGTCGTCATCGATTTCGCCGGATTCTCCGCACTGACATCGGCCGTCGGGGGCGTTCCGGTATGTCTGCCCCAGGACATCTACCAGCGAGACCTCAGCCCGAAGCGGCCCACACGGGGCGCCCGGATCTTCTCGAAGGGTCCGCAGACAGTCTCCGGACAGCGGGCACTCGACTACGTCCGGCTCCGGCACGGCATCGGCGACGGCTCGGACATAGGGCGGATCAAGCGCCAGCAGGCATTTGTGGCCTCCCTCATCAAGAAGGTCAAGTCCCGGGGACTGAACCCCACCGCGCTGCTGCCCCTCGCCGACGCGGCCACCGACGCGATGACCGTCGACCCCGGGCTCGGGTCGGCCGACCGGCTTCTGTCGTTCGCCATGTCGATGAAGAACATCGACCTGCACAACACCAAGTTCGTCACTGTCCCATGGCGTTACGAGGGCTCACGCGTCGCGATAGTCGAACCGGACGCCGACGCGCTCTGGGCAGCGCTGAGGGCCGACCGTACGGTCGACGGCCAGGACGCCAGCGGCAAGGGATCGGCCGAGGGCAGACAGACAGCGAGCAGCGCGGCGTCGCCCGCGGCCACCACCCCGGTCTCCGGCACGGGCATCAGCATCGCCGTCTACAACGGCACCACGGTCAGGGGACTCGCGGCCCGGGCCACCGAACTTCTGCGCGCCCGAGGCTTCACCGTCACCACCACGGCCAATGCGAGCAGCCAGGACTACGCCTCGACCGTCATCGAGTACGGACCGGGCCTGCGGAACGATGCAGAGACCACCGCACGGCTCTTCGCCGGAGCCCGGACGACCGCGTCCGACACCGCCGGAATCCAGGTGATCCTCGGCAGTTCCTACGCCCAGGACCCATCGTTCGCACCCGAGACCCCGGCACCCTCCGCCGTGCCGCCCACCGTCGCCGCCGGGGCGCGGTCGGCCGACGACGACCCGTGCGCGGATCTCTCGTACGGCTGACCGTCCCGCGACGGTGGGAAGGCGGCGCTCAGAGCGATGCCGGAACCGTCCGGAGCTGCAGCGCCGGGTGACGGGGAGCCGCGAAGCCGCACGACTCGTACAGAGCGGCGCCGTCCCCTGTGGCGTTCAGATTGACCACCGTGACGTGGGCCTCCTCGCGGAACCAGGCGAGGAGAGCATCGAAGCAGACACGGGCATGCCCACGGCGGCGCCGGCGGAAATCGGTGCTGACATTGGAGACATGCCCGTGCGGTCCGCTCGGTTCGCCGGGCTGGGGGCATGCGCATCGCACGTCCCGACGGCGCTGGAGACGGTGCCGAGCTCGGGATCGTCGATCAGGAACGCGGCGAACGTGTCGGGCCGACGCAGCCGCTCGGTGAACCACTGCGCGGAGGCCGCCCGCCACGGGGCATCGGCACCGCCCGTCTCCATTCCCATGTCGGCCAGCATCAGCCCCCGCAGCCGAACCAACGCGGGCACATCGTCGAGCGTGGCGCGGCGAGCACGCACCGGCTGCCCGCCACCGCCGCCCGTACTCGTGCCGGACTCCAGGCGACCGATGCGTGAGGGGGTCATGAGAATCTTCACTTCCGTTCGTAGTGGGTACGGGCCGCCCACAGTCCGCATGTGTACAGGGCCAGCACCGTTGCGAGCAAAAGGAAATAGAGCGGTGGCAGCGCCCTCATGCCCAGCAGCGGACCGAGCGGAGTGAGCGGCAGCAGCAGGCCGACCACCGCAAGACCGGACGCTGCGGCTCGCAGTGGGCCGCCGCTGTGGCCCTCGGCTGCGCTGCGGCCCGTACGGAGCAGCAGCATCACCAGAGCCTGGGTGAGCAGGTTCTCGGTGAACCAGCCGGAGTGGAACGCCTCCTGCCCGCCCGATGTCGCCGAACCGTGCAATGCGTAGGCCAGTACTGCGAACGTCGCCAGGTCCGCAGTGGCGTTCAGCAGACCGAAGCCCGTGATGAATCGGAGGAAATCGCGCGGAGGCAGCACCGTGGGCCGCCGCAGCACCGCAGGTGCGGGCCGGTCGAACGCGAAGGCGAGCTGTGCCACGTCGAAGCACAGGTTCTGCACCAGGACCTGTGCCGGAAGCATCGGCAGGAACGGCAGCATCAGCCCCGCGGCAAGCATCGCGATGACGTTGCCGAGGTTCGACGAGAGTGTGATGCGCAGATACGTGGCGATGTTCCCGCTGCAGTGCCGGCCGGCAGCGATCGCGTGATCGATGGCCGCGAGGTCCTTCTCGGCGAGCACCACATCGGCGGTCTCCCGCGCCACGTCGACCGCGTTCCTTGGACAGATGCCGACATCGGCCGCGTGCATCGCGGGCAGGTCGTTGACGCCGTCGCCGAGGAAACCGGTGGTGTGCCCGACGGTACGCAGCGAGGAGACGATCCGGGCCTTGTGCTCGGGCGTGCAGCGGGCGAAGACGGTGGCCCGGTCCGCGGCCTCCGCGAGCTCCCCGTCCGACAGCGCGTCGATCCGTTCCGCGGAAACGACCTCGCCCGGATCGAGGCCCAGATCCCGGCAGGCGCGGGCGACGGTCCCCGGATCGTCGCCGGTGAGCACCTTCACGGCGACGCCCCGTTGTTCAAGCACGTCCAGCGCTTGTGCGGCGCTCGGCGTGAGCGCGTCCCGCAGAGCGACGAACCCGAGGAAGGCCAGCTCCCGTTCGTCGGCCGTCGTGTACGTACCGAGCCGGGCGGGCCGCTCGCTCCGGGCCACCGCGAGCAACCGCAGACCGTCCGCGGCCTCGCGCGTGGCCAGGGCTCTCAGCCGGTCCCGTTCGGCATCGTTCAGGGCGCACCGGTCGAGTACTGCCTCCACTGCCCCCTTCGTGACGAGGGTGTGGGTGCCGAGCCTGCCGGGGCTGCGGACGACCGCGGTGGCGAGGCGCCGCACCGGATCGAACGGCAACGCGGCCACCCCGTCGTACGCGGACAGCGCCCCCTCCTGCTCCTCGGTGGCGTCCAGAACCGCCTCGTCGAGTGCGTCGGGGGCGGGCAGTTCAGCGAGCTGCAGCGTCCAAAGTGCGTTCACCGCGGCCCAGTGCAGCACTTCGGGATCGGGCCGGCCGGCCCCGTTCAGCGACCGTTCGACGAGCGGCCGGTCCTGGGTGAGTGTTCCGGTCTTGTCCAGACACAGCACATTGATCGCACCGAGATCATGGAGAGCGGGCAGCCGTTTGACGATCAACCCGTGGTTCCGGGCGAGCAGCGAAGCGCCCCTGGCCAGCGCTGTCGTGACGATTACCGGCAGCATCTCGGGAGTCAGCCCGACCGCCACCGCGACGGCGAACGGCAGCGTCTCCAGACCGCGGCCGCGCAGTGCCGCGTTGGCCATCAGTACCAGGGGCGGGGTGAGCAGCATGAACCGGATCAGCGTCCAGGAAATCCCCTGCACCGAACGGTCGAAGGCGCTCGTGCCCCGGCGGCGCGCCGAACCGTCGTACGCGGCGGCGAACCGGGTGTCCGCACCCGTCGCCGTCACCACCGCCGTACCACTGCCCGACGCCACGCTACTGCCCTGGAAACACAGCTCGGGCCGCGCGAACAGCCCGGCCTCGCCACCGGACCCGGCGTCGGCGGTGTGGTGCCTGTCCGGAGCATCGACGGGCCGTTTGGCGACCGGCACCGACTCGCCCGTGAGGGCCGACTGATGCACGGCCAGGCCGCTCGCGCGCAGGAGCCGCACATCGGCAGGAACGAGATCTCCCGGACCGAGCCTGATCACATCGCCCGGCACCAGCACCCCGACCGGCATCTCGCGCGCCTGTGGCGCGGCGTCCGGGCCGGTGCGGCGCAGCACGGTCGCGGTGGTCGCCACCAACTCCCGCAGCGCGGCCGTCGAACGGTCGGCCCGATGCTCCTCCGCGGAGCGCAACAGACAGCTGACGACCACGAGCGCCAGCGTCACGGCAGCCGTGCCCCATGAGGCCACCGCTGCCGAGACCAGACCCAGACACAGGAGCACCGAGGTGAACGGATCCCGCAGGCTGCTTATGAAACGACGGGGCCAGGAGACCGGACGCCAGGCCGGCAGGGTGTTCTCGCCGAACCGTGCCAGCCGTTCCTCCGCCTGTCCCTCCAGCAGCCCGCGCGGCCCGCTGTTCAGCGAGCGGAGAACCTGCAAGGAGGTCGGTGCGGCAGCCGGCGAAGCGGGCGGCGCGCCGCCAGGGGCGGCGCTCCGGCCGACCGCCGCGCCCGCTATCGGCACAATCACGGCGGACGACTGGTCGGGATCGGTGCTGCCGGGACCTGCGGCGGCACTGCGCTCAGGCACCGAGTTCGCGGAGGCGTACGGGGTGCGCGGGCGCGTGTCCGGCGCGTTCGGCGAGCTGGCCGACCATCAGCCGGACGACCGTCACCACGTCGGGGTCGTCGACCAGGTACACCTGCCGGCGGCCTTCGCGGCGTGACCGTACGAGACCGGCCAGTTTCAGCTTCGTCAGATGCTGGCTCACCGAAGGAAGGGTGCCGCCCACCCGGTCCGCGAGACCGGTCACATCGCTCTCGCCCTGGGAGAGGGCCCACACGATGTGCAGGCGCGCAGGCGTCGCCAGCAGGCCGAAGGCGGCAGCCGCCTCCACCAGTACCTCCGCGGGCGGATCCTCGAAACCGCCGTCGGCAGCTGTCGACACTCTTGCTCTCCCTGTACGCGTGGGCCATTCCTCGCACCCGAAACACCCAGTGTAGGCGCCGGACTGCCGCCGTCCGCGGGCCCATGCGTCTGTGAGCGGCCCGTGCGCTCACGACCGGGAACGGCAGGCGCACTCCGCTAGACGTATCGAATTGTGGACTCATCCGGGTAGTCAGTGAGCGGGAACGGTCACATCGCTAAAAAAGCGATTCCGTCCCACGGGACAGGTTCTCGTTTGCCATGCTGTCGCCGTACTCATGCTGACGGTCCACGGAATCCGAGCCCTTCAAGACAGCTCTGACCTGCGTATTCAGCGTCTTGGGACTCACTGGTGAGAGAAGTGATCGATGCCTTCCGAGCACGCTGACAACACCCCCGGGGAGACGGCCGGGGAGGCCGCGGAGACCGACGCCCTCGCACTGAAGATATTGGTCGCCGGAGGCTTCGGGGTCGGGAAGACGACGCTGGTCGGCGCGGTCAGCGAGATCCGGCCGCTGCGGACGGAGGAACTCCTCAGCGAGGCCGGACAGTCGGTCGATGACACCGACGGGGTCGATCACAAGACCACGACGACCGTCGCCATGGATTTTGGACGCATCACCATCCGGTCCGGTCTCTCGCTCTATCTGTTCGGCACGCCGGGACAGGACCGTTTCTGGTTCCTGTGGGACGAACTCTCCCAAGGGGCGCTCGGGGCCGTCGTCCTCGCCGACACCCGGCGCCTGGAGGACTGTTTCCCGGCCGTCGACTACTTCGAGCACCGCGGCATCCCCTTCGTCGTAGCGGTCAACTGCTTCACGGGCGCCCGCGCCTACGGCGAACGCGAAGTGTCCCGTGCCCTGGATCTCGACCTCGGCACGCCCGTCGTGCTGTGTGATGCGCGCGACCGGGACTCCGGCAAGGAAGTACTGATCCGCATGGTCGAATACGCTGGCCGGATGCACACTGCCCGGCTCCTCGACTCGGTGAGCTGACCCTCCCGGCGCACATCGGTTGCGCGTCAAGGGGCCAGGACCCAGCCACATGACCGAGGAGTGCTTGCCCGTACGTGACCAGTGCGCGAGGCTTACGCGAAACGTGGGGCACGGGGAACGCATGAGCGGGGAGGAGCGGGGAAATGGCGCTGGACAGGGAACTCGACTGGCTCCTTGACGATCTCACGAGCAGGGTCGAGCACATACGGCACGCGTTGGTGCTGTCGAACGACGGGCTGGTGACCGGAGCGAGCACAGGCCTGGCGCGTGAGGACGCGGAGCATCTCGCAGCGGTCTCGTCCGGGCTGCAGAGCCTCGCCCGCGGATCGGGACGCCACTTCCGCGCAGGGAGGGCCCGGCAGACCATGGTGGAATTCGACGAGGCACTGCTCTTTGTGACGGCCGCAGGGGACGGCAGCTGTCTGTGCGTGCTGAGTGCGGCCGAGGCCGACGTCGGTCAGGTCGCGTACGAGATGACGCTGCTCGTGAACAGAGTCGGAGAGCATCTCGGTGTTGCCGCGCGGCAGGCGGAAAGCGAAGGGAACAAGCGGACCTGACCCGGCCGTGGGAGTTATCCACAGGCCGGGCAAGCGATGACCTTCCGGGTTACGGTGCTCACAGAGAGTAAGTGAGTCTCGCGGGGGAGAGCATCATGACTGTTACCGAAGCTGTTTCTGTGTGTGCGGATACCGCAAGCATGATGGCTGTCGGCACAGCAGCCCAGGAACTTCAGCTGAAGCGTGGCGAGTTCGCCATCGCCGTACATGTGGGTCTGGTCCGCGTGCTGGTGCAGCAGGGCGGCGGAAGGCCGAGGGTCCGCAGGGAGGAGGTCGACCGGCTGCGGTCGCAGGACGGGTTCCCGGAGGCGCTGCGGGAGAGGGGGCACACCGTCGGGACGGCGGAAGGCGCCCAAGTGCTCGGGATCAGTCCGGACCGCTTCACCAAGCTGGCCCGTGCGGGATGCCTCACGCCGATCACGTTCTATCTCAACCGGTACCGGGCGGTGGTCTGGCTCTATCTCGCCCAGGAGCTTGCGGAGTTCGCCGCCAGGGAGCCTCAGCTCCTGGTGGGGAACAGCCCGGCCTGGGTGCGTAGCCGGTTGGAGGGAGGTGCCGACTTCCGTGCGCGCAACTGGCGCTCGCGCCACATCGAACGGCTGCTGAGCCTCACGGAGGACCCCTGGGCCCGCGCGGCCGTGCTCGCGGGCACGCTGGACCCGGTGCAGTTGGCAGAGGTGGTCGACGATCCGTACGAGCGCGCCTACCTCGCCAGGATCCGGCCCGAACCGGTCTTCGGGCCAACGGGGTCGCCTTCTGCGAGGGAGGCCATGGGGTGCCTGATGCAGGCCGACGAACCGGACGAGATGCTGTTGCGGCGGGTCGGCCTGATCACGGAGCTGGACAACGCCAGGGAGGCCCGCCCGGCTCCGCGTCCGGGCGACGATTGGCGCCACGGCCCCGGCCCCGGGCTCGGGCTCGAGAGGGGGCAGGAAGCTGAGCCCGAACCCGCCGCTGAGCCAGAACCTGCCTCGGTCTCCGAACCCGTCCAGGTCTTCAACCCCGACCCGGCATTCGGTCCCGTCCCGGCGTCCGAGCCCGCACCAACCTTCGTTCCTGTACGCGATTGCGATCCGGTACGTGTTCCGGCGCCCGATCCCGCACCTGCGCCGACAGCGGCTCCAGAATCCGCACTTGGGCTGCTTGCCCGGCTCGGTCTGCGCAGGCGCGCATCCCGCCCTCCTTGCCGGTAAACAACTCGCGCAGGGAGAATGGAACCGGCATCCTGGCCCACATGCTGATCAGGGAAGCCACTGCCCAGGACTGGCCCGCCATCTGGCCGTTCTTCCGCGAAATCGTCGCCGCCGGCGAGACCTTCACCTACCCGCTCGATCTCGGTGAGGACGACGCCCGCTCCTGGTGGCTCCTCGAGTCACCGAACCGCACAGTCGTCGCAGTCGACGACGACGGGACCGTGCTCGGCACGGCAAAGATGAACAACAACCACATGGGCAACGGCGCGCACATCGCCAGCGCCAGTTACATGGTCGACCCCAAGTGTTCCGGACAGGGTGTGGGCCGGGCCCTGTGCGTGCACACGCTGGAATGGGCTCGCTCATCGGGGTTCCGCGCCATGCAGTTCAACGCCGTGGTGGAGACGAACATCTACGCTGTCCGGCTCTACCGCTCGCTCGGCTTCGAAATCCTGGGAACCCTGCCCGAAGGGTTCAACCATCCGAAACAGGGATTCGTCGGACTGCACATCATGTTCCGCCCTCTGTGATGGCTGACAGCCTCCTTGGCCGTCATGTCCCGAGCGGTGGTGATGTGGTGTCAGTTGTGACTTCGCAGGCTTCGTGGGGCGGGTGCGCGCGCAGTTATCGGGGGCAGTACTGTGCGCCCCACCCGCCATTCGGGCGCTGAAATCATGCGGAGGAAGAATTCATGACCATACCCAGGAGATCGTTGCGTGCGGCGGGGACACTCGCGGCCGCAACGGCGGTCGGCCTGACCGGCACGGTCCTCTCCGCCGGCCCGGCCGCAGCCCACACTCCCACCTGGGCCGTGACCTGCACCGAGGTGAGCCTTGACCTGACTGCCTACAACGGCAACGTCACCAACCAGGTGACCGTGACCGTCGGCGGCAAGGACCTCCTGCCCACCGAGACTTTCGGCAGGGAGATCCACAAGAAGCTCGAGCTGCCCAAGCACGACAAGGAACTGACGGTTCACCTCGTCGTCAAGGCCGGCGACAGCGACAACTTCTCGCGCGACGAGACCAAGCTGGCACCGGTGTGCGAGGGCACCACCCCGTCGCCCGCGCCGCCCGAGGCCACGCCGACGCAGGCGCCCTCCCCGGAGGCACCCGTCGGGAGCGCCACGCCCAGCGAGGCGGCTTCGGAGTCCGCCCCTGCCGCGGCCTCTCCGAGCCCCAGCTCGCCGGACTTGGCCGAGACGGGTTCCTCGTCCGCCACTCCGATCATCGGTGGAGCGGCTGTGGCCGTCCTGCTGGCCGGTGGCGGCATCATGTGGTCCGTGCGCAAGCGTCGTACCGCACAGCAGTGACGTAGACCGGTGGTCCTGGCGCAGGACCGCATCAGGACCGCAAGGCGAGGGGTGTGTCGTCCCGCGCGTGGGACGACACACCCTTCTGCGCTTTCGTCACACCTGCTCCTGCTCCTGCTCCGCGGGCGGCAGCGGGGGAGTGGAGGTGGGCGGCGCCGACGGACCGATCTCGCACCAGACGGCCTTTCCTTCGCCGCGAGGCTCGATGCCCCAACGGGCGGCGACGGCATCCAGGAGCAGCAGGCCTCGACCCGATGTCGCGGTCTCGCCAGGGCTGCGACGTCTCGGCCACACGCTTGAACGGTCCTGAACCGACAGCCGGACCCGCCGGACGGGCTCCGGCAGCACCTCCAGAGTGAGTACCGCGCCACCTTCCGTGTGCAGAAGTACATTCACCAGCAATTCCCCGGTCACCAGCTCGGCATCGTCGGCGAATTCGGCCATGTCCCAGTCGGCCAGGGCCTGGCGCACGATGGTGCGGGCGTCGGACAGCCCCTCCGGGTCCGCCTGGTGGATGTACTGGTGCAACCGCGGAGCCCGAGGCGACCCAGGGTCCGGGCTGCGCCGCAGCACCAGCAGGGCGACATCGTCCCCCGAACCCCAACGTTCCCACAGCCGGTCCGACAGATGATCGGCCAGCGCCTGAGCGCCCGCGGGCCCCGCGCTGACCTCGCTGATCAGAGCCTGCACGCCCGTGTCGACATCGACCCCCGGCTCTTCCACGAGTCCATCGGTGTACAGGACAAGGGTTTCGCCCGGCACCAGGTCGAGACGGGTCTCCGGAAACTCCTCGTCCTCGAAGTCGGTCGAAATGCCCAGGGGCAGACCGCCCCGCACCTGTGGGCTGCTGACCCGGCCGTCCATGTGCCGGATCAGCGGTCCGAAGTGGCCGGCGCGCACCACACGCACGGTCCCCGAGGCGAGATCGACCTGGGCGTACGTACACGTCGCGAAGCGTTCCGTGTCCAGCTCGGCGAGGAAGCGCGAGGCCCGGGCCAGCACCGTCGACGGATGGTGTCCCTCGCCGGCGTAGGCGCGAAGGGCGATACGCAACTGGCCCATGATGGCGGCGGCATGCGTGTCATGGCCCTGCACGTCACCCACGACGATACCGAAGCGGTTCATCGGCAGCGCGATCACGTCGTACCAGTCACCGCCGACCTGGCGTCCGCTCCAGGCCGCGTGATAGCGCACGGCTATCTCGCCACCCTCGATCTCCTGGACCCGCCGCGGCAGCATGGCCGACTGGAGGCCGGTGGCGAATTCGCGCTCCTCGTCGAAGAGCTTCGCCCGCTGCAGAGACTGGGCCACGATGGCAGCCAGCCCCAGACACAGATTGCGCTCATCAGCGTTGAAAGTCGTGTTTTCGTGGTAGAAGAGCGCCAGGGTGCCGAGGGAACGCGCCTGGGCGACGAGCGGCAGATAGGCGGCCGCGCGGAATTCCAGCCGCCCCGCGTAGGGAGTCAGCACGGGATAGCGGTGGATGAGTCCCGGGACCGAGGTCAGGAACCGGGGGCGGCCGCTGAGAATTGCGTCGGCCAGGGGGTACCTCCGGTCCAGACCCGTGGATCCGAGCTCGTCGATCGCCTCCAGTGGGTCGCCGCTCAGGGCGATGACGTTCAGTGTGGCGTTCTCGACCAGACCGAGTGCGAGACCGTCCGCGCCGAGCCGGTCCAGCCCGCCCGGTCCGGTGAGCGCGGCGGTCACATCATCCACGGTCACCGCATGTGACAACGCGCTCGTCGTGCGTTCAACAATGCTGGTCTGGCGCTGTCGCCGCTTTTCCAGGTCCCGCACGAAGGCCGAATGGGTTACCTCCGCCGTCGCGTCCCGTACCACTCCGACGACTCGATGCGCCCGGCCGTCATCGCTGCGCAGTATCCGCGCCTGGACATGGGTCCACTGGTCCCTGCCGTCGTCGAGCGGTACCCGGAAGTGAACGCTGTACGAACTGCGCCCACCCCTGATCGCCTCGTCGATCGCCGCATTGAGTCTGGTCCGCTCCGAAGGATCGAGCCGTTCCACCAGGGACTCGGGCCGTGAGTCGAAGGCCAGTGGGTCCAGCCCGAAGGCCAGCAGGCCCGCTTCGTCGATGTCGAGCGAGTGGGCATCCATGTCCCACTCGAAACTACCCGTCCGATTCATGGCAAGCCGCTGCGCCGTCGCGGTCTCGCCGTTGTGCGTCTTCTCGATCAGGAGGCGGGGCGGGACGGATGTGGTCGGTTGCCGGTCGTAATCGGTCATTCCTGCTCCGGACGTCTTCCGGCGGGGCAGCCGGGCGGCACGGCCCGTACGAGGTGTCTCAATTGTCGAACTGGTTCCGGCAGGCTGCCACAGCGGACACCTGGCAAAAACCGGGCTGAGGGCCGTTCCGGGCGGCCTCCGCACCCCTGCTGCCCGAGCCCGGGACCCGCCCCGCAGAATGGCAGCGGAAGATCGTCCGCGATCGGCGGGCGATACGGCACAGGGGCTGACCGGAGCGGATTCATGAACTACGACGATCCCGTCCTGCTGCACACCGAAGGACGCATCCGGCACATCACGCTCAACCGCCCGCGCGCGCTCAACGCGCTGAACCACGCCATGGTGGCGCGCATCGACGGAGCACTCGCCGAAGCCGAGCTCGACGACACCGTCACCGCGGTCCTGATCACCGGGGCGGGGGAGCGCGGCCTCTGCGCCGGCGGCGACATCCGCTCGATCCATGAGGACGCCCGCGTGGGCGGCGGCACATCGATGGAGTTCTGGCGTGACGAGTACCGGCTCAACGCCCGTATCGCCCGATTCCCCAAGCCGTATGTCGCGATCATGGACGGCATCGTGATGGGCGGCGGCGTCGGTGTCTCGGCCCACGGCGACGTCCGGATCGTCACCGAACGCTCGCGCATCGCCATGCCCGAGACCGGCATCGGCTTCGTCCCCGATGTGGGCGGGACACACCTGCTCGGTGCCGCGCCCGGCGAGCTCGGCACCCATCTGGCGCTCACCGCGGATGCGGTCGGCGCGGGTGATGCGCTGCTCTGCGGGCTCGCCGACCACTTCGTACCGTCGCAGCGCCTCGCCGAGCTCACCAGGGCCTTCGCCGCCTGCGGTACGGCTGCCGAGATCGAGGTGACGGTGCGGCGGTTCGCCTCGCCCGCGCCGGGCGGTGAACTGGTGGCGCACCGCGAGTGGATCGATTCGTGCTACCGGGCCGACTCCGTCGAGGAGATCCTCGATCGCCTCGACAACAGCGGTGTCCCCGCCGCCAAGCAGGCTGCCGAGACGATCCTGGCCAAGTCGCCCACCGCGCTCAAGGTGACACTCTCCGCGCTGCGCAGGGCGCGCACGCTCGACAGCCTGGAGGCGGTGCTCGACCAGGAGTACCGGACTTCGTGCACCGCCTTCACCAGGCCCGACCTGGTGGAAGGCGTGCGTGCCCAGATCATTGACAAGGACCGCAATCCCCGGTGGCGCCCGGCGGATCTGGCCGAGGTCTCCGAGGCCGACGTGGCGCTCTTCTTCGCCACGCTGGGCGACCGAGAGCTCGGCCTGGACTCCGACTCCCGGACGACGGACTGATCTGACGAATACGGACTGAGGCAGGCCGGGGCGGACGGAGACGGAACTGAGACGGACCGGGACCGTGGAGGCCGGTCACGGTGCGGAACGGGATGCCGAGCAGGTCTGCCGCGGCCTTGAGGTCCTTGGCACGGTGGCCGGTGCAGAGAGTCCAGTGATGGCCGATGCCGGTCGAGGACCAGGCGTCGGTCCACTCGCCGGGGTCGAGGCCGAAGTCGACGCGGGAGGTGGTGTTGCCGATCTCCAGCAGGGGACCCGGGACGACTTCGCCCTCGGAGGCGATGAACGCAAAGGTGCCGTCCGCCTCCTGACCGATACCGAACGTGGTGACCGGACCGTGTTTGACGTCGAACTCCACGCTGACGCCCCACCCGTGTTTGCCGTGGTACACGCCCAGCCCGCGCAGCAGCGGATCCTTGGCACTGATCGCGAGGTGGGCGGGGCCGTCGTGGCCCATCTCGACGACCCGGTCGCGGAAGTTGAGGGCCTGGAGCTCGGTGAAGGAGCCGCCGGCGCCGATGGTGTCGGCGATCAGCATGGCGAGGCTGGTGCGCAGCTCGTACTCACCGGCCATAGGGACGCCTCGGGCGGTCAGCAGCGATGCCCCGAGGATCATGCCCGCGCCGAGCCGCTCGTGGATCTCGCCCTCGAGTCCGCGGTGGTAGTAGGCGAGGCTGTCGAGCTCGAAGTCCTCGACGAGCCGGTCGAGTCCGACCGACACCCGGGCGGCCCAGGCGAGATCGTCCTCGTCGACGGAGTCGTCGAGGGTGAAGACCGTACGCGCGAGCGCAACGCGTTCGGCGGCCTCCTCGTCCGTCACGGCGGCGACCCGGACCCGCAGGTCGTCGAATTCGAGGACTTCGACGTGTCCGCCGAACTGGGTGGAGACCAGCGTGATGTCGGTGGAGACATCGAGCATCCCGGGGTAGAGGTGGCCCATCAGCCCGTGACGGCCGTGGCGCATCGCGCCGCGCACCTGCGCGGCCGAGATCCAGCGGCGGATCCGGTTCCAGGCGTTCTCGTCGTGCAGATAGCCGGAGACGGAGCGGAAGGGGATTCCACTTCGCCGGAACACATTGGCTACCTCCGGCAGCGGGCACTGTCCGCAGTACGCCAGCCACTTGCCCGTGTCGGTGTTCGGGTGGTCCATCGCCTCGGTCGGCTGGAGGTCGATGACCAATACCGGAGTGTGGGTGCGCTGGGCGATCGGCAGGACCATCGAGGCCGTGAGATACGTCGGCAGGAACATCACGACGATATCGCAGTCGGCCCTGCGCAGCTGTTCCGCCGCCCTGGCGGCCTCCTGCGGGTCGGAGATGAAGCCGGCGTCGGCGACCTCGCAGCTCATTTCCTCGAACCGCCCGGTCACGAAGCGCGCCGATTCCTGCAGCTGGTCGAGGAGGCCGGGGAACTGCGGCCAGTACGCACCGAGTCCACCCGAGACCAGACCGACACGGGTACGACGACGCGTGGTGCGGGCGAGCACGCCGTCGAGCGCGGCGGGAGATACATCAGTCATGATTTTCCTTCCTCCGTCATCCATCGAGTGCCCGGGCTTCCACGGAGAAAGGCCCGGGCTCCCGGTCGAGGTGTCCAGGACTCAGGCCGGCTCCAGCCTTGCGGCAGCCCGGTCCCAGGCCCGTTGATCTCCCTGAGGGGCGTAGTGGCGCAATTCCTGCGTCTGCGCGACGAGTCGTCGCATGTCCATGAGGTCGCCGACCAGACCATGTGCGCGTGCCTGCAGCAGTACGTTCCCGAGCGCGGTCGCTTCGGCGGGACCGGCCGTGACCGGGAGGCCGGTGGCATCCGCGGTCCACTGGCACAACAGCTCGTTGCGTGAACCCCCGCCGACGAGATGGATCCGGGTCAGCTCCCGCCCCGCGAGACCGGCGGCCTGCCCCAGCGTCCTGCGATGCGCCAGCGCCAGGCTCTCCAGCACACACCGCACATACCCGCCGGGAGTGCCGGGCGGTTTCTGTCCGGTTCGTACGAGATGGGCGTCGATGCGCGACGGCATGTCACCCGGAGCGAGGAACGTCTCGTCGTCGGGGTCGATCAACGCGGCGAACGGCCGGGCACGGGCCGCCTCTGCGAGCAGTTCGGCCAGGCCCGGAGCCGTACCCTGCCGGTCCCAGGCACGGCGGCACTCCTCCAGCAGCCACATGCCCATGATGTTGCGGAGATAGCGGATGGTGCCGTCCACCCCCCGCTCGTTGGTGAAGTTTGCCGCCCGGGACTCCTCCGTCAGCACTGGGGCCGCCAGTTCCAGACCTGCCAACGACCAGGTGCCACAGGACACATACGCGAATCCGGGCTCGGTCGCGGGCACCGAGGCGACCGCCGACGCCGTGTCGTGCGAAGCGACGGTCGTCACCGGTGTACCTGCCGGCAGCCCGGTGTACTCGGCAACATGCGGCAACAGTGTCCCCGCCGGGTCACCCGGCTCACGCAGTGGCGGAAACCGGGAACGCTCCAGACCCAGTCGGCCGATCAGCGCATCGGACCAGGTCCCGGCAGATGCATCGAACAGGCCGGTCGTCGACGCGTTGGTGATTTCCGCGCCCACCGTTCCGGTCAGCCAGTGCACCAGCAGATCGGGGATCAACAGCATCGTCCGTGCCGCACCCCAGTGGGCGCTCGCATGATGCGCGGCGAGCTGGAACACCGTATTGAACGGCAGATGCTGCAAGCCGCTGACGGAGTACAGTTCCTGCGCCCCGCATTCGGCCAGCACTTGTTCGACTGCCTGGCCGTTACGGCTGTCGCGGTAGTGGAACGGCAGCCCGAGCAGTGCTCCGTCGGCATCGAGAAGGCCGTAGTCGACCGCCCAGGTATCGATGCCGACCGAGGCGATCGGACCGCTGCGCGCAGCGGTCCGCAGACCGTCCAGCATCCTTTGGTACAGGGCGAGCACGTCCCACCGCAGCCCGTCCGGCAGCCGGACCGGGGTATTGGGGAAGCGATGCGCCTCGGTCAGCACGAGCTGCCCTGGACCGGCCCGACCGGTGATCACCCGGCCGCTGGTGGCACCGAGGTCCACGGCCGCGAAGACCGCGTCGCTTAGTGACGTCGCAGACATGGGACTCTCATCCGGGTCATCGCAGGAACGCCGCCGCCACACCGGCGTCGACGGGAATGTGAAGACCGGTCGTGTGCGTGAGGTCCCCGCCGGTCAGTGCGAAGACGGCGTTCGCGACGTGCTCCGGGAGCACCTCGCGCTTGAGGAGGGTCCGCTGGGCGTAGAACTCGCCGAGCTTCTCCTCCTCGATGCCGTACGTCGCCGCACGCTGGGCACCCCAGCCGGCCGCGAAGATCCCCGAACCGCGCACCACACCGTCGGGGTTGATGCCGTTCACCCGGATCCGGTGCTCGCCCAACTCGGCCGCCAGCAGCCGCACCTGGTGAGCCTGATCGGCCTTGGTCGCCGAGTAGGCGATGTTGTTCGGGCCCGCGAACACCGCGTTCTTCGACGCGATGTAGACGATGTCGCCGCCGAGGTTCTGCGCCCGCATCACCCTGGCGGCCTCACGCGAGACCAGGAACGAGCCGCGCGCCATGATGTCGTGCTGACGATCCCAGTCCCGGGCCGTGGTTTCGAGCAGCGGCTTCGAGATCGAGATCCCGGCATTGTTCACGACGAGATCCACACCGCCGAACGCGAGCACCGCCGCCTTGAGCGCCCCGGCGATCTGCTCCTCACTGGTCACGTCGACCGTCACCGCGACAGCCTTGTCGGGCCCGCCGAGCTCCTGCGCCACCGAGGAGGCGTTTTCCGCATTGAGGTCCGCGGCGACGACACACGCCCCCTCCGCGACCAGCCGGTGCGCGATGGCCTTGCCGATACCGGACCCCGCACCCGTGACCAGCGCCACCCGGGTGGCCAGTGGCTTGGGCTTCGGCATCCGGCGCAGCTTGGCCTCCTCCAGCTCCCAGTACTCGATCCGGAACTTCTCGGACTCCTCGATCGGCGCGTATGAGGAGACGGCCTCGGCGCCGCGCATCACATTGATGGCATTGAGGTAGAACTCCCCGGCGACCCGGGCAGTCTGCTTGTCCTTGCCGAAGGAGAACATGCCGACTCCGGGCACCAGCACGATTGCCGGGTCCGCGCCGCGCATCGCGGGGGAGTCGGGGCTTGCGTGACGCTCGTAGTAGGCGCGATACGCCTCCCGGTATTCCCTGTGCAGTTCCTTCAGGCGTGTCGCAGCCTCGTCCAGCGGGGAGTCCGCGGGCAGGTCGAGGACCAGTGGGCTGACCTTCGTACGGAGGAAATGGTCGGGGCACGAGGTACCGAGCGAGGCGAGCCGCGGGTGTTCGGTGCGGGAGAGGAAGTCCAGCACGGGCTCCGTGTCGGTGAAGTGGCCCACCAGCGGACGGTCGGTTGACGCCAGACCGCGGATCAGCGGGGCGAGCGCGGCGGCTCGCTCCCGGCGCCGCTCCTCGGAGAGCGCCTCCCGGCCGGCCCACACGGGGCCGAACGGCTCCGCCTTGCCCTGCTCCTGAAAGAATGCCTCAGCGGTGCGGATCATCCATAGCGCGTGGTGCTCGCACTCCTCGGACGTCTCGCCCCAGGCCGTGATGCCATGGCCGCCGAGAATCACACCGACGGCCTGTGGGTTGGCCTCCTTGACCGCGGCGATGTCCAGACCGAGTTGGAACCCGGGCCTGCGCCAGCCCACCCAGGCCACCCTGTCGCCGAAACACTCCGCCGTGAGTTTCTCACCGTCGGCGGAGCACGCCAGCGCGATCCCCGAGTCCGGATGCAGATGATCGACATGCGCGGCCTCGACCAGTGCGTGCATCGCCGTGTCGATGGACGGAGCGGCGCCGCCCTTGCCGTGCAGGCAGTAGTCGAACGCCGACACCATCTCGTCCTCGCGCTTTATCCCCGGATACACGTTCTTGAGCGCGCGCACCCGGTCCAGGCGCAGCACGGCGAGACCGGCCTCGGTCAGCGTGCCGAGATCACCACCGGACCCCTTGACCCACAGCAGCTCGGTCTCGCCGCCGGTGACCGGGTCGGTGGCGGTGGCCTTGACCGATGTATTGCCACCTGCGTAGTTGGTGTTGCGGGCGTCGGAGCCGATCCGGTGGGCACGCTCCAGGAGCGCGGCGACTTCGCTGTGGGTCGCGGGTCCGTCGAGAAATTACTGGTGCATGTCGGGTCAATCGTCTGTTGTCGTTGCGTGTATGACGTAGCGGGCGAGTTCGCTGGGGTCGATAAGACGGACCGGGAGCGGGTCGCTGTGGTGGCCGTGTCGCTGTAGCAGGGGGCGGGTCTGCTGGAGGAGGGTGCGCATCTGGTTCTCGCCGACGCGGAAGAGGTGGGCGATCAGCGAGGCGGGCAGCCCGCGCTGGTCCAGGACGGAGGCCCAGATGATGTTTTCGACCGCGAGTTTGCGGTGGCGGGGTCGCTGGCCCGGTGCGAGTTGGTCGATCAACTCACGAACTCTGCTGACGAGTTGGTCGAGGGCTTGCCGGGTGAGACCGGTCAGCACCGGGTGGGTGGCCAGCGCCGCGTCGAAGGTGTGGGCCTGGCGGGGATGGGCTCGGCGCCCTTGCGGCTGCAGCGGCACGGCCGGGACGCCGGGCTGCGGCGGAATGGTGTAGTTTCACTCGCCGTGGAAGTCGTCGGGGTCGATACGCAGCGCCGCAAGGTGCTGGGCGTCAATCTCGATACCGGTGGGATAGGCGCCCTCGTCCAGGCGGGCGCTGACACGCAGGCCGGTCGTGGTCGTGGTGGAGGCGATCAGGTTGAGAGCGACTTCGTAGCTGGTCAGCGGGCGGGCGCGCCAGTTTATGGAGATGAAGGAGAACAGGCGATGTTCGACCTTGTTCCATTTCGATGTGCCTGGGGGCAGGTGGCACACGCTGATCTCCAGACCTGTCTCGGTGGCCAGGGCGGCGAGGTTGGCCTTCCAGGCGCGGGCGCGGGAGCTGTTCGAGCCCCCGCCGTCCGCGGTGATCAGGAGTCTGTGTGC
>NZ_JBVJWD010000035.1:0-82283 GCF_055602785.1 Streptomyces sp. NPDC037301
GGAGGTGACCGCCGTTTCCGGGTATGCCTACCCCCCTCCTCCGCCCCCCCCCCTCTTCCCCCCCCCCCCCCCCCCCCCCCCCCCCCCCCCCCCTCCCCCTCCCCCCCCCCCACCCCCCCCCCCCCCCCCCGCCGCACTTGTCAGTGTTCGTCGGACCGCCGAGCGGGGCGCTCCGCATTGAGCGCGTCGACCGCCCCGCGGACGTCTCCGATCGTCATGTAGTCGACGGCGACGAAATTCACCGGACTGCCCAGCTGCTGCTCGCACCGGTGCGCACGGTCGAGCACCCCTCGGGACCTGCGCGGGGATCAGACTGTCGAGCGCCTGGTTCAGGTCGGCCGAGAGCTCTGCGAAATCCGGCTCGGGCTTCTGACTGGTAGAACGACGGGGAAACCACGGTGCTGCGTGCCGTCGCGGTCACCGCCATTACCAGCGTGCACTCGGCCGCCACGAGGAACGCGGCCGTGCGCAGCGGGTGCCGCACGCCGAGGTCAGGGCTCATCTGCCACGGACGGGATCTCCTGCTCGGTCCACAGGGCCTTGCCGTCGCTGTTGTACCGGGTGCCCCAGTGGGTGGCGAGCTGGGAGACGATGAACAGTCCGCGTCCGCCCTCGTCGACGGTGCGCGCATGGCGCAGATGGGGTGACACCCGACTGCTGTCGTGCACCTCGCAGGTGAGCGAGCGGTCCAGGATCAGCCGCAGTTGCAGCGGAGGGGTGCCGTAGCGGACGGCGTTGGTGATCAGTTCGCTCACGATGAGTTCGGTCGCCTCGGTCGTCTCCTCGTCGAGGTTCCAGCCGTCGAGCCGGTCGCGCACGAGCGTACGGGCGATGGCGGGCGTGGTCCGGTCGTGGGCCAGCTCCCAGGTCGCGACGCGTTCGGCCGGGACGACGCCGGTACGTGCGAGGAGAAGGGCGGCGCCCTCGGGACAGTCCCCGGCCGGAAGGGTGTAGACGACGTCGTCGCACAGGTCCTGCAGACTCCGGCCGGGCTGCGCGAGCGTTTCCCCTACCCGGTTTGCGGAACCGCTGCCGGTCAGGAGGGCGCCGGTGAAGAACGCCAGAACGCTGCCTTCGTCGAGCTCGAAGGCAGCGGTGGCGAACGGCGAACTGTCGGTGGAGAAGAGCGAGGGCCCTTCGGGTACGTCCAGGGCGGCCGTGGTGCCGTCGGGCGTGACGAGAACCGGCGTCGGATGCCCCGACCGTGCGATGGTGCAGGTACGGGAGAACGGGTCGTAGACCGCGTACATGCAGGTCGCCTCGGGCGATTCCCGGTGCAGTCGGTCGCCGGGCGGAAGCGACGCCCGTTCGACGGCCAGGCGGCCGGCGGTGTCGCTCAGCCGGGCAAGCACTTCGTCCGGCTCCAGGTCGAGACCGGCCAGCGCGTGGATGACGGTCCGCAACTGCCCCATGGTGATGGCCGCCTGGAGGCCCGGACCGTCGACATTGCCGATGATCAGAGCGGTGCGCGCGCCGGAGAGGCCGATGGTGTCGAACCAGCAGCCGCTGTTGCGCCCGGGCAGCAGGACGTGTGCCGTCTCCACGGCGATCCGGTCACCGTCGCGCTGGGGGAGGAGCCGGCGCTGGACCGTCGACGCGATCACATGGTCGCGCTCGTAGCGCCGTGCGTTGTCGACGCTCAGTGCGACATGAGCGGCTGCGGTCAGAGCGAGCGGGACATCGTTCTCCTCATAGGGCTCCGCCCCCGGGCACCGGTAGAGACTCACCAGACCGAGGACCGTGCCGTGCAGTTTCAGCGGGACCACGATCAAGGAGTGGGCCCTGGTCGCTTCGATCATCCGGGCGCTGTCGGGGTCCGCGTCGAGCCACGGTGTCCGGGGACCGATCTGGACGAGACGGGGCCGGAGATCCGACGCGGCCAGAGCGTAGGGGGTACGGGCGGGCAGCCTGCGCATCTCTCCGGCCAGGCCGTCCCTGCGACCGTCGGCGCCGAGGCCCCGGACCGCCGCGCGGCGCAGTGGGACATCGCGCCCCAGGGGTCCGGTCGGCGGATCCGAACCGCGCAGGACCTCGTCCACCACCTCGACCACGGCGAAGTCGGCGAACACCGGAACGACGGCCTCGACGAGCCCCTCGCAGGTGGCCGCCACATCGAGTGACCTGCCCACCCGCGTGCGCACCGCGGCGAGACACGCCGCCCGGACGCGCGCCTTCTCCTGCTCGTTGATATCGACGACCGCGGCCAGCAGCCCGAGGGTGCGACCGTCCGCATCGTCCAGACGGTAGACGGACACCCTGAGGCTGCGATTGGGGCCGGGGGCGTCCTGGAGCCGGCCGCGGATCACTTGGTCGCGCGCGGCCACGCCGGTGTCCAGCACTCCGCGCAGTATCCGCTCCGCTCTGTCCGGCTGTTCGAGGTGGTACGCGTCGGTGAAGTGACGCCCCGCAAGGAGCTCGGCGTGGACGACGTCGGAAAGGGGGTTCGCCCGCACCACCCGCAACTGCGTGTCCAGAACATGCAGGCCCACCGCGGACTGGGTGAACAGCGTGTGGAGGACCGCCGCCCCCATACCGTCGACCGGAGTCGACCCGGGGTCCGGTGCACCGGCGTCCGAGTCCGACACGGATTCACCCCCATCAGGATCCGTCCACCGCGCGTATCGGTGGGTAGGGACAAGCGTCGACGTACCCTGCCCGCTTCGCCACTGCTCAGTGGCAGACGGATGAACAGCCGCCGGGACCACGGAAGCACGACGGTTCACGCTGCTCCGCGCCCCTCCTGGGAGCCCGCCGGCCCGTCGGCCGGCGGGGTGCCACCGGAGGCCGGCCGGGCGGGCGTCGCCACGGACTCGGGGGCCGACCCCGTGTCCGACGCCGGCGGTGGGGGCGGCGCCCCGGTGGACGGGGGCACCGGAGCCTGCGGTTCGGTCGTGGCCGTGGTGGGCGGCGAGGAGACCGAAGACGGCGAGGACGGCGCGGTGGTCGAGGACGGTGGCACAGGTCCCTGTTGCGTGGGGCCCGAGAGAGGGCCGGAGGGCGGTCCTGTGGGGCGGCCGGACGGCGGGGTTCGGTCACTCACGGGTTCTTCTTCCGGGCGGTAGGCATCGGTCCCGATTCTTCCCTTACGTGCACATTGTGTGCGCCATGCTCGAGAGGCCCGCAAGCCGACGCCGACCGGCTCTCCCAAGGGGCGGAGTGCCCGGCGCCGTGCCTAGCGTGGCCCCGTGAGCGAACAGGGAGCCGGGGACCGGAGCGGCAACGGACGCAGCGCCGAGCACGGCTGGGGCGACGCCCTCGTCACGGTGCTCGCCGGGCTGGCGGCCATGGCCATCACGGCCGCGCTCGGACTGTGGGCGGCCGGCGCGACCGCTCTGCCGGACGGTGCGTTCCCGCGCGTCGTCGCGGCTGTCGTAGTGATGGCGGCGGGCGGCACGGTCGACCTCTCCGGGGACGCCGGGGACCTCGCGAAGACCCACGCGGACCTCTCGGTGCTGCCGCTCTCGGTGACCGTCGCCGGCGCGTTGGTGATCGCCGCGGGTTTTCTGCGTCCGCTGCGTCACCGGGCCGTCGCGGGCACCCGAGAATTGTCAGGCTGGGCCGCCCGGGTGGCAGTGCTCTGGGCGCTGGTGCTCATCGGCCTCTCGCTGCTCGCTCGCCAGACGTTCGCCGTCGCGGTCGGGGGGCCGACCGGCACGGTCATCAGCGACGTGTTCGACGCATCCCCCGAGGTCGGATTCCGGGCCGATGTCCTCCTCACCCTCGTCCTCGGCCTGATCTGGCTGGCAGGGGTTCTCGTCCTCGCTCTGCTCGTATCGCGGGCGGCGCCGCTCCCCGGCCGGCTGGTGCGCTTCCAGGAGTCGGTGCGCCCGGCCGCGTACACCATGGTGGTGTTGCTGCTCGCGTGGGTCGTACTGGGACTGGTCGTCGGGCTCGTCGTCGCGGTGACCCGCGGTCACCCGGCCGAGACGTTCGCCGTGATTCTCCTGGGGCTGCCGAACCTTGTGTGGCTCGCCTTCACGCTGGGGCTCGGGGCGTCGTGGGAGGGACGGGTGGACGGCCCGTTCGGGCTGCCCGTGCCGCATGTGCTCGACTCCGTACTCCGTACCCCCGACATTTCCACCCTCGACGTCACCACGCTGGCCGATGCCGACGCGCGGTCCTGGTGGCTGGTGGTCGTCGCCGCGGTACTGACCCTGTCCGCCGCGTTCCTCATGGCGATTCGCTCGCCCGCCCGGATGCCGCCCTGGCAGCACGCCGTGCACATGGCGGTGGGGCTCGTACTCACCGTGCTCACCATCTGCCTGACCGTCGCCATCTCCGCGCACTACGGACTGTCGCTGCTGGGCATCGGGGATGTGGACGGCGGCCTCGGCGGGCAGGTCACCCTGCGCCCGCACGTAGGGAGCGCACTTGCTCTGGCCGCACTCTGGGGGCTGGTCACCGGGTTCCTCGGCGGCCTGCTCGGCTCCAGGGTCCTCCGGCGCGGCGAAGTGGCCGGCTGACCACCGCGCCTACCGCCGGAGCCCGGGGAACACCGGCAGTGCCCACCGTGGCGGCCCGGGCGGTGGCTCGGGCCCCGGGGACCGGGTGGCGATCCGTTCGTCCACCCGGTCGGCGGATGGTTGTCCCGCGCACCGCCCCGGGCGGCCGAGCGCAGGGCAGCCACGAACTGCAGACATGAGTCGTACCGGTCGTCCGGGCTCTTGGCCAGCGCCTTCGCCAGTACGTCGTCCACCGCGGCCGGGAGATCGGGGCGCAGCCCGCTCAGGGGCGGCGGCGGGTCGAACTGGTGGGCCCGCAGCAGCCATGTCGTCGTCGCGCCGGAACGGCGGAACGGCGGAACGCCGGCCAGGGTCTCGTGGACGACACACGCCAGGCTGTAGACATCGCACCGGCCGTCCACCGGACGGCCGGAGATCTGCTCGGGCGCCACATAGTCGACGTTCCGACGAACTGGCCCACCGAGCTGAATCCGGTCAGCGACAGCGACTTCTTCGGCAGGCCAAGTCGGTGAGGTACACATGCTCGGGGTGGTGGTTGTCCGTGCCCGCCGCGACCAGGATGTTGCCTGGCTTGACGTCCCGGTGCACCAGGTCGTGATCGTGGGCGCCGTCGAGTGCGGACGCCACCTGCGCGGCGATCCGGACCGCCGTGCCGATCGGCAGCGGCCCCTCGCGGTCCATGCGAGCGCGCAGGTCCTGACCTGCGACGTAGCGCATGGCGATGTAGAGAATGCCCTCGGTCTCACCGGCCTCGAAGACCGGCACGATATGCGGATGGTCGATCGCGGCCGCGACCCGTGACTCATGGGTGAAGCGTTTGCGGAATGTGTCGTTGCGCGCGAGTTCGGGTGCCAGCAGCTTGAGAGCGACCGTGCGGTCCAGTCGCAGATCCTTGGCCCGGTAGACCACCGCCATGCCACCGCGGCCGATCTCGCTCTCCACCACATAGCCCGCGATCTGCTTCCCGATCAGACCGGAAGGCCTGCCGACGGGCAGCTCGGTGCCCCGCGAGGAGTGCGCGGCAGCCGGGCGCCGGGGCTCGCCGGCCATCACTCGTCACCCGCCCGGGTGGGCGGATGCGCGGCGGGCGTGCCGGATTCGTCGACCGGGTGGACGATCTGGGTCAGTTCCTCGTCGGCCTCTTCCGGCGGCCGGTCCCGGACCGTCCGTTCCGTGTGGACGATCTGTGTCAGCTCCTCGTCGGTCTCTTCCAGCGCTCGGGCGTCGGCCAACTGCTCGGGCGAGACGACCTGTGTCGGATCCGCTTCGACCGCCTCCGCCGGCCCGTCCGCCCGGGCCGCGCTCGGCCTGCCCGGTCCGGCCGAGGCCGCGTAGGTGCTCAGCCGCGTCCCGTCGCAGTACACCCAGCGCTTGTGCTCGGCGTCGTACAGCCACACCGCCTCGCCGTCCACGACCATCCCCACCCGCAGCCCCTGCGTACGGCGGCGGAAGGTCTCCCCGTCGATACGCCCATCGGCCAGCTCCTCCGCGGCGCGCCGGTACTGGGCCAGCGACTCCTGGACCCGGGCCAGCAGGGGGCGCGGATCCGCCGTACGAGCGAGCGGCTGCCCGGCCATCGGCGGCCCCTGCGGTACGGAGACGAGCAGGCGGCCGTCGATCCAGGCCGACCAGCCGTTGGCGCACAGGACCTGCCCCCAGGCCCCGCGCCGGTCGATGAGCTGTACCGGGAGCAGCGGGTCGAGCGGTTCGGTGGGGCGGGACACGTCCGGCGCCTCCCAGGCGGGCAGCCCCTCCTGGGGGACGGCACGGGTCGGGCGGAACTCCGGAGTCACCATGGGCGCCTGCTTCCGCTACTTCCGCATGACGGCGGGTTCGTGCCGGCGCAGTAGCCGCGCGATCACCAGTCCGAAGACGACCGACAGCACCACCAGCATCCCCATGTTCAGCAGCCACACCGATGCGGAGTGCTCGAACAGCGGATCCGAGCTCACCCTTCCCGGCACGATCCGGGCGAGCCCGATGGTCCCGCCCATCGCCGCGAGCGCCCACCGGGACGGCACCAGCCACGCCAGCTGCTCCAGGCCGGGCACCCCGTGCAGCTTCAGCAGTGCACCGCAGAAGACGACCTGGACGATGGCAAGGAGCACCAGCAGTGGCATGGTGACCTCCTCCTTGCGCACCAGCGCGGAGATGAGCAGACCGAGCATCATTGCCGTGAACGACAACATGGCCACGGCCAGCGTGATCTCGACCAGCGGTGGCAGGAGGACGCCCTTGCCGCCCGGAGCGTTCAGATCGACGCCCACCAGACCGACGAGGGTCAGGACCACGGCCTGCAGCATAGTAATGGTGCCCAGGACAACCACTTTGGACATCAGATACGCCGATCTGGACAGACCGACAGCCCGCTCCCGCTGGTAGATCGCCCGTTCCTTGACCAGTTCCCGTACGGCGTTGGCGGCGCCGGTCAGTACGCCGCCCACGCAGAGGATCAGCAGTGCGTTGATCGCCGTGTCCTGGGTCAGACGGCTGCCGGCCAGGGCGCGGGTCATCGCGCCCATCACGAACGGCAGAGCGATCATGATGGCCAGGAACGTCCGGTCGGCACTCAGCGCGGCGGCATAGCGGCGGACCAGCGTCCGCAGTTGAGCGCCCCCGCTCCGGGTCTTCGGCGGCGGCGCGACCGGCGCGACCGCGGCGTGCGGCAGCCGCGGCTGCGCGGTGGAGTTGGCGATGTACTGCCGGTGGAACGGGGACGCGCGGTACTGCGTCGACCATTCCCGGTCCCGGTCGTTCTCGAACGCCTCGAAGGCCTCCGGCCACTGCTCGAACCCGAGGAAGGCGAGTGCGTCGTCCGGCGGCCCGTAGAAGGCGGTCTTTCCGCCGGGGGCGAGGACCAGCAGCCGGTCGCAGACATCGAGGCTGAGCACACTGTGTGTGACGACGATGACCGTACGCCCGTCGTCGGCCAGCCCCCGGAGCATATGCATGACCGAGCGGTCCATGCCGGGGTCGAGCCCCGAGGTCGGCTCGTCGAGGAAGAGCAGCGACGGCTTCGTCAGCAGCTCCAGCGCGACGCTGACGCGCTTGCGCTGGCCGCCGGAGAGGCTGTGAATCGGCTGCTCCGTCCGCTTTTCCAGAGCCAGCTCACGTATCACTTCGGCGACGCGGGCCCGGCGTTCGGACGGGGCGGTGTCGTGCGGGAAGCGGAGCTCGGCGGCGTACCCGAGGGCGCGGCGCACGGTCAGCTGGGAGTGCAGGATGTCGTCCTGCGGGACGAGCCCGATGCGATGGCGCAGCTCGGCGTAGTCGTGGTAGAGGTCGCGGCCGTCGTAGAGGACACTGCCCTCGTCGGCCGGGCGGAGGCCGGTCAGTGCGTTGAGCAGGGTGGACTTCCCGGAGCCGCTCGGACCCACCACGCCGAGCAGACATTTCTCGCCCACCGGGAAGGAGACATGGTCGAGCAGGGTCTTGCTGCCCCGGTCCACGGTGACCGCCAGGTCCTGCACATCGAGCGAGACCTCACCGGTGTCGACGAACTCCTGCAGCACGTCGCCGACCAGGGAGAACTCGGAGTGGCCGATGCCGACGATGTCACCGGCGGCGACCGGGGCGCGGCCGACCAGCTGGCCGTTGAGATACGTGCCGTTGTGCGAGCCGAGGTCGACGATCTCGTACGTGCCGTCCGGATGTGTCCGCAGTTCGGCGTGCCGGTGCGAGACGGTCAGGTCGTTGACGACGAGGTCGTTGTCGGGGCTGCGGCCGATGCGTACGTTATGGACGGGCCGCGGCCGCACGGTGGTCGGCTGCCGGAACGTAACGGTGGCCGAGGGCATGGAGACGGCGGACGGGCGGTCGGCCGGATGCAGAGTGGCGGTCGGGGGCCCCTGGCCGACCAGAACGACGCACGGCCCGTCCGCGGGGTGACCGAACCGGATGACGCTGCCGGGGCCCACGCCCGACTCATGGATGCGCCTGCCCTCCGTGTACGTGCCGTTCGCACTGTCCTCGTCCTCCAGTGACCAGTGGTCGGCCACGGGCCGCAGCACCGCGTGGTGCCACGAAACCCGTGCGTCGTCGATGACGATGTCGCTCATGGGGTCGCGCCCGACGTGGTAATCCCGGCTCGGACTCATCACAGTCGGCCCTGCGTCGGTTTCGAGAACGAGTTCGGGCGCAGTCGGCGTGACAGGCCGTTCTCCCATGCCCAAATTGTAGCGATACATGCTGTTATATGCCCGGCGTATCGCACTGAACGGACTCCGCCCAGCCGGTCCGCAGCCACCGCATCCGGCGCGCCACAGGTACGACCCCCGCCCTTCAGTCCAGGTTCACCCGACATTTCCGGAATCAAGAAACCCTCATCACGGCGGCGCCGCGATCCGGGCCTCGGGCCGTTGCCGCCCTGCACTGAGGAGAACATCGCGCCATGTCCCACCCCGTGCCCGAATGGGCCGACCCCCAGGTTCCCGCGGAGTCACTCGACCCGCAGGGTCTCAGCCGCCGAGGTCTGATGCGCCGAGCCGGTCTGTTCGGTGCGGCCTTCGCCGCCGCTTCGCTACCGCTGCCCGCGCTGGCCGACAGTCGGGGAGGGCGGTCCCAGGGACTCGGTCACGGACACGCCCCCGACCTGGTCTATCTGGTCGGCGATCACCACAACCACTCCGTCTACAGCCATGACGCCAAGTACACCTTCTCCCAGCTGGCCTCGGCAGGACAGAAGTTCGGCCTCGACTGGATGGTCTTCACCGAGCACAGCAACATCGGCCATGCCGAGCTCGGCGCCGCTCAGGAGCACCGGGAGATCCTCAAGGCCCGCGCCGACAACGAGCGCATGCTGATCTTCCAGGGCCTGGAGTGGTACATCCCCGGTGCCGAGCACTGCACCGTCTTCTCACCGCCCGGACGGCATGAAGTCGATCTCCTCACCCGTTTCGAAGAAGCCTTCGACGGCAAGCTGCTCGGCTACACCGCCGGTGCCCCCACGCACTCCGACACCCCGCGGAACGAGGCGCACGCGGTCAAGGCCCTCAAGTGGCTGGCCGAACAGCGCCGCACCCGGTACGTCGACGACGTGCTCGTACTCGCCAACCACCCCATGCGGCTCGGTATCGACTCCCCGCACGAGATGCGAGGCTGGCGCGACGCGGCCCCCGAGATCATGATCGGCATGGAGGGCGCCCCGGGCGCCCAGGCAGGGGCGATCCCGGGCTGGCACCCGGATACCAACATCCGCGGCGAGTACACGAATTCACCCTCCGCCGACTCCTGGCCCGGCTACCCGCGCGAGGCGTACGTCACCTACGGGGGCTTCGACTGGGCGACCGCGACCGTCGGCGGCCTGTGGGACGCGATGCTGGCGGAGGGCAAGCTCTTCACGATCACCTCCAACTCCGACGTCCACCGCGTCGCCCAGGACACCTGGGTCAACGGCGCCTGGCCGCCCGGCCGGAACTTCGACAACACCGGCCACGTCCCCGACCCGTACGACACCACCGAGCCGCAGCCCGGCGGCGACTTCTGGCCGGGCCAGTTCAGCCGTACGCATGTCGGCGTCACCCGGTACGGCTACCGGCACGTGATGGAGGGATTGCGGGCCGGCCGGGTCTGGGTCGACCACGGCCATCTCATCGACGGCATCGACGTCAAGGTGCGCGGCGAGCACGGCAACAGCGCCACACTCGGTGGCCGACTGCGCGCCCGGCGCGGCGAGAAGCTCACCCTCACCGTCACGGTGACGGCCGCCTCCCGCCGCAATCCGTACGGTGTGCTGCCGCGCCTGGAGCACGTCGACGTCATCCGCGGCGCGGTCCGCGGCCCGGTCGCCGACCGCGACGACTGGCACGCCCCGGACACGCGGCTCGCCCACACCGCCGACGTTGCGGGCCGACGCGGCACGTACACCCTGCGCATCCCGGCCGGGCGTGCGGACGAGCCGTTCTACCTGCGGCTGCGCGGCAGCGACGGCAAGCGCCACGGAACGGGATTCCTCGGTGCGTCGATCGACCCGCACGGCCCGCTCCCGCACGAGCCCGGCAAGGGCAACCCATGGCTCGACACCTGGTTCTACACCAACCCGGTCTTCGTGGACATCGTGCGCTGAGCCCGCCGAACGGCCGGGGCCGCCCGAGGCGGCCCCGGCCGGTCTCAGGCGTCCAGCGCCGCGGAGACCACGGCCTTGGCCTCCTCCTGCACCCGGCCGAGATGGTCGGCGCCCAGGAACGACTCGGCATAGATCTTGTACACGTCCTCGGTGCCCGATGGACGGGCGGCGAACCAGGCGTTCTCGGTGGTCACCTTGATGCCGCCGATCGGTGCGCCGTTGCCGGGCGCCTTTGTCAGCACGGCCGTGACAGGTTCACCGGCCAGGGTGTCGGCCGTGACCTGCTCGGGGGAGAGCCGTGCGAGAACCGCTTTCTGCTCGCGGTCGGCGGGAGCGTCGATCCGGGCGTACGCCGGCTCGCCGAACCGGCCGGTGAGCGCCGCATAGTGCTCAGACGGGGACTTGCCCGTCACCGCGAGGATCTCGGAGGCGAGCAGCGCCAGGATGATGCCGTCCTTGTCGGTCGTCCACACCGAACCGTCTTGGCGCAGGAAGGACGCCCCGGCCGATTCCTCGCCGCCGAACCCGAGCGATCCGTCGGCCAGTCCGTCCACGAACCACTTGAAGCCGACCGGCACCTCGACCAGCTCACGGCCGAGGCCGGTGGCGACCCGGTCGATCATTCCCGAGGAGACCAGCGTCTTGCCGATGCCCGCTGCGGCCGGCCACTGGTCGCGGTGGGCGTACAGGTAGTTGATGGCGACGGCGAGGTAGTGGTTCGGGTTCATCAGCCCGGCGTCGGGTGTGACGATGCCGTGCCGGTCGGCGTCGGCGTCGTTCCCGGTCGCGATCTGATAGCGGTCGCGCTGCCCGATCAGCGAGGCCATCGCGTACGGCGAGGAGCAGTCCATCCGGATCTTTCCGTCCCAGTCCAGCGTCATGAACCGCCAGGTGGGGTCGGTCAGGGGATTGACCACGGTCAGATCGAGCCGGTGCTGTTCGGCGATGCGGCCCCAGTACGCGACCGACGCGCCGCCCAACGGGTCGGCACCGATGCGTACTTCCGCCGAGCGGATCGCGTCCAGGTCGAGCACGGACGGCAGGTCCGCGACGTAGCTGCCGAGGAAGTCGTACGTCCCGGTGGTCGACGCCGCCCGTGCGCGGACGTAGGGCAGCCGTCGTACGTCCTTCATTCCGGCCGCGATGATCTCGTTGGCCCGGTCCTGGATCCAGCCGGTGGCCTCGGAGCCGGCCGGGCCGCCGTTCGGCGGGTTGTACTTGAACCCGCCGTCACCGGGCGGGTTGTGGGACGGAGTGACCACCACGCCGTCGGCGAGCTGCGAGGTCCGGCCCCGGTTGTGGGTGAGGATGGCGTGCGACACCGCCGGGGTCGGGGTGTAGCCGTCGGCCGGATCGATGAGCACGGTCACGTCATTGGCGGCGAACACCTCGATGGCGGTGATCCGGGCCGGTTCCGACAGCGCATGGGTGTCGGCGCCGAGGAAGAGCGGCCCGTCCGTGCCCTGCAGCGCCCGGTACTCGCTGATGGCCTGGCTGGTGGCGGCGATGTGGTCCTCGTTGAACGCGGTGGCCGTGGACGACCCGCGATGGCCGGAGGTACCGAAGGTCACCCGTTGGCCGGGCTCGGCCGGATCCGGGTGCAGCGTGTAATAAGCGGTGACCAGCCGGGCCACATCGGTGAGATCCTCAGGCCGGGCCGGCTCTCCAGCTCGTTCGTGCGGCATCTGCCCACTCCTCCATATCGGTCGGTCGTTGCGATCTTCCCCTCCGCCATTTTCGCGGGTGGCCCGCGCCGGTCCGCGACTGCCCCGCCGTGGACACGCACCGGCGCGGAGGGAAGGGCCGGCCCGGATGAACAGCCCAAATCCTGTGGAGGCGTGGCTCCGGCCCGACATATGTTTGTCCACGACGACGAGCAGCCCACCGCAGAGTGCGAGAAGTGGCGGGTTCCGACCGAAGGGGAAGCGACGAGATGGCACTGACCGAGTCCGCAGCGGCCGACCGCGCCTCGCTGCGCGAGGCCGCCGCCGAGGACGCGGAGCCGCTCACCCGGCTGTTCCTCGCCTCCCGCGCCGCAGCCATGCCGTACCTGCCGAGGGTGCACAGCGACGAGGACACGCTGGCCTGGATGACCCATGTCGTCCTGCCCGGAACAACGGTGTGGATCGCCGAGACCGGGGCCGGGGAGGTGCTGGGGTTCGCCTCCCTCGACGGAACGGAGCTGGAACACCTGTATCTGCGACCCGATGTGCGGCGTCGGGGCATCGGCTCGCTGCTCCTGGCCAAGGCGCGCGAGATCGCCCCCGACGAGCTCACTCTGTACGTCTTCCAGCGCAACACCGACGCCCGGGCCTTCTACGAGCGGTACGGCTTCACCGCGGTCGGGTTCGACGATGGCAGCCGCAACGAGGAGAAGGAACCGGACGTCAGGTACCGGTGGACCGCGAACGGCTGACGGCCCGCGCCGTCGGGGACGAACGCGCGGGTACATCCGCGGCACTTGCGTGAGCTTCCCGGCTGCCAGGGCAAGGAACCGGGTCTTCCGGAGGCGGATATTCCGCGTGACCGGATCCAGGACCCCATGCACTTCCGCTCGGGCGGCACCGACCCGGGACGCGACGGGTGCCGGGTACCGCTGCCGTGGTCGGCGCAGGCACCGTACGCCGGCTTCGGCTCCACCACGGAGCCGTGGCTTCCGTAGCCGGCCGACTGGTCCTCGTACGCCGCCGACCGGCAGAGCGCCGATCCGCAGTCGATGCTCAGCCTCTACCGCGAAGCTCTGCGGCTGCGCCGGACCGAGCCGGGCTTCCGGGTGGCGGCGGGTTTTGGTGCCCAGCAGATGACCTGGCTGCCCTCGGCGCCCGGGGTGTTCGCCTTCACCCGGACCGGCGGACTGATCCGCGTCGCCGATCCGGGCGCGGAACCCGTCGAACTGCCCGGACACACGGACATCCTTCTCACCAGCGGCCCGCTGGACGAGGAGAGGAGGCTCCCGCAGGACACGACGGCCTGGCTGCGGAACTGACCGAGGGGGAGCCGACGGGGCGACCGGTAATCCGTGCGGTGGGCCTGCGGCAGGATCGCGGGGGGACGAGGGCTGCGGCACAGTGGGCATATGGACGATCTGAATGCCCTCGCCGATGAGCATCTGGCCGCGGCCCGCACCTCAGCACACGGCCGCAGCGCCCACCGCCTGCTGCATGAGGAACCCCTGCGCCAGACCGTCATCGCCCTCACCTCCGGCTCCGCCCTCGACGAGCACAACGCACCCGCCGCGGCCTCCCTCCAGGTGCTCCGCGGCAGGGTACGCCTCACGGCGCCATCCGGCGATGTGGAGCTGAGTGCCGGAGGACTCCACCCGATCCCGCAGGAGCGGCACGGGCTGCTGGCGCTGGAGGACGCCGTGGTGCTGCTGACGACCGTCAACGAGTGACGGCGACGGACCCGGGACGTGCGACGGAGGCCATCCGGACGCGCTCCAGGACCCACAGCACAAGGCTTCCGGCGGCCAGCGAACCGCCCAGGATGCAGATGCCGCTCCAGCCCGCCCGTGCCCAGAGCACCGAAGCGAGTGCGGCTCCGGCCGCCCCGCCCATGAAGAAGAGCGTCATGAATCCGGAGTTGATCCGGTTGCGGGCCTCCGGGCGGAGCGCGTAGATCACATTCTGTGCGCTGTTGAGCCCCGCCTGCTGGGCGATGTTCAGCGAGATCACCCCGACCGCCAGCCACAGCAGGGAGGACTCGCCGGCCAGCAGCGGCAGCCAGGAGAGCGTGAGGAGCGCGGCCGCCGTTCCCGACACCGCCTGTACCCGGCCGCGGTCGCTCAACCGGGCCGCGAAGTTCATGCCCACCACACCGATGACGCCCACCAGACCGAAGAGTCCGATGGCGGCCGCGTTCCAGCGGAAAGGGGGCCGGGTCAGCAGAAACGTCAGCGCGGTCAGCTGCACGCTGTACGAGGCCATGGAGAACGCGCCGATGGCTGCCCGCCAGCGGAGCAGAGGCTCCTGCCGCAGCAGGGACAGTGTGGAGCGCAGAAGCCCGGTGTACGACATCGGGGCCGCGTCGCGCTGCCGGGGCAGCCGGGGGAGCCGTTTGTGCAGAAGTATCGCCATGACGGCCATGAGCAGCGCGTTGACCCAGTACGCGGTCCGCCAGCCGCCGAGCTCGGACAGCGCGCCGGAGGCCATCCGCCCGAACAGCCCGCCGAGCAGGACACCGGACATGACGACGCCGACGATCCTGCCGCGTTCGGCCGGAGCCGCGAGCGTCGCCGCGAACGGCACCACGACCTGCGCGCCGACGGAGGTCAGCGCGGTGAGCAGAGTCCCGGCGATCAGCAGGGGGCCGGTGGGGGCAGCGGCCGTGGCCAGGAGGAAGAAGGCGGTCAGCGCGAACAGGCTCACGGCGAGTCGTCGGCGTTCCATGACGTCCCCGAGGGGAACGAGCAGGATCAGGCCCAGCGCGTATCCGGCCTGCGCGGCGGTCACGATAAGCCCCGCCGCGGTGACACCGATGTGCAGATTCACCTCGATGATGTCGAGCAGCGGCTGCGCGAAGTAGTTGCCGGCGGCCGAGAGTCCGGCAGCGAGGGCCATCAGCAGGACCAGGCCGCGCCCGAGAGCGGGCGAATCGGGGAGAGTGCGCGGGACGGCCCGGCTTCGGGTCCCGTGTGTGGAATGAGCCATGTCCCTCAGCGTCGGGGATTCACCATCCATGAGTCCAACACATGTTTTTCATTCCATCGATCGTGGTTCACGATGGATGGATGGAACTTCAGCAGATGCGGTACGTCGTCGCGGTGGCCGAACTGGGGAACTTCACCCGCGCCGCGAAGAGGTGTCTGGTCGTCCAGTCCGCGTTGAGTCATCAGATCGCGCGGCTGGAGAAGGAGCTGGGGGCCCGGCTCTTCGACCGCACCAGCCGTCAGGTGCGGCTCACCGCGGCGGGCGAGGCGTTCCTGCCGGAGGCCAGGCAGGCGCTGGACGCGGCGGAGCGGGCCCGTGCCGAAGTGGCCGCCACGGCGGGTGAGGTCCGCGGGCGCCTGGCGGTCGGAGCCATCCCGACCGTCGCCGCGGTCGATATCCCGGCCGCGCTGCGGGCGTTCCACCTCCGCTACCCGAAGGTGCACATCGTCCTGCGCGACGGGGCGAGCAAGGACCTGGTCCAGGAGGTGCGGGACGGCGTGCTCGACGTGGCGTTCCTGGGCGTGCTGCCGAGCTACCGGCCGAAGGGCGTGAGCGATCACGAACTCGCCACGGGCGAACTGGTCGCCGTCGTGGCCCCCACCCACTCCCTGGCCGGTGAGGCGGAAGTGAGTCTGGAGCGGCTGGCGAAGGAGATGTTCGTCGACTACCCCGACGGCACCGCGGCCCGGGCGCAGTCGGAGGAGGCGTTCGCGGCGATGGGGCTCACCCGCGAGGTGGCCTTCGAGGTCAGCGGCACCGACTTCATCGTCCGGCTGGTCCGCAGCGGGCTCGGCATCGCCATGCTGCCGGCCGCCTTCGCGGCGGAACTGACCGGCGTACATGTGCTGCCCGTCCGCGACGCGCCTGCCCGCACGGAGCGGTTGGTCTGGAGCCGCTTCCGCCCCACCCCGGCCGCTGCGGCGTTCCTGACCGGACTCGGCGTCGACGCCGGCTGAACATTTCCTTCAGCCTTCCGGCAGCGACCGGCGGCGGCTCCGCAGGAAGTCCCGCTCGGCCGTGTTCGCCGTGCGGTCGACAGCGGCGTCGTACGCCGACGCGGCGTCCGAGGTACGGCCCAGCCTGCGGAGCAGATCGACGACGGTACGGGCCGAGCGGTCGGCTACATCCTGGGAACCGCGAACACGGCGCGGTTCGTCGAAGCGTTCCGCGAGAATCGGCTGCCGTCGGTCGAGGAGCGCTTCCCGGCGCTCGACGGCCCGCCGCGTACCCCCAGCGAGGAGATGATCGCCCTCCTGCACGACCCGGAGCGGATGATCCTCCCCGAACTGGCGGCCCATCCCGCGCACTTGCACATCGATCTGCTGCCCGCACGGCAGCGGAAAGGGTACGGAAGAGCGCTGATGCGTACGTTCCTGGCTGCGCTGCGGGCCAAGGGGGTCGAGGCCGTGCATCTGTCCATCCCTCCGGGGCGCCGGCCCCGGCCACCCGCGGGCGTCTTCGCGTCATCTGTACCGGACTGGCCATGGGAGGGGGTGTCACGGGGGTTGGCTGGGCAGGTACTGGTGTACGACCCGGAAAACGGGGCGAAGCGGCCGGCGCCGAGGGGTGTGTGACGTGAGGGAGCAGACCGTGTGGCAGTTCTCCGACGATCGTGGGCAGTTGTCGACCGCCGGGCGGCGCCCGACGCGGGTGCTCGCCTATGTCCAGGCCGGAGCGACCCTGTGGGACCACGGGATACGCCCGAGCGCAATATTCGGCTCCGATCACGACGACCAAGCCGTGCCGGACGCGGCGAAGACCGGATCGATGTCGCTGACCGAGGTCGGCTACCTCGGTGCAGGCAGCACCCTGGATGTGGACACCCTGCTGAGCGGTGAACCGGACCTCGTGGTGGCCGTCAGCTACGGCGGCGGTCATGTCTACGGGCTCGCCCCGGAGACCGCCAAGCATCTGGCGGAGCACGTCCCGGTCGTCGTCATCGACGTGGGCCAGGCGCGCACCCTCGCGGAGATCGGTGACCGGTTCGCGAAGCTGGCACGCTCACTCGGCGCCGAGGAGGTCACGACGGCGACACAGGACCTGGAGCCTGCCCGGGACCGGCTGCGCACACTCGCCGCCGGACCGGACCGGCCCAGGGCGGTCGCCCTTTCCCCGGCCGGGCAGGACCGGACGCACCTCGCCCGCCCCCGCATGTGGCCCGAGCTGCGTGTGCTGGCCGAGCTCGGCGTCGACCTGGTGGAGCCGGCCGAGGGGCCCGGCGCGAACTGGTCCACGGTCGGCTGGGCGGACGCCGCGGCGCTGCGCCCCGCCATCGTGCTCGCCGACATCCGCGCCAACGCCACGCCCCTGGACGAGCTCCGGACGAACGAGGAGTGGTCGGCGATCGAGCGCGTCGCCCGGGTGCTGCCCTGGAATCCGGAGCCGGTCTGCAGCTCGCAGGCCCATGCACGGTTCCTGACACTTGTGGCCGACGCGCTGGAGGCCGCCGCCCGCCGGATTTGACGTACGGGACGGCGGGCAGACGACCGTACTCGCCGAAGTGCCCCTGCCGCTGCGCACCGGGGTGACTCCTGCGCTGCGGATCCGCGCCCGGGCGTACGGATCGAGGCGTTCATCGACGGCCGTCCGGTCATCGATGTGACGGACACCCGCTATGCAAGCGGCAGGATCGGGCTCAATGTGTTCGGAGGCCGCACCGCCTACCAGGACACCTTCGGCACCGCACTCTAGGAGACCCCAGCTCATGCTCGACAGACTCGACCTGCTGGTCATCGGCGAATGCGTCGCCGACATCGTCCGGCTGCCGGGTGCGGCCGACCAGGTCCACCCGGGAGGCAGCCCGGCCAACGTCGCGTACGGTCTGGCCCGGCTCGGGCACGGCGCAACCCTGCTCACCCAGCTCGGCCCGGACGACAACGGGCGGCTGATCAGGGGCCATCTGACCGGCGCCGGGGTCGAGATCCGCACGGACGGTGCCACGGAACCCACCCCGTCCGCCGCCGTGACCCTGGGCGACGGCGGCCAGGCCGCGTACACCTTCGAGATCACCTGGACGCTCGACGCGGTCTCCCTGGACCGGGCGCCCCACCACGTCCACACCGGATCCATCGCGACGGTGATGGAACCCGGAGCGGCCACCGTCCTCGCCGCCGTCGAGTCGCTGCGGACGTCCGCGACCATCAGCTACGACCCCAATGTGCGGCCCGAGCTGATGGGGGACCACGACGCGGCCGTCCGCAAGGTCGAGTGCTGCGTCGCGCTCAGCGATGTGGTCAAGGCCAGCGACGAGGACCTGCAGTGGCTGTATCCGGGCCAGGAGCCGGAGCGGGTCGCCGAGCAGTGGCTCGCCACCGGCCCGGCCGTCGTCCTCGTCACCCGGGGAGGCGACGGTGCCCTGGCCGTCATTCCCGACGGTCAGGTGACGGTCGATGCGCTGCCCGCCGACGTGGTCGACACGGTGGGGGCGGGCGACGCCTTCATGTCCGGCACCCTGCACGCCCTCGCCTCGCACGGGCTGCTCGGTGCGGACGGCCGTGAACGGCTGCGCGCACTGGACCGGGACACCGTGACCGATGTCCTGCGTCACGCCGCGGCCTCCGCCGCCGTGACCGTCGCACGGGCCGGTGCCAACCCGCCGGACGAGGGGGAGTTGAAGGCGGCATTCGCCCGTTTCTGAACAGCCCCGGCATGACGGTGTCACCTCCCCCTCGCGGGGACGGTGACCCCGCCCTGTCATGCCGTCAGCGCGGGGTCACCCGATCGGAATGACCCGGGTCCGTATGCCGGACCGTGACGCCGGGAGACGGTAGGTAGGCTCGTTACCCGTTTATTACCCGGGCGCCGCCAGATGCGGCGTGCTGTCGTCGTCGAGGAACTCGATGACGGCGAGGGCGAACAGCGCGCACAGCGCGATCCATACGGTGACCAGGCCCGTCGGTCGGTCCCACGCCACCAGGACCGCGGCGGCCACCACGACCACCGTCCAGTTCAGCCAGAGCCTGGCGCGGTGCACCCACCTGCCGACCGGGCCGCCGGTGACACCGGCCGCGTCCCGTACGGCACCGATGCCGCCGCTCCACATCGCCTTGACGCGGGTGGCGGCGCGGCCGTCACCGGTGAGCCAGGCGGCGAGGGCCACCACAATGCCGAACGTGAGCACCAGGCGGACCAAGGCGCGTACGGGGCCGGCCAGGGCGTCGAAGACGGAACCGGCGGCCGGCTGGGACACCGCGGACGGGAGACTGTCGAGATAGAAGGCACGGCCCACCCACACGGTCAGCCCGAGCACCGCGGCACCCGCCGCGATTGCCAGAGCCGCCGTGGCCAGTGCGCGACGGCGGCGTATCGCGAGAAGCACCCCGCCCGCAGCAAGGACCAGAGTGACCAGCGGCAGCCAGAAACCGATGATCTGGAGGGCCCGGAACCACTTCTTGGCCTTGCCGACCGAGCCGGAGGTCAGCACCGTGAAGTCGGTGTGGATCTCCGGGATCTTCGCGGCGGCCGTCAGCCCCCGATCGACGAGGCGTTGCTTCACCCGGTCGATCACCGGTGCCAGGTCGATGGTGACGGTGTCATTGGTGAGTTTCACCGCCCCGCCGCCGCTCCCGGACAGTGCCTTCATCGTCGCGGACTGGGCGGTCCGGTTGAGGTCGGTCCAGATGGTCTCGAAGGCGTCGCCGGCGACGAACTTCTCCACGGTCCCGTGCACGAAGTCCGAAACCCCCGTGGTCAGGGGACCGCTCAGTCTCGAGAGCGCCTTGTCGACAACCGGCCGGTCCGCCGGGGCGACGTCGGCCAGCAGCGCCTTCACGTCGAGGTGCTTCATGACGGCGCCGGTCACGCGATCGGCCACCGCAGACTGCACATCGGGGTCGGAGGCGAGTGGCGCCATCATCGCCACATAGTTGTCCGTGTCGCCGATCTCGTTCTCCGCCCAGGTGGACACGATGCTCAGCGGTGTGAGGACGGCCGCGACGAGAATGAGCAGCACGGCGAAGAACGAACGGGCCCGCAGCCGGTGCCGTGCCGGGGCACGGGCCTCCAGCACCGCCACCCTGGCGCGCAGCGCCTCCAGTTCCGCGCGCGCTTGCGGGGACTGATACTGGTTACCGTCCGCTTCCATGTCCCAAGGGGATGCCCTGCCGGTGCACACAGCGCGGCGGACTGCTGCGGACGGGTGAACGCCTTCACCGGGCGCGCGGCGAGGTTCGGTCCACTCGGCCCATCGGTGACCCGTTCGGCTCAGTGAGCGCATCCTCGCCCGGGCGACTGCCGTTCGACATCCGGTAGACGTGATCGGTTACGGAGGAGGGGCGGATCATGGGGCGGGTCGACATGGGTGTCGCGGTTACGGGAGTGGGGCTGGTGACCCCTGCGGGCGCGGACGAGCACACCTTCTGGGCGGGACTGTGCGCCGGTGTGTCCGTGGCACGGCGATGTGAGGAACTGGCCGGGCTCCCGGTCGACTTCGCCTGTCCGGTGGACGGGATCGACCTGGACGAGGCCGTCGGCGGACGCTCGGGGTGGCGCATGGCACGGTTCGTGAAGATGGCGCTGGTCGCCGCCCGGCAGGCGGTGGCGGACGCCGGGCTGTCACCGGAGCGGTGGCACGGCGACCGGGTGGGAGTAGTGCTCGGCGTCGGTGTGGGCGGGGTGTCCGTGCTCGTCGACAATCTGCGCAAGCTGGACGGCGGCGGACCGGAGGCGGTGTCGCCGCTCCTGGTCCCGATGATGATGCCCAATGCCGCCGCCGGGGAGGTGGCCATCGCCCTGCGGGCCCACGGTCCCAGCCTGGCACCGGCCACGGCCTGCGCGTCCGGGGCGACCGCGATCGCCGTGGCCCGTGACCTGCTGACGAGCGGCCGCTGCGATGTGGTGGTGGCAGGCGGCGCGGAGTCCGTACTGACTCCGCTGGTGGTGAGCGCCTTCGCGGGAATGGGAGCGCTCTCCCTGCGCACCGGCGATCCGGCGGGCGCGTCGCGGCCGTTCGCCGCGGACCGGGACGGGTTCGTGATCGGTGAGGGTGCCGCCGTGCTCGTGCTGGAGCGGACACTCGATGCGCAAGCCCGCGGCGGACGGGCGCGCGCCCTGCTGACCGGCGCGGGTTCCGGCACCGATGCCCACCACCCCACAGCCCCGGACCCGGAAGGAGCCGGTGCGCGCAGGGCCGTGGAGGCGGCGCTGCACGAGGCGGGCTGGGTGGCCCACGAGGTCGACCACATCAATGCGCACGGCACATCGACCCCGCTGAACGACGCGATGGAGACAGCGCTCATCTCGGGGCTCTTCCCCCACCGGCCGTCGGTGACCGCGCCGAAAGGTGTGCTCGGGCACACCCTCGCCGCGGCCGGGGCGATCGAGGCGGTGGCCACCGTACTGACCCTGGAGCACGGTCTCGTCCCGCCGATCGCCAACCTGGCCCCGCTGCCGGACCGGTTCGACCTCGACTGTGTGGTCAAGGAGCCCCGCATGCAGCACGTCGAGCGGGCACTCAGCCACTCCTTCGGCTTCGGCGGACACAACGTCGCGCTCGCCTTCCAGCGCGTGGACGCGGACGGCCCGCCGAAGACGGCCCCCGGTGTCCTTGCGGTCGGCTGATCGTTCTTGTCTCATGACCGCAACGATCGACGACCTCCGCACCGAACGGTCCATGGAACTGCTCACGGGTGTGCTCCTGGGCGACAACTTCCGCCGGGAGCACGGCTTCTGGCAGCGAATGATCAGCACGGAACCGTTCCGCCGCCCGGACCGCTGCACTCCCGACGAACGCCTGCGTCTCGCGTACGAGCGGCTGCGTATCCTCAACGACTGCCTCGACAGCGGCGCCCGGCTCGCCGCCGACCCGCGCGCCCTCGCGGCCCTGCACGAATGGCTCGGCCCGGTCGACCCGGCCCTCACCACGGTGGCGGGCATCCACTACAACCTCTTTCTCGGCAGTCTCCTCGACCACGAAGGCGACAGCCGGCTCGATCTGTCGGACTTCCTCCGACTGCGCAGCATCGGCACCTTCCTCTGTACGGAGGTGGCGCACGGCAATGACGCGGCGGCCGTCGAGACCACGGCCGCCTACAACCGCGAACGCGACGGGTTTGTGCTGCACACACCGCATGCCGGCGCCCAGAAATTCATGCCCAACACCAGTCCGGCAGGCGGTCCCAAGACCGGTCTTGTGGCCGCGCGGCTGCTCGTCGACGGCACCGATCACGGCGTCTTCCTCTTCCTTGTACCGCTCACCGATGCCGTACGGGCCCTGCCCGGCGTACGGGTGCGCAGACTTCCCGCACGCATGGGGAGCCCGGTGGACCACTGCCTGACCTCCTTCGACCAGGTCTTCGTGGGGCGCGACGCGCTGCTCGGCGGGGACCACGGACGGATCGGTGACGACGGCGAGTTCAGCAGCGCTGTCGACAACCGCAGGCGTCGCCTCCTCACGTCGATCGGGCGCGTCACCTCCGGCAAGATCTCCATGAGTGCCTGCGCGGTCGGCTCCGCGCGCGCAACGCTCGCCGTCGCCGTCCGATACGGCAGCCACCGGTACATCTCCGGGCCCCGCGGATCGCGTCAGGTACCGGTGATCGCCCACCGCAGCCACCACGCCCCGCTCGCCCGGGCCATGGCCACGGTCTTCGCTATGAGCCTGCTGCACCGCAGGGCCCTGAACCGCTGGGAGGGAAGGGAGGACGGCTCGGGCTCGGGCCGGGAGGAGGCGGAGCGGCTGGTCGCCGTCGCCAAGGGTTGGATCAGCTGGCAGGCCAGGTCCGTGATCGTCGAATGCCGTGAACGGTGCGGTGCCCAGGCGCTCCTGGAGAACAACGGTATGACCGAACTCATCACCGGAGTGGAAGGCGTCATCACCGCTGAGGGCGACAACCTGGCCATCCACGCCAAGGCGGCCGCGGAAATGCTCTTCGCCATCGAACCGGCCGCGTACGACGCTCCCTTCGGCGGCGAACCCGGTGATCTCACCGACCCCGGGTTCCTCGGCAGGCTCCTGGCTGTGCTGGAGGAGATCTGGTTCGGCCGGGCCAGGGAAAGGCTGGGCCGCGCACCGCACGGTGACCCTCTGGAGCGGTGGAACATCGCATCCGGTCCCGCCCTTCGGGGCGTCGAGGCCCACGCCCACCGACAGGCTGCCGAGGCGTACGCGGACGCGGTGGCAGGTCTGCCGGACGGACCCGCCCGTGAGCGGCTGGTCGAGCTGCAGCGGCTGTTCGCACTCGACCGGATCGCCCGGAACAGCGGTGATCTGCTGGCCGCGGGATATCTGACAGCTGATCAGGTCAATGGATTGCCGGACGCCTTGGAAGAGCTGATCACCGCCGTCGCCGCTCATCTGCCCGCCCTCGCCGACTCCTTCGCGCTGCCGCAGGAACTGCTCGCCGACTGGCCCATCGCGGGGGCCGATTACGTCGATGCGTACGACGATCCGGCGGCGGCCTGGCAGTCGGACGGGGACCGGGCGACGGCCCCGGGGGAGCGGTGAGAGCCGTGACAGGGACGGGAACAGTTGTGCGGACGGCGCGGGTACGGGAGGCGGCCGGGACCCTCGGTGTCCGCGTTGTGCTGCTGGTCTTCTGGGGTACGGCAGCCGTCCTGGCCCGGTGGTGCACGCAGCCGCAGCAGGGCGGTGGCGAATCGGTTCGGCACAAGGCGTAACTGGAGGCACGTCACCCAGTTGATTCGGCGTCGGGACGGTGCCCCCGCCGTCCCCGGCAGCCGTACCGAATGATGGAGAGGAAGCTCATGAGTGCGATTCATCCCGAGATCACCGAGGTTCTGACACACACCTTCAAAGTGCCCGTCGCCGAGATCCGCCCGGATTCCACGATGGACAGCCTGGAGATGGACTCCCTCGCCGTCGCCGAGTTCGCCGTCCTCATCAGGGAGACGATGGGCGGCGACGGGGACTTCGACAAGCTCCCCAAGGACGCCACCCTGGCCGACATCACGCGGTACATCGACGCGACAGCCGGCAGCGGGGCGCTGATGGGCGGCGTGGCACCGACGAGCAATGCCCGATGAACAAGCCCGCGATTGCCGTAACAGGCCTGGGAATGATCACCCCTGTCGGCAACGATACCGAATCCACCTGGAAGGGTGTGTGCGCCGGAGTCTCGCCGGTGCGTACCGTCGCGGCACTCGAAGGCTGCGCGATCGACTTCGCCTGCACGGTCGACGGTATCGATCTGGACGCCGCGATCGGCGGCCGCACGTCCTTCCGGATGGGGAAGTACGTCAAGTTCGCCGTTCTCGCCGCCCGGGAGGCGGTCGCCGACGCCGGACTCGACCCGGCGCAGTGGGAGGGCAGCAGGGTCGCGGTGGTCGTCGGCACCAGCAGCGGAGGCTCCGCCGCACTGACCGAGCAGGCCGTCGTACTCGACCGGCACGGACCGGATGCCACCTCGCCATCGGGCATCCTGCTCACCATTCCGAACATGCCCGCGGCCGAGATCGCCATCCAGTTGCGGGCCACCGGTCCCAGCCTGGCACCGTGCACCGCCTGCTCGTCCGGCGCCACCGCACTGTCCGTCGCCCGCGATCTGCTGGTCACCGGACAGTGCGACATCGCGATCGCCGGAGCCACCGAGTCGATCGTCTACCCGGTCGCCATGACCGGATTCGCCCGGTCCGGAGCCGCGGCCCGTGCGGAGGGCGACCCGGCCAGGCGGTGCCGGCCCTTCGCGGCCGACCGTGCCGGGCTGGTCATGGGTGAGGGCGCCGCCGTCATGGTGCTGGAACGGGCGGACGACGCCGTCGCCCGGGGCGCCACGCCGCGGGCACTGCTCGCGGGCACCGGCGCCACCACCGACGCCCACCACCCCACAAGCCCGCACCCGTCCGGCGCGGTCGCCCAGGCCGCGGTCGAGGCCGCGTTGCGCGACGCGGGCTGGGCGACCGAGGACGTCGAGCACGTCAACGCACACGGCACGGCGACACCGATCAACGACGCCACCGAGGCCGCCCTCATCGGCCGGGTCTACCCGCACCGGCCGCCCGTCACCGCCCCGAAGGGCGTACTCGGGCACTGCATGGGGGCGGCCGGAGCGATCGAGGCAGGACTGACCGTCCTGACGCTCCAGCGCGGAGTCGTACCGCCGATCGCCAACCTGGACGCCCCGGCGCCCGAGTTCGACATCAACTGCGTCACCGAGCAACCCCTGCGCAAGTCCATCCGGCGCGCCGTCAGTCACTCCTTCGGCTTCGGCGGGCACAACGCCGTGATCGCTCTTGAGCGTCCGTAGGCATCGGGCAGGTGGTGCGACGGGAGCACAGCCCGGCGTACCACCGGCCACACCGCCCATGAGCTGCGCGGAGGCTCGTGATAGCTTGCCGAAGCCAGTCAAACTCCACGTAGGGGTCAGGGAATCCGGTGAGAATCCGGAACTGACGCGCAGCGGTGAGGGGGACGGGCGGGGCCACGGCCACTGGGACACCCGCAGGTGTCCTGGGAAGGCGTCCCGTCCGTAGGAGCCCGAGTCCGAAGACCTGCTGGCACCTGCGACCCGGTACCGGGCGCAGGACTCCGTACAGCGGGCTCCGCGCATGAGCCCCGAGACGCAGAGGGACTCCGTGCCGTCCATAGCCAGCCCTGTCCGCGCCATTGCCCTGCTCTCGGCGGGACTCGTCCTGCTGACCGCCTGCGGGGGCGGAACGAGCAGCTCTGCCGCGAAGTCCGGCTCCGCCGACGGATACCCCGTGACGCTGAAGAACTGTGGACGCACCGTCACCGTCGATGCCGCACCGCAGCGGGCCGTTTCGGTCGACCAGGGATCGACGGAGATCCTGCTCTCCCTCGGCCTCGCCGACCGGCTGGCCGCCACCTCGACCTGGACCGACCCGGTGATGAAGGGCCTGGAGAAGGCCAACGCCAAGGTTCCCAGGATCGCGGACAACCGGCCGTCGTCGGAGAAGGTCCTCGACCAGGAACCCGACTTCATCAGCGCGTCGTTCGAGTCGACGCTCGCCAAGGGCGGCGTCGCGCCCCGCGAACAGTTCGAGGATCTCGGCGTCCCGACCTATGTCTCGCCCGCCGACTGCACCGGCAAGGACAACAGCGGTGGCGGCGACGGAGCCCGTACCGCGCCACTGCCCATGGACAGCGTGTATGACGAAGTGCGCGACCTGGCCAAGGTGTTCGGCGTGCAGAAACGCGGCGACACACTCGTGGCGCAGCTGCGGGACCGGGTGAAGAAGGCGACCGAGGGCGTCGACGCCTCCGACGCCACCCTCCTCTACTGGTTCTCCGACTCCAAGGCCCCGTACCTGGCCGGCTGCTGCGGAGCGCCCGGCATCATCACCAGGGAACTCGGCGCGAAGAACGTCTTCGACGACACCCATGAGGAATGGCCCCAGATCGGCTGGGAGACCGTCGCCGACCGCAACCCCGACGTCCTGGTCATCGGAGACCTGACCCGCAAGGCACAGACCGCCGAGAGCGCCGCGAAGAAGATCGAATTCCTGGAGTCCAACCCCGTCACGAGGAACATGGACGCCGTCAGGCACAAGCGGTACGTCCTGCTGAGCGGCCAGGCCATGAACCCATCCATCCGGACGGTCGAGGGTGTGGAACGCGTCGCCGCCGGGCTGCGCACATTCGGATTCGCGGGGTGACGGACACCGAACGGGCCACGGCGGTGGACGCGTCACGGGCCTCCGAAGCGGCCGTGCGCAGTGGCACGGGGATACGGAAGCTGCGCGGCGCAACTCTGTGGGCCTGTGGCGTCGCACTGCTCATGCTGTCCGTCGCGGTCGCCATCACCATCGGCCCCGCCCGTATCTCCGTCGCCGACGTCTGGTCCACGGTCGCCTCCCACCTCGGCTGGGGCCGGTCACGGCTCACCCCGATCCGGGACGGCATCATCTGGAACCTGCGCATGCCGCGCACCCTGCTCGCCGCGGTGTGCGGCGCCGGGCTCGCGGTGTGCGGAACCGTCATGCAGTCCCTGCTCCGCAACCCGCTCGCCGACCCGTTCGTCCTCGGCGTCTCCTCCGGTGCGTCGACCGGCGCGGTCGTGGTCGTCGTCCTCGGCGTCGGCGGGGGAGCGGTGCCGATCTCGACCGGCGCGTTCATCGGTGCACTGTGCTCGTTCGCCCTCGTTCTGCTGCTGAGCCACACTCTGGGCGGCACGACCGACCGAGTCGTCCTCTCCGGTGTCGCGGCCATGCAGCTGTTCTCCGCGCTCACCTCCTTCGTCGTGATGACCGCCGCCGACGCCGAGCAGACCCGCGGGGTGCTGTTCTGGCTGCTCGGCTCGCTCAGCGGGGTCGGCTGGACCGATGTGTGGATCTGCTCCGCCGTTCTCGTCGTGACGCTGCTGATCTGCCTCGGCCAAGCCCGTACGCTCGACGCCTTCGCGTTCGGCCAGGACGCCGCCGCCACACTCGGCGTCCATGTCGCGCGCACCCGGATCGTGCTGCTCTGCACGACCGCGCTGCTGACCGCCGCACTCGTCAGCTCGGCCGGCGCCATCGGCTTCGTCGGTCTCGTCCTGCCGCACGCCGCCCGTGTGCTCGCCGGCTCCGGGCACCGGCGGCTGCTGCCGGTCACCGCCCTGGCCGGGGCGGTGTTCCTGGTCTGGGTCGACACCCTCGCCAGGACGGTCCTCGACCCGCAGGAAGTGCCCGTGGGAGTCGTCACCGCCCTCATCGGCGTGCCCGCGTTCGTTCTGGTCCTGTACCGCAGCCGGAGGATCACATGACGCCTGGAGCCACTGAGGGGCTGCGTGCCGAGCGGGTCAGCCGGGAGGCGGGCGGCCGCCTCATCCTCGACGGGGTCCACCTCACCCCGCCACCCGGCGCCACCGTCGGGCTGATCGGGCCGAACGGCTCCGGCAAGTCGACCCTGCTGCGGGTGCTGGCAGGAGTCCTCGCCCCGGATGCGGGCGTGGTCACCCTCGACGGCCGGCGGCTCGACGAGATCGGCCGCCGAACCGTGGCCCAGCGGGTCGCCGTGGTCGACCAGCATGCGGTCACCCAGGTCGAGTTGAGCGTCCTGGACGTGGTACGCCTCGGGCGTATCCCGCACCGCAGGGCCTGGTCGGCACCCGGCCGGACGGACGACGACGCGGTGCGCGAAGCCCTGGAGCGGACCGGTCTCGCCGATCGCGGCGACCAGTCCTGGCACACCCTCTCCGGAGGCGAGCGGCAACGTGTCCAGATAGCGCGCGCACTGGCCCAGCAGCCGCGTGAACTGCTGCTCGACGAGCCGACGAACCACCTCGACATCCAGCACCAGTTGGAACTGCTGTCGCTGATCACCTCGCTGCCCCTCACCGGTGTGATCGCTCTGCACGACCTCAATCTGGCCGCGATGTTCTGCGATCGGATCGTCGTCATGAAGGAGGGGCGGGTGGTGGCCGCCGGGACCCCGGCGGAAGTGATCACCGAGGAGCTGATCGCCGACGTCTACCGGGTCAGGGCGCGGGTCACTCCCGACGGCCCGGACGGGCGGCCCTCGGTGCGTTTCCTGCCGGAGCGGCCGCAGTGCTGCCTGCCGTAACGAGCCGGGCCGTCGCAGGACCGGCAGGGCGAGCGATCCGGGTCCTGACGCGGCGGGAGAGCGGACCCCGGCACGACACGGGTCCGCCCCTCATTCCCGGTGCGGCGCTTCCCCGGTGTCGGTCCCGGGCGCCGGGGTGGTTCCCGTGTCCGCCTGGCCGCCGAGTCCGGCGGTGGTGTTCCCGGCAACGCCGTAGTGGCGGTAGAGCTCCTCCTCCTCGGCCACGGACAGATGCGCGTCCGCGTCCACCCGTGGGGCTTCCTTGACGCGGTCCTTCGAAAGCGGGATGTGCAGGTCGGATCCCACTCGACGGGCTCCGGAAAGAGGGACGAAGCTCTCCTTCATACCGAACAGGCCGGTTTTCACCGTGATCCAGTCCGGGCGGCCGGTGTTGTCGTCGACGTACACCCGGCCCACACTGCCCACCTTCTCGCCCGCGGTGTCGTACACCGTGAGGCCGTCGAGCTCTCCGGAATCCGTGAAACCGTCAGCGGCTCCCATGACCGATTCCTCCTCGCCCGGGCGCGTCCTGTGGCTGGGCCACATCAGGGGAGGCGCGTCCTTCTTCCATCGCGCCTCACCCGGATGGCCGCTGCAACCTCCCCGCCCGTGGAGGCCGGGCGCCACATGCTCGGCACTTCGGCGGTGGGCGCCCGCCAGGGCGGTGCGCACGTCGTCCTCGCGTTGGGCCGATGGGGTGAATCATGGAAGAGGTGCACTCGGAATGCGGGCGCGGAAACCGAGGCTGAGCGGCCGAAACGCCCGACGCCGAACAACCGGTGATGTGCCCTTTCCATGACAGCGGGGCACGCTGTGCGGGACAGCTCGGGCCTGACCGCAGATGCGGTGGGGTGTCTCCGGGCATGCCGCCGCACCACGGAACCGCACCATGAAACCGCACCATGAAACCGCGCGGATCCGTCCGGCGTTGTATCCGGCATGAATACCTTGCGCGGCACGTTCGACGAGGACGCGGAGCTCTACGACCGGATGCGCCCGCGCTATCCGCCGGACCTGGTCACAGAACTCGCGGTCGTGGCCGGCCTCGACGCGCGGAGCAGGGTGCTCGAAGTGGGGCCGGGCACCGGCCAGTTGACGGTTGCGCTCGCGGGGCTGGGATGCGAGCTGACGGCCGTCGAACTGGGCCCCTCGCTGGCGGACGTGGCACGGCGCAATCTGCGCGGCTTCCCCCGCGCACATGTCGAGGTGTCGCCCTTCGAGGAGTGGACGCCTCCGACGGCCCGCTTCGATCTCGTGGTGTGCGCGACCGCCATCCACTGGATCGACCCCGTGCTGCGCTTCACGAGAGCGGCGGACGCTCTACGGCCCGGCGGGACGCCGGCGATCGTCACCACCCATCATGTGGCGGGCGGCAGCGACGACTTCTTCGAGCAGGCACAACGGTGCTACGAGCGCTGGGACCCCGCCACCCGCCCGGACATCCGACTTCGGGACGAGGCGTTGGTGCACACCGTCTTCGGTGAACTGGAACAACCCCCGTGGGACGGGCCCGTCCGGGTGCGCCGCCAGGCACGGGAGATCACGTACACGACCGAGCAGTATCTGGACCTGCTGATGACCTACTCGGGCCACCGCGATCTCGCCCCCGACACGCGGCACGGTCTGTTCAGCTGCATCCGGGCCCTGATCGACGAGCGGCACGGAGGGAGCATCACCAAGCGGTATCTGCATGAACTCCTGACCGTACGGAAAGCCATGTGAACACCCGTGACACACCTCCCCGCCGACGCCGTCGGCCGTAGGATCGGCGAGCCCGGACAGAGTGCCGACGTGCGGCCCGCCGGGCACCGGCCGACGACCGTCAGGAGAGCCCGTTGACCAGCGCCCCGCACCGCATTGACCCGGCAGGCGGCTGCCCGCACGCGGACAACGCCACGCTGCTCGCCCAGGGGGCCGTGGCCTCCGTCGTCCTCCCCGGCGACGTGGCCGGGATGGTCGTGCTCGGACACGACGCGCTCAAGGAGTTCCTCGCCCACCCCGATGTCGCCAAGGGCGCACGCCACTTCACCGAGCTGGCCGAGGGACGCATACCCGACGGCTGGCCGCTGAAGACGTTTGCCACCGTGCAGGGCATGACCACCGCCGACGGCGACGACCACCGACGGCTGCGCTCACTGGTCAGCAAGGCGTTCACCGCACGGCGGGTGGAAGAACTGCGACCGCGGATCGAGACCCTCACCGCCGATCTCCTCGACGGTGTCGACCGGGCCGCGGCCGAGGGCGACGGCACGGTCGACCTGCGCGCCCGGTTCGCCCTGCCGCTGCCGATGGGTGTCATCTGTGAACTTCTCGGGGTCGGCGCCGAGCACCAGGACCGGCTGCACCATCTGTCCAGCCGGGTGGTCGCGACGGACACCGGCTCCGAGGAGGTGATGGCCGCCAACCGGGAGCTGGTGGCGCTGCTCACGGCGGTCGCGGCCGCCCGAGCGGAGCAGCCGGGCGAGGATCTGACCAGCGCCCTGATCGCCGCCCGTGACGAGGGCGGCGGTCGGCTCGGTCAGCACGAGCTCATCGGCACCCTGCTCCTGATGATCATCGCGGGGCACGAGACCACGCTGAACCTCATCACCAACGCCGTCCGCGCGCTGTGCACCCACCGCGACCAGCTCGCCCTGGTCCGGTCCGGCCGGGCACGCTGGGCGGACGTGGTGGAGGAGACACTGCGCTGGGACAGCCCGGTCAGCTACTTCCCGTTCCGCTATCCGACCCGCGACCTCCCCCTCGACGGGACCGTCATACCGCAGGGCACACCCGTGCTCGCGGGATACTCGGCCGCCGGCCGGGACAAGGCCGCACACGGCCCCGACGCCGACCGGTTCGACGTGACCAGACCAGCCGGGGACACCGCGGCCCGGCACCTCTCGCTCGGCCACGGACCGCACTACTGCCTGGGTGCGCCGCTCGCCCGGATGGAGGCCACGATAGCCCTGGAGCGGCTGTTCACCCGATTCCCCGGCCTGGACCTCGCCGTACCCGCGACGGCGCTGCCCCACCGCGCGGGCTTCGTCGGCAACAGCACGGCGACGCTTCCGGTGCGTCTGCGCCCCGGCACCGCGCCCGGCGCGGCCTGACGGCCCTGGCACATATGATCGACGGGCCAACCGCCGACCCGTCGTCCTGCCGCGCCACCGGGGGTGCCCCGTCCGTTCCGTACGCATCCGGCTCCCCGAGCAGCGCGGTGAACTGCTGGCCCGGCACGAGGACGGCCTGGACCTGCACCATCTGGTGTGGCGGCTGGGACCGGGGTGGCGGGTGTGCAGCAGCGCCGTGCTCGGAGGTGGCATCGGCCCGCGCGCCTGGATCCTCAACGCCCAGGTGCCCGGAGGCTATCCGCGCCTGGACCCCGAACGGCACCTCGCCGAGATCGCCGCCACGGAACACCTCACCGGACCCGGCGCCGGACTGATGACGGCCGCCGATGTCACCGCGTACACAGCCGCGGCCGACGAGGGTGTGACGGCGACCGCCACCTGCGGACTCGGCGTACGTGGCTGGGCCGCCACCCCGGCCGAGGGCACCGGGACGCCGCCGCGGCCGGGCACGGTCAATATCGTCGTGACCCTGCCGGTGGCACTCTCCGACGCCGCACTCGTCAACGCGGTCTCCACGGCGACCGAGGCCAAGGTCCAGGCACTCCTGGATGCGGGACTCGACTGCTCCGGCACCCCCACCGACGCGGTCTGCATCGCCGCCCCCTCCCCGGGACCCACCCCCGGTGAACCCTTCGCAGGACCCCGCTCCCGCTGGGGTGCACGACTCGCCAGGGCCGTGCACGCTGCCGTCCTCGAAGGTGCGCTACGGCAATCCTGAGAACCTACTGCGCCGCGAGCCGACCGGGGCGCGGCCGATGAAGGGAGTCCTCTCATGACCTCAAGCACTGCCGACGCCACCTCGCAGCGGCCGACGGTCGCCGTCCTCGGCACCGGAATCATGGGATCAGGCATGGCCCGGAGTCTGCTCCGGGCCGGAATCGACGTCCGTGCCTGGAACCGTACGCAGGCCAAGGCGGCCCCGCTCGCCGCCGACGGCGCCACGGTCACCGAGACGGCGGAGGAAGCCGTACGCGGTGCCGATGTCATCCTCACCATGCTCAACGACGGCCCCGCCGTCGCCGCCGCACTCGCCGCCGCGTCGCCGGCGCTGCGCGCCGGCCAAGTGCTCCTCCAGGGCTCGACCGTCGGGCTCGACGCCACCGCCGATCTCGCCCGGCGCGCGATGGACGCGGGTCTGGTCTACCTCGACGCCCCGGTCTTCGGTACCAAACAGCCTGCGGAACAGGGCACGTTGACGGTCTTCGTGTCCGGTCCCTCCACCGCCCGGGCGTCGGTGAACCCGGTGCTGGACGCGATCGGGCAGCGAACGGTCTGGGTCGCGGAGACTCCCGGGGCGGCCTCGCGGCTGAAGCTCGTGGTCAACACCTGGGGGATCACCATGGTCAACAGCATCGCGGAATGCCTCAACCTGGCCGAAGGGCTGGGGATCGCCCCGCAGACGTTCCTGGACGTCATGAAGGGCGGCCCGCTGGACTCCGCCTATCTCCAGGGCAAGTCCGCCGCCGTTCTCTCCGGCGACCTCACCCCGAGCTTCTCCCTGTCCAACGCGCTCAAAGACAGCCGCCTCATCCTGGACGCGGCACAGGAGTCGGGGGTACGGCTGGACCTGGTCGCCGCGTCGGCCGACCGTTTCGCGCGCGCCGAGGCGGCAGGGCACGGCGGCGAGGACATGATCGCCACCTACTACGCGGGCAGCGCCCCGGAGAAGGACGGCGACTGAGCGCCACCGCCCGGCCGGCCCAGGGTGCCGGAGCGATCCGCTCCGGCACCGCCGAGCCTCGTGGACCCGTCAACAACCTGCACCTCGTACCGCACCACGGCATCGAGCAGATAGCCCTGTGTGTTGTGGTCGGCAACCTTCGGCCGGCTACAGCCCGTTCCGTCCGTCGCCCGTGCCGGCAGGACGGCCGGACCGCAGTCCCTGGGCAGCCAGTCGACCGACCAGCGGACCCAACTGCCGCGCCTCGGCCCGTCGCTCAGCCGCGCCCGCCGCCACCGGGCGCCGCCGTCGGTGCGCCCGCATGCCGCCCATCGATCCGCCGGTCACCGCCGCCCACCGTCCGACGGCCAGCGCATCGGCCGGCGCCGCCTCGGCCGCCACCTGGTCGGTGTGCGCACCGAAGTCGAACGTACCGCCGTCCACCACCACACCGCCGATGGGGGTGCCGTGCCCGCCGAGGAAATTCGTCGCCGAGCGGCCCGATGCGGGCGCCCGATTTCATTGCGGCCGCGATGTACGAGCGCGATCGCGGGGCAGACGGGCGATGGAGACTTCGGCTGATGCGTCAGCCGGAGACCGCGTCCGCTCGGATCAGTCCTCGACGAGCATTCCGCTGCGGAGCTTGCGCAGAATCCTGCTTATCAGCCGCGACACATGCATCTGCGAGATGCCGAGCTCCGTGCCGATCTGGGACTGGGTCATCTCCTGGCCGAAACGCATGACGATGATGCGACGTTCACGATCGTCGAGATCGCCGAGCAGCGGCGCGAGCGTATGCAGATCCTCGACCGCCTCCATGGCGGGATCGGGTCCGCCCAGAACATCGGCGAAGGTGCGCCCCGGTGCGTTTCGCCGGCCCGCGTCCGCCGGAGCGGCCGGCATGTCCAGTGAACCCGCCGTGTACCCGTTGGCCGCCACGATGCCCTCGGTGACCTCGCCCTCGCTGAGCCCCAGCTGTTCGGCCAGCTCCGGAACGGTGGGGTCGCGGTCGAGCTGCGTGGCCAGGGACTCCTTGGTCCTGGCGATGTCGACCCGCAACTCCTGCAGCCGGCGCGGGACATGCACCGCCCAGCTGGTGTCACGGAAGAACCGTTTTATCTCGCCGGTGATGTAAGGGATCGCGAAGGAAGCGAACTCGACCTCGCGGGAGAGATCGAACCGGTCGATGGCCTTGATCAGTCCGATGGTGCCTACCTGGACGATGTCCTCCATGTCGCCGCCGCCCCGGTTCCGGAACCGTCCTGCGGCGAACCGGACAAGGGAGAGGTTCATCTCGATGAGGGTGCTGCGCGCGTACTGATGGGCAGGGGTTCCCTCCTCCAGGACCTGGAGCCGGTCGAAGAACAGCCTGGACAGTTCACGCGCATCCGGCGGGGCGATCTTCCCCGCGTCCTCGATCCACGGCAGGCCGCCCATGTCCTCGGCAGCCTCCCCCGTCCGCGTCGACCGTGCACTCTCCGCTCGCTCCGCACCGGCGGTCTGCGCAGTGTGCGCCGTCATCTCGTCACGCTCCCCTGGTCGTAGGTGAGGTGTATGCGTCTGCCCCCGGAGGGGGCTCCCATGCGGAAAAGTGGAAGTCGATCAGGTCACACGGGATCAATGGCCGGGAATCGTCGTGATCCCTCGTCATTTCTGTGCAGGCGGGGCGCACCGGACACCAGAACCGCCCCACCGGTACGGGGGAGCCCGGTGGGGCGGTCGCCTCCAGGTTGCCACAGCCGACGGCGCATCGGGGCCGACCGGCACATATCCAGCGGTAGTTGAGTCGAAATCGACGGTGCCCCGACTGCGGACCGATGCCCGGACTGCTCAGTCGCGCGGGTAGCCCACGATGGTGTGCGTGACGGCGGGGGAATAAGCAGCAGCGCCTGCTTCCCGTCGTCGGAGACCAGCAGCTCCTCCACCGTACCGGGGGCGGCGGCGACGGTGCGTACGGCTCCGGAGGCCGTGTCCAGAGCCGCGAGCCGCATCTCGGTACCGGTGGGTCCTTCGACTTCGGCGATGTGCAGCAGCGACCGGGAATCCGGCAGCCGGCGCGGGCTGTGACGGTCCGTGGGCGCGGACGGATCCGGCGGTGCGAGGAGCACGGGGGCTGCGCATCCGTCTCCGGGCCCTGCGGTCCGGCCGGGACCGGGGCCAGGACCAGTCCGACGTTCTCCGGACCGGCTGCCGCCGCGGCGACCGCGCGCGCGTCGGGACTGATCCGGGCCCCGACCGGATGGACCAGCCGCAGCATCGCCTCACGGACACGTCGCACGACGATTGCGGCGCGCCGCTGCGGCGGGCTGGGCGCGGCGGTACTGGGCACAGTGGTCCGTTCCTCGTACCGGGGACTCGCCCCGGAAGCTGCTGGAGTGACTGGCCCCGGATGCCGGGGGAGTGCGGTGGGTTCAGGCAGCCTTGCGGATCCTGGTCGCCCACGGTCCGATGAACGCGAACGGCCCGTGCCTCCAGTACCTCCAGGACGCCGAAGCCGCCTGCCACCGCTGCGTCTTCGCCGACTGATTGCTCCGGTGCCATCGAACCGGCTCGGTGCGAAGGGGGAGTTGGCGGCTGTCCCCACCTTCCTCGCGTCGACGTCCGTGCACGTCCGGTTGTTAGGCTCCGGTCGTGAAATTCGGCGTGAACATACTCAATTTCGGTTTCGGTACCACCCCGGCAACCCTCCTTCAACAGGCCATGGATGCCCGTGAGTTGGGGTACTCCTTCGCGATGATCTCCGATCACATCGCGGTCACCCCCGACGTGCACGAGACGTATCCCGCCCCGTTCTACGACCAGTTCGTACTCGCCGCGCACATCGCCGGACGGGTACCGGGTCTGGTGCTCGGTACGACCGTCACCGTGATTCCGTACCGGCACCCTCTGCAGACGGCCCGGCTCGCAGCCAATATCGACAACCTGAACGCCGACGGGTTCATCCTCGGCGCGGGGATCGGCTGGTCCAGGGCCGAGTACGAGGCGCTGGGCGTGCCCTTCGCCGAGCGGGGACGGATCACCGACGAATACCTGACCGCCATCCGCGCCGCATGGACCGAGGACCCCACGACGTTCCGGGGCGAGCACGTCTCGTACCAAGGAGTTCGGACCGCGCCCGCGCCCGCATCCGACCCCTGTCTGCCCGTCTGGGTCGGTGGCAACTCGGCCGCTGCCCAGCGCCGCGCCGCCCGGCTCGGTGAGGGCTGGCACCCGTACCGGCTGCCGCTCGATGCGATCCGGGCCGGGCTGCCGGTGATCACCGAGGAGGCCGAACGGGTCCGGCGCCCCGCTCCCACGCTCGTGCCGCGATTGCAGATCCGCGTCACCGACGCACTCCTCGGCAGTGAACGCCCCGCCGGACACGGCACGATCGACCGGATCCGGGCCGATCTGGCAGAACTCGGCGAGCTGGGCGCCACCCACGTGCTGCTCGACGTCAACCCGGACACACCCGCCGAACGCGGCACCGCGGGCGACGACCGGAGGCTTCTCGAACTCCTCGTGAACAAGGTCGTGGACCCGGTCACGGGCGGCGTCCGCTGAATCATTGCGGCCCGGTGAACACTCCACCGGCCCGGGAATACGTGCACGGAAAAGGACCTTCCTGTTGCTGTAGCGACCGGTGACCGGCCCGGCCTTCGGCGCCGTGAACCGTCGCTGCCATGACCAGGAGAGAGGGAGCTCATGCCCAAGGCGTACGTGTTCACCCGCAACGGCGGACCGGAGGTGGAGGCCCTCATCGAACAGGACGTGCCGGTGCCGGGCCCCGGCGAGCTGCTTGTCGCCGTCCGGGCGGCCGGGGTCAACCCGGTCGACTGGAAGCTGCGCACGGGGTACACCAGGCCCGGCAGTGAGCCGCAGCCGTTTCCCACCGTCTTCGGCAGCGAGGCCGCCGGAGTCGTCGCGGGCGTGGGCCCGGATGTCGAAGGATTCGAGGTCGGGGACGAGGTCTTCGGCAATCCGGTGACCGGCGGGTACGCCGAGTACACGCTGCTGCCCGTCGCCGTGACCGCGCACAAGCCGGCCGAGCTGTCGTTCACCGACGCGGCCGTGCTGCCGGTCGCGGTGGCCACCGCGTACGACGGCGTCCACCAGCTCGGACTCGCCCCCGGTTCGACCCTGTTGATCACCGGGGCCGGAGGCGGTGTCGGAACGGCCGCGGTACAGCTCGCCCGCCACGCCGGTGTCCATGTCATCGGTACCGCGAGCGCGGCCAAGAAGGACTTCGTCGAGTCGCTCGGCGCGGTGCACGTCGAATCCGGCGCCGGTCTCGCCGACCGGGTCCGGGCAGCGGCACCCGACGGCATCGACGCGGTCTTCGACCTGGTCGGCGGCGACACGCTGAGGGCCGTGGCCCCGCTGCTCACGGACCCGGCCACGCTGATCAGCGCCGGAGGCAAGCCACTGGCGGTGGAGCTCGGCGGGGCGGCCGTCGCACGGGCCCGCACCGCGGCGGTCCTCGACGAGGTGGCGAACCTCGTCGTCACCGGCGCCCTGCGGACGCACGTGACCGGGACCTTCCCGCTCGCCGAGGCGGGAGGAGCGCTGCGCGCCGTGGAGAGCGGACATGCGCGCGGGAAGATCGTCATCGAGGCGATCGCGTGAGCGCGCCGCATGTCACTGGGGGTGACGCGCATCCGCTGGACAACCCGGTCCGCGCCGCACTGACCGGCCCGCACGCCCACTTCGCCGAAGAGCATGGCCGCATTCTGCGCTACCCGGCGGACGTGGCCCCCTGGGTCGCGATGCCGGACGCGCCGCAGGCCGAGGACTGGGCCGATGCAGCAGCACTCGCCGGCCCCGGTGGCGCCGTCACCATCACCGCCTTCCGTGAACCGCCGCCGGACGACTGGGAGATCACCTTTCACGCCGAGGGCGTCCAGCTCGTCGACGCCGGGGGCGCGGCAGCCCCGTTTCCGCAGGCCGTACGGCTCGGACCCGCCGATGTGCCCGAGATGCTCGACCTGGTCGCCCGCACCCGCCCGGGACCGTTCCTGCCCCGTACGGTCGAGCTCGGCACCTACCTCGGCGTCCGCCGCGAAGGAGCGCTCGTCGCGATGGCGGGCGAACGCCTCCACCCACCCGGCTGGAGCGAGATCAGCGGCGTCTGCACGGACGAGTCCGTGCGCGGGCAGGGGCTCGGCAGCGGGCTCGTCCTCGCCGTCGCCCACGAGATCAGGCAGCGCGGCGAAACACCGTTCCTGCACGCCTCCGCTTCCAACACCAATGCCGTCCGGCTCTACGAATCGCTGGGATTCGTGCTCCGCCGCCGGACGTCCTTCCTCTCGGCGCTCGTACCGGAGCACCCGCCGACGCGCCTGCCAGGAACCGGTGGCGTCAGCCGCGACGGCGAAGCCCGTGCGGCAGCCGTGCGCTGAACCGCAACACAGTGACCTTCGTCCCGGGACTTCCGGGCCGAAGGTCACTGCCATTCCCGGTTCCGGGACCTTCGGCGCGTTCCAAGAGGCCGTAAGCCTCGTGTGCTGCCCCCTGCGAACCGGATGGACTGGGAGTGAACGCCGGCGCGGGGCCGGCAGATCCCGGGAGGAACGGGCCGTGACGATCGGGCTCCAGTACCGAGCGGCGACGCGTGGAGCGACGCTCCCTGGTACGGACGCGGGGGAGGCAGCCGTCTTCGCCCCCCGGATCGGCAATGGGGCACTGTTCGGCGGGCTGGCACTGCTGACCGTCCTGGTCGCCGTCCTCGACGTCCGGACCGGCGACGAGCTGCGCCTCATATCGCTCCTCGTGGTCGTGCCCGCACTCGTCTCGGTCTTCGGAACGATCCGGCAGACCGTCGGCGTGGCCACCTGGATCACGACCGTCCTCGTCTGCTCCCGGCTGGTGACCGGGGGGACGTTCTGGGACATCACCAGCAGCGTCGCCTTTACCGTGCTGGCCTGCTTCCTGGGCGTCGGCTCCTGCGCGCTGCGGCTCCGTCATGCCGCCGAGATAGCCAGACTGCGCTCCGCCGCCGTTGCGCTCCAGCGGCAGATTCTGCGCCCGCTGCCCATCCTGACCGAGCAGATCTTCGCTCACGGCATCTATACGCCGATCGAGGAGGACCGCCTGGTCGGCGGTGACATCTACGAGGTCGTGCAGTCGCCCTACGGAACCCGGGTGATCATCGGGGATGTCCAGGGCAAGGGGCTCGCCGCGATCGGGGCAGGCTTCGCCGTGCTCGGAGCGTTCCGGGAAGCGGCCATTCGCGAGCCCGCCCTGACCGGAGTGGTCGATGCGCTGGAGGACGCCGTCGCCCGGCACAACGCGTTCTCCGCCCAGACCGGAGAGATCGAACGCTTCGTCACCGCTCTCGTGCTCGGCTTCGGCGGGGAGGACCGGGCGCAGGCCGTGAACTGCGGCCATCTGCCGCCCCGGTTGCTGCACGACGGCGTGGCCTGCCCGGCTCCGCTGCGGCGCACATCCGTTCCCTTGGGCATGGCGGAACTGAGCCCGGAGGCACGGGTCGCGGAATGGCTGGACTTCCCGCCCGGCGCGACGCTTCTGGCCTTCACCGACGGGGTCACCGAGGCTCGCGACGCATCGGGCGCCTTCTATCCACTGGACGCCCGGCTGGGTCACTGGGCGGGCCGCGGGCCGCGCGAGGTGCTGGACGCGCTCCACGCCGACCTGGAGTCCTTCTCAGGAGGTGTACGACGCGACGACATCGCCGCCCTCGCCCTGCGCCGGGCACCGGCGGGCAGCCGCCGCCGGCCCGTGGCGACCGGTCACGGTGCGCGCCGGGCCGCTGAGACCTTCAGCAGCCGGTAGAGAGGCCGGCAGGGCAGCCGGATGTTGATCCAATGTCCCGGCGAGACTTCTGACGCGTCGGGACATTTGTAGGTGCACGGTGCACTCATGAACCCGGAACGAAAGATCGCGGAGCGACGGAGCCGCAAGGCCCGCAGGACCCGGGACACACTGGCGCAGGCCGCGTTCGAGCTCGTACTCGACCGGGGCCTGAAGAATGTGACGGTCGAGGAGATCGCGGAACGCGCGGACGTCGACCGGCGGACCTTCAGCCGGTACTTCACCAGCAAGGAAGCCGCACTCCTGGACTCGCTCCGGGGCGATGGCGACCGGATCAACGACGCCCTGCGCATGCGCCCCGCCGACGAGCCCCCGCTCACCGCCTACCGCCGCGCCGTCCTCGACTGGCTCGACGACCCCGACGCGCAGGCGTGGCACCGCCGCGACCGGATCTTCGGCCTGCTGGTCCTTGCCGAGCAGGAGCCGACCCTCTACGCCGCGTTCCACCACATCCGGGTGGACGCCCAGGAGGACTCGGTCGCCATCGTCGCGGACCGGCTCGGAGTCGACCCGCGGCTGGAAATCCGTCCCGCCGTCACGGTCGCCGCGGGCGCCGGGGCACTCCTCGCGGCCCAAGCCGCCTGGGCCCGCGGCGGACACCCGGACAACCTGCCCCGGCTGGTCGGGCAGGCCTTCGACGCCCTCTCCGAAGAACTGCTCACGCAGCTTCCCGCCGGGCCGGCGCCGCACAGCACCACGGAAGGAAACGCAATCCAATGAGCACCCCCCTCACCCCCGCCGACCAGGAGTTCGCCGGCAAGACCGCTCTCACGACCGGATCGTCGGCCTCGTCCTCGACCAGATCGCCGTCGATGGCTCCATCAATAAAGCCCCCGGCGGCGGTGAAGCCGCAGGCCGCTCACCGGTAGATCGCGGCAAACAAGGATTGAAACGCTCAGGCATGACAGACGGTTATGGAATCCCACTCGGCCGTGTGCTGGCTGGAGCGAACCGTCACGACTCCCCGCTACTCGCCCCGACCCTGGACCGCCTGCAGGACCTGGGACCGCTGCCCGAAGACGTCACCGTGCACCTGGACGCCGGCTACGACTCGGACAGGACCCGCACCCTGCTCCACGAACGCGGCCTGCACGGCCGCATCGCGCACAAGGGCGAGAAGGCACCCCTTCAGGCAAGTCAGAGGTGGCATGTGGAACGGACCCACGCCTGGCAGAACGCCTTCCATCGCCTCGCCCGCTGCTACGAGCGCCGGGCCACCGTCATCGAGGCCTTCTTCGACCTCGCTGACACCATCATCACCGTGCGTAGCCTGATCCGCCGAGCGTGGACCACTCGCCGCTGGGAGGGCCGCTCCCACCGCCGCCTGTGACGGACCGCCATCTGCGCCAGTGGTCGGCTGGTAGCTTGACTTCCATGATGGTGGCATTGATCGACTCAGGGCTTGGCCTCCTTTCCACCACAGGATGGCTTCGGCACCTCGCCCCGGAACTCGATCTGCTTCTGTTTCTGGACCCCGACGGCGCCCCCTGGGGATCGAGAACTGCCTCCTTCGTCACGGACCGTCTATTCAGTGCCGCTCAATTGGCCGTCCAGCGAGGTGCGGAGGCCATCGTGGTCCCCTGCAACACCGCCACCGTCACCGCGATCGACGCTCTGCGTGAGAGTTTTGAACCCCATGTGCCTGTGATCGGAACCGTGCCCGCCGTGAAGTCGGCCGCAGCGGCCGGCCAAGGCATCGCCGTGTGGGCAACCGTCCGGACCACGGCGAGTGACTACCAGGATCGCCTGATCGCGGACTTCGCGAACGGTCGGCCTGTCGCGCGTGTCGCATGCCCCGGTCTGGCCGAGGCGGTCGACCACGGAGACATGGCCGCAGCAGCGGAAGCGATCGCCGACGCGGCCGAGCGGACCCCCCAGAATTGCGACTCCGTGGTGCTGGGATGCACGCACTACCCCCTGGTGGCACCAGAGATTCTGCAGAGCCTGCCCACCGGAACCACCCTGTACGACAGTGCGGAGGCAGTCGCCCGCCAAGCACTTCGGCGATTGGACCGAACCACAGATTCGCACAGCACCACGGGCTCCATCGACGTGGTACTCAGCGGGCGCCGCGGAAATCTCCCAGCAGGCGCCCACGCCTACCCGGTGGGTCGCGCCCTGGCCGCCGCAGCGCGGGTGCCCCGTGACATTCTCATCTCCGCCGCAACTCGCGCCTCGATGAACGCTCCGGCGATCTGAGAAAGCCCCGGAACCTTTACAGCTTGTCGGCCAGGCGTATAGCCACCCCGTTTCGCGGTAGACCCCGGGAAATCGCAGAGCGTGACAACTACCTGATCGCCCAGGACCCGTGTCTGCCTCGCGCTGGGCTCCCCACCGCGCCTATCTGCGCGACCTCTTCGTCGGAGCATCTCCCACCGTCGCCACGGCCGGGGCCGCGGCCGCCATCGACTCCGATGTCACGATCGTCGGCGTCGGCGGCGGTGCGCTGCCGGTCGGCTTCGGCTCACTGCCGTACAGCGCGACGGGGACCTCCCCGTACTGGGGATCGCGCTCCGAGCTCGCCGAGGTACTCGACCTCGCCCGTGCCGGATCGGTCGAGGTCCACGTCGAGACCTACACGCTGGACGAGGCGCCACTGGCGTACGAACGGCTGCACCACGGCAAGATCAACGGCCGCGCGGTCATCCTCCCCAACGGCTGACCGGCCACCCCTGATCCCCAGGACCGTGCGGGCCGTCGCGCAGTGCGACGGCCCGCACAGTCATACCCGCGACCGATGCGCACCGCACCGGACACCGATGAGACCGGGCCGATGGAATTCGTCGCGCTGATGACGCTGCCCGGACTGGTGATCGGGCTGACCGTCGTCGCCTTTCTCGATCAGCTGATGCTGCGCGCAGGGCGGGCCGGTCTGCTGCCATGGCGCAACGGCGCCCGCCGGGGCCAGGTGTCGGCGACCGGGTTCGAGCAGTTGCACGCGAGCTTCTCGCCCGGCAAACAGGGCGAACTCAAGGAGCGCCAAAGCGCCCTGCTGCTGCGCGACGACGAGGAGGACGGCGCGCCGCCGAACCGCTCCACCGTCGACCTCGACGGCGGCCTCGCCGTCATCCGCCTGCCCGGACAGCACACCTGGAGCGTGTCTCTTTGATGGCCGCACTCCACCTCGCCGCCATCCTCACCGGACCCATCAGTGACCCACGGGACAGGAATCTAACCCTCGTCGGCGGTGTGTTCCTTCAGGAAGGCCCCTGCGTGGGCGGCAGCCTCTTCCTTCGTGGCGAGAGTGAGTGCACCGTTGGCTTCGCTGCATGTTCCGTCAGCGCCCTGCCCCTTCCATCGCCAGCCATCCGACGACGTGTCTCGGAACAATTCGGCGGTACCACCGAACAGTTCGAGGCTGCTCGCCCTCATTTCCGTGGCTGCCGACTTGTCGGTGGCGTCGGGCCACTTCTTGCGGGCACCCTGTCGGGTGATCCCCCAAGCAGCGCCCATCCGCTCGTAGCTCGCACCATAGGCACCGGCGGTCTGTGCGGCAATCGCCGTCAACCGTTTGACCTCCTCGTCCACTACCTTCCAGGCGCTGAGGATGGACAGGGCCACGTCAGAGGGGTCTGCTGCCCACATGCGGTCCTCGGGGAGTCCAGTCGCTCGGGCGCGCATGGATGCGGCGAGCGGGTTGAGGGCGTCGAGGAGGGCCGCGTCGAGGGCCGTCAGTTCTGCGGTCGTGATCTCAGGCATCATCATGGAGGCAACTTTAGTTACCAAATCGCCAGTCGGTAACTAAAGTTGCCAATTGGCATATGCCAAGTCGGCTGCTGGATTGAATCCTGCAGCCGGCTGACCGTGAGACCGATGCCGCGGTGTCAGTAGCTGCATGCCGCTGGCCCCGCGGCGCCAAGGGGACAGAACCGAGTACACCTAGGTCCTGCGGCGCAGCACCGAGTCCGCGAGCCCCGCACCGCACTTCTGCAACAGGCTGTACGCGAGAACGGGCAGGAGCACCTGAGGGCTGCTCGGCAGATTCGTCGCCGCCAGTACCGCACCCGCACTGCTGTTGTTCATTCCGCAGGTGAGAGTGATCGCGACCGTGTCCGCGCGGTTCGCCCGTACCGTGCGGGCCAGACACCAGCCGATGACGAAGGACGCCGCGCACAGGGCCCCGGACACGACGACCGCCGCGACCAGCAGTGCGGGCCGCGGGTGGAGCAGGAAGCCGCCGAGCGCCCCACAGGCGTTGCTGTACGTGAGCAGTACCGCGTCGACGAGTCCGAGCAGCCGCAGCCATGGCAGATGCCGTTCGAGCACAAGGCGGGGTGTCACCCGTTGGACGGCCAGACCGGCGACGCACGGCACGATCACGCTGATCACGGCGAACGCCCCGCCGTCCGTCGCCGCCATCCGGGACAGATCGTGGGCATAGTGGCCACGTGTCAAAGTCGAGGCCGCTGAGAGCATCAGCGGAATCGTCAGCGGACTCAGCAGGGTGGAGGCGAGCACGATCCCCACGACCAGGGAGTGATTGCCGCCCGCCCGACCGCCCCAGACCGTGGCTCCGGCCGCGACCGGCATGGCCCCCACGAGCGCGAGGCCGGTGATCAGTCCGCTGCAGCCGTCGGCATCGGGCAGTCGGCCCAGTGCAACGGCCAGGCAGGGCAGCAGGGCCAGCGGAATGAGCGTATTGGCGGCCGTTCCCACCAGCAGCGGCAGTGGTCGGCGGACGAGCCGAGGCAGCCCCCCGGCAGGCACCCGTAACGCCGCGGTGAAGAGCAGATAGCCGAGCAGGAGCGACGGCAGGGTGAGCTGGGTAGGGGCGGCGCCGCCGGGGACGGGCACTGCGGCGACCTGAAGCTGCCGCAGGGCCAGTCCGGCCTGCGGCAGCAGCGTGGCCGCCGTGTACGCGGCCACCATCACCCAGGTCAGTCGTCGCTGGAGGAGCGAGAGCAGACGCGGCACAACCGGTGGACGGATGACACGGGTGGCACGTGCGGGAGAGATGAGTGGCATCGCACGGAACCTCGATGGGGTGGGGCCTGGACGGACCGGTCACTGCGGGAGCGGCAGTGCCTTCCGTATCAGCGCGGTCCCGAGCCCGATCCAGACCGTGGCGAACAGCCATCCGGCGAGTACATCCGTCGCCCAGTGAACGCCGAGCAGAACCCGGCTCAGACCGACGGCCGCGGCCCAGCAGACCACCAGGGCGGCGACAACGGTACGGAGGGGACGCGGCCCGGTCCCGCCGCGCGTCCGGAGACCGAGGGCCGTGAGCAACAGGCCGGCCATCAGCGCGGACGTCGTCGCGTGCCCGGAAGGGAAGGCGAAGCCCGAGGCGTGCGTGGCCCAGTCGCCCAGCGGCGGGCGGGGCCGGGCGATCAGCTCCATGAGGCCGTAGCGGAGACCCTGCGCGAGCAGCAGGAAGGCCAGGGCGCCTGCCGCGTACCCCAGCCGTCGGCGGGTGTCACGGCCGGCGATCAGCCCGGCGATCACCGCTGTCCCGTACGGGAACACTCCGGTACCGGTGGCCGTGATGGCCCGGGCGGTCGTCACGAGGCCCGGCGGCCGATGCCGCAGCGACCAGTCGTGGCCGGCCCGGTCCAGGGTGGGCGGGGAGCCGTGCCGGGTGGCCAGGACGAGAGCCGCCAGCGCGATGAGTCCGAGCAGCCCGACCACAACGGCTCCCAGTGGTGCACGGAGCGGTAACGCGACGGGTACGGACCGGGCGCGCGCGACCCCCGAAGCGTCTTCGGTCACCGTGTCGCCACCAGGGCGCGCAGCGGGCTTTCGCGCAGCCGGACGACCGCCGGGGCGCAGCGCCGCGCCGCGACCGTCAGCGGCCAGGCGACCAGCGCGCCGGTGACCAGCCCGATCAGCACATCGTGCGGGTAGTGCACACCGATCCACACCCGGGACGCCGCCATCAGCAGAGCGGCAGGCACCGCAAGCGCCCCGAGCCGGCGGTCGGTCAGCCAGATCGCCATCGCCGCGGCCGCCGCGATGGCGGCGTGGTTGCTGGGGAAGGACCAGTCACCGAGTGCGGGACATGCCTCCACGGTCACGACATGCAGGGTCTGGCACGGCCGTTGCTCATGGAAGGCCGACTTCACCAGATCGTTGACGATGTACGCGGCCACCACGACGAGCGGGGTGCAGAGCGCCATGGCGGTACGGACGGGACCTGCGGAGCGGGAGCGCCACCAGGACGCGAGCATCAGCAGGGCGAACAGCGCCAGTCCGTAGTCCGACCAGACGCGGATGGTGGAATCCAGAGCGGCCGGGGAGCGCTGGGCCAGCTCGGTGATCCAGGTGTACAGGCCACCGTCGAACGAGGTGGCGGTGGAGGCGAGAGGCATCAGCTGTTGTCTCCTTCGGCGGTGCGCCGGCCGCGGGAGCGGAGCAGTTCGGCAGCGAGCGGGATGAGGGAGACCGCCACCACGACAGCGACGATCGGCAGCAGATAGCGGTCGACGTTGGGCACCGAGGACCCCAGTGCGTATCCCGCGAAGACCAGTCCGACGGTCCAGACCGCCCCGCCGACGACCTGCCACAGTGTGAAGAGACCGGCAGGGACGTTGAGCGCCCCGGCAAGCGGGTTGAGCACCGTGCGTACGACGGGTACGAAGCGGGCCAGCACGATCGCCCGCGCATGGCCGTATCTGCCGAGCAGCTCCTCGGCGCGGGCGGCGCCCTCGTGCAGCCGTTTGGCGCGACTGCGGGCGAGCAGGGCCCGGCCACCGCGGCGACCGATCCAGTAGCCCGCCTGTGCACCGAGCAGCGCGCCGGCCACGGCGGCGATCAGCACCTGTGGCAACGACAGCTGGACCGGGCCGTGGGTGCCCGACACGCAGAGCAGGCCCGCCGTGAACAGGAGGGAATCGCCGGGCAGAAAGAAGCCGACGAGCAGTCCTGTCTCGGCGAAGAGCACGACGGCGATGCCGAGCGCACCGAACGCTCCGAGCAGTGAACCCGCGTCGAGCAGGTTCACCGCTTGTGGCGCAGCCGCCAGTGAGAATACGGACACGGTGGAAGGTCTCCCATAATGGTGAGCGGGCGGCCCTGCGGAACGCCCGGACTGACTACAGTGATGTAGACGGTCTACATCACTGTAGACGCCCGAAGGCGGAGGAGAGTTCCCATGTCCCAGGTGAAGGGGATATCGAGCGGAGAACCCGACCCCAGCCCGTACGGCGAACCGGCCCCCGGGCTGGCAACGGAAGCCGGACCGGAGCGCCCGTCACCGCACCACACCCCATCGGAGCGACGCCCCTCCGGCGAGCTGGAGTCCACGATCCTGGCGGCCCTGTGGGCGGCCGAAACCCCGCTCACTCCAGGCCAGGTGCAGGGGGCGATCGGGGCCGCTCTCGCCCGCACCACCGTCACGACGATCCTGTCGCGTCTCTACGAAAAGGGTACGGTCACCCGAATCCGCGCAGGCCGCGGATTCGCGTACACCCCCACCGAGGACGCGCCCGGGCTGACCGCCCGCCGGATGCACAGCGAACTGCAGAAGGAGGAGGACCGCAGTACGGTGCTGGCCCGATTCGTGTCACAGCTCACCGACGAGGACGAGCAGCTGCTCCGGGACCTGCTCGATGGAGAAGCCCGATGATCTACGCCGTGTGGGTTCCGCTACTGATGCCCTTCGTCGCGGTACCCGCAGCCCGTCGCCTTGCAGACACCCTGTCGCCGGTGCGGGCCGTACGGCTGCTTGCCTCGACGGGCATCGGCCTCGCCCTGTGCAGCCTGCTCGCCCTGGCCCTGCTGGTGGTGCCCGGCGCGACCCGGTTCTCCGCCGTCTCCGCCTTCGGCGAACTCGTCAGGCCGCTCTCCGACGCAGTTCCCGCGGTCGCCGTGCCCCTCGCGGCCGCCGCACTGGCGCTGCTCGCGGGCTGCGCCGCCGCCGTCACCCGCACCGCCCGCGGCCACTGGGCGGAGCTGCACCGGTCCGCGCAGCCGTCCGAGTACACCGGTGGCGAGCTGGCCGTCCTGCGAGACAGCCGTCCCGACGCGTATGCGCTGCCCGGACGTCCCGGCACTCCCGGCCGGATCGTCGTCACCACGGGGATGCTGCGCGCCCTGGACCCCGCCGAACGCGACGCCCTGCTGGCACACGAACGCGCCCATCTCGCGGGCCACCACCACCTCTTCATCGCCGTCGCCGAAGTGGCGGCACTCTGCCACCCAGCACTGCGCTCCCTGCGCGCGCCCATGGGCTACGCCCTGGAGCGCTGCGCCGACGAGGCCGCCGCCGCCGCCGTCGGCGACCGAAGGGTCGCCGCCCGGGCCATCGGCCGAGCCGCCCTCGCCGCACGCGCCGCCGAAGGCGCCGCGCAGCCTCGCCCACGAGTGGCGCTCGCCGCAGCGGCCGGGCCCGTTCCGCGCCGCGTCGCCGCACTCCTCGGCCGGAGCGCCCCGCGCCCCCGCGTCGGCCGGGCGGCCGCCGCGGCGCTGCTGGCCTGCCTGGTCGTCTCCGGCGCCGCCGCGCTCGACGCGACGAGCGATCTGCACAGCAGCATCGAAGCGGCCCAGGGCGAGAACCCGCAACACTGACCTCGCCCGGCGGGCTGCCGCCGCAGGCCGCCGTTTCTCCTGGGCCGGGCCCTCGGCCGGAGCCGCCCGAAAAACCCGTGGGCGGCTCCAACGGCCCTGGTTACACTGAACGCCATGGGTTCGTACTACTTCTTTCGCTGATTCCGGGCACGGACGCCGCCGCGCGACACTGAGCGTCGCCGGGTGACCCCAGGGGCCACCCCCGCGTGCCGCAGTCCCTTCCGCCCACCCGGCAGCCCCGCCCCGCAGCGCACCTTCATGCGCCGCCGAGGCATGTCACCTCAGGGAAAGCACCCATGACGCCCAAGCACGCCCGCGCCCAGCTGACCATGAAGGACGTCTCCAAGCGTTACGGGGACCGAACCGTCCTCGATCAGGTGTCGTTCACCGTCCGCCCCGGCGACAGAGTCGCAGTGATCGGCGAGAACGGCTCCGGGAAATCCACTCTTCTCCGGCTGCTGGCCGAAGGAGAGGCACCGGACAGCGGCGACATCACCGTCCGATTCCCCGGCGGCACCGGCTACCTCTCCCAGACGCTCGCTCTCGCCCCCGGCCGCACCGTCCAGGACGCCGTCGACGCGGCCCTGGCCGAACTGCGCGAGCTGGAGCGGGAGATCCGTACCGCCGAAGAGGCGCTCGCCGCCGGGACTCCGGACGAATCCCGGCTCACCGCGTACGGCGATCTGCTGACGGCGTACGAGGAACGCGGCGGATACCAGGCCGACACGCGGGTCGACGCGGCCCTGCACGGCCTGGGACTCGCCCACCTCACGCGCGAACGACCCCTCGGCACGCTGTCCGGGGGCGAACAGTCCAGGCTCGCGCTCGCCTGCGTACTGGCATCCGCCCCCGAACTTCTGCTGCTCGACGAGCCGACCAACCACCTCGACCTCCGCGCCACCACCTGGCTGGAGGAGCACCTGCGTGCCCACCGCGGCACCGTCGTCGTCATCACCCACGACCGGACCTTCCTGGAGCGGACCACCACCGTCATCCTGGAGGTCGACCGTGACCTGCGCAGTGTCGTCCGGTACGGGGACGGCTGGGACAACTACCGCACCGCGAAGGCGGCCGCCCGCCGCCGCTGGGCACAGGACCACCAGGAATGGCTGGACGAGGTGGCTCGTACCGAAGAGCTCGTGAGCGCCGCCGGACAGCGCCTCGCCGGGACGGGAAAGGATCCGGGCGAGGGCTGGGGCAAACACCGCCGTTCGCACGAGGCCAAGTTGTCCGGGCAGGTCAGGGCCGCCAGAAGCCGGCTGGACGGGCTGCGCAGGGCACCCGCACCCGCCCCGCCCCGGCCCCTGCGATTCTGCGCCGACATCGCCGTCGCAGCCGACGGCGATGCGGGCCCCGGCCCCCTTGCCGCGCTCGACTCGGTCGTCGTCGGGGACCGGCTCCGCCTGCCCGCACTGCGCGTGGACCCGGGGCAGCGTCTTCTGGTCACCGGCCCCAATGGCGCGGGGAAGTCCACTCTGTTGCGGGTCCTGGCCGGGGACCTCGCCCCCGACGAGGGCACGGTGCGCCGCCGGGCCAGGATCGGCTACCTCCCGCAGGAACTTCCCGCCCGGCCGACGCGCCGCACACTGCTGGCGACCTTCGCCGCCGGGCGGTCCGGTCACCCCGACGAGTACGCCGAGAGCCTCCTCGCCCTGGGCCTGTTCCGTCCCGAGGACCTGACGGTGCCGGTCGCCGCCCTCTCCGTCGGCCAGCAACGACGGCTCGCACTGGCCCGCCTGGTCACCCGACCGGCCGATCTGCTGGTGCTGGACGAGCCGACGAACCACATCGCGCTCAGCCTGGTCGAGGAGGTGGAGGCAGCGCTCGCGGAGTACCGGGGAGCGGTCGTTGTCGTCTCGCACGACCGCAGCTTCCGCAGCCGCTTCACCGGCGACCGGCTGGAGCTGCACGGCGGCTGTCCGGTCGGGAACGGCTCAGGGTGAGCCACGACGCGGTCGAACACCACCTGCACAGCCCGGAGATCAGCCGCACAGACGGCGAAACGCCCGCTCAGGGCCCGTCCTGAGCGGGCGTCACCCCCCATACTCCACGTGTTCCCGCAGCCTTTCGAGGAAGATCCGCTGGCCCGTGACGAGCCGCTCCGTGGCCTCCTGGGGCGTGCACCAGGCGAACCGGTCGATCTCCGGGAACTCGCGCAGCACACCGGACCCCCTCGGCCACTCCATGGTGAACGTCCCGGGAACGGCCGCCGCGGCATCGACATCCGCCTCCATCGCCCACACCGTCACGGTCTTGCCGCCGGACTGACGGGCCTCACCGAGCTCCACCCACTCACCGTCCGGCGCCGGACGGCCGAACTCCTCCTCGAACTCACGGCGGGCCGCGTCCGCGGGTTCCTCGGCAGGGCCGTACTCACCCTTGGGGATCGACCACGCCGCGCTCTCGCGGCCCGCCCAGAACGGGCCGCCCATATGCCCGATGAGCACCTCGAAACCGGCACTGTCGTACGAGGCCCCGTCCGGTCGGCGGAACAGAAGGAGACCCGCACTGCGCATGGCGCGCTTCTGGGATGGCATGCCGTCAAGTCTGCGTCCCGGTACCGTACGCCGCCACGGACGACACCCCTTTCCAGGTGATCACCGCCGTCATCGAGTCGACGCGCCCTGTTTCCCCTGAGGTTCCCGATGCCCCCTGGTGCGCGGCTGTGCGTGCGGCCATGCTGTCCGCCGACAGCGCTTTCTGCCCGCGGGCCGAGCCGCGCAACCATCGGGATTCCAGGAGGATTTGTGGTTCTTGGCATAGTCGGCAGGACGACCGGACCGCGCGGGAGTGCGGCGCGAGGGTACGGAACGGTCGCGCGACCGCTCGTGCTGCTCGCGACGGTCTCCGCGATGACGGTCGGCGCGATCTCTCCCGCGCTCGCCGATTCGACCCCCGACCCCCGTCCCCGTACCTCCGCCGAAATCCTCAGACCGGTCGCCCCACCACCGGCGAGCAACCCGGCAGGGGAATCCAGATCGGTCGCGGACGGCGACGGTATCGAGACCGCTCGTACGTCGCGCCCGATCGCCCCGGGTGTCCGTATCGACTCGTACGACCGGCTCGAATCCGACAAGTGGCTGCGGGTCGACTCCCTCTCCGTCGACCTCACCGGCACCGGCGTACACGCCGACTACCTCTCCTCCGGCAAGGTCTCCGACCGGCGCACGGTCTCCGAACTCGCCGCAGGCCACGACGCGGGCCGTGGCCGCCGCACCGTCGCCGCGATCAACGCCGACTTCTTCGACATCAACCAGACCGGTGCGCCGGAAGGGATCGGCATCAAGGACGGAATCACCGTCCAGTCGCCCGCCCCGGGAATCAACCGGGCCGTCGGCATCGGCCCCGACAGCGCCGGCCGCATCCTGAACCTGTACTTCGAGGGGACGCTCACCCTGCCCGCCGGGCAGCAGCCGCTCGCCGCGTACAACGCCGCCAATGTGCCTGCCGGGGGAGTCGGCGCGTACACCTCCGCCTGGGGAGCCGCCGACCGTGCCCTGACCGTGGACAACGCGACCCCGGTCACCGCAGCGGTCGTGCGGGACGGCAAGGTCGTCTCCGTCTCGGACACTCCGGGATCGGGAGCCGTCCCCGACGACACCACCGTCCTGGTCGGCCGTGAAGCCGGGGCCGTCGCACTTGACGCCCTGAAGCCCGGCGACCCGGTGTCCCTGACCTACCGGGCACGCGCCGACAGCGGAGCCGTGCCGCGCACCGCGGTCGGCGGCCGTGAACTTCTCGTCGTCGACGGAGCCGCACAGAACCACGACGGCGAGGGCAACAACACCGCAGCGCCCCGCACCGCCGTCGGCTTCTCCAAGGACGGCCGGACCATGAAGATCCTCACCGTCGACGGGCGGCAGGCCGACAGCGTCGGCGTCACCCTCACCGAACTCGGTCTGATGATGCAGCGCGCCGGCTCGTACAGCGCACTCAATCTGGACGGCGGCGGATCGTCGACCCTCGTCGCGCGCGAGCCCGGCAGCGACGCGCTACGGGTGGAGAACAGCCCGTCCGACGGCAGCGAACGCACCGTCCCCAACGGCCTCGCCCTCACCGCCCCCGACGGCAGCGGCCGGCTCAAGGGCTTCTGGGTCCAGCCCCGTACTCCCACCGGTTCCGCACCGGGCGCAGACCCCGTAAAGGGCGGCCACCCCGACCGGGTCTTCCCCGGACTCACCCGACAGCTCACCGCGACCGGATACGACGAGACGTACGGCCCCGCCGACGGCAACCCTCGCTGGCGTACGGTGCGGGGCGCCGCCGGTACGGTGGACGGCAACGGGCTCTTCACCGCACGCCGCAGCGGCACCACCGACGTACGCGCCGAACACGGACCGGCGCGCGGCAGCACATCCCTGACCGTCCTCGACAAGCTCGCCCGGATCCAGCCGACCACCCAGCGGGTGGGCCTCGCCGACGCCGAGGCGACCGGCACGTTCGGCATCGTCGGACTCGACGCCCACGGCACCAGCGCCCCCGTCGAACCGCGCGACATCACCCTCGACTACGACCACGCACTCTTCGACATCCACGACGACGGCCAGGGCTCCTTCACCGTCACCTCACGCACCGGCACCGGCGCCGGACAGATCAAGGCGACGGTGGCCGGTACCACCACCGTCCTCGCCGTCAGCGTCGGCCTCACCGAGCAGGCAGTCTCCTCGTTCGACGACGCGGGCTCCTGGAAGTTCAGCCAGGCACGGGCGAGCGGTTCCCTCGCCGCCACGCCCGACGGCCACACCGGCACCGGACTGAAGCTCACCTATGACTTCACCCGGTCCACCGCGACCCGCGCCGCCTACGCCGCCCCGCCCCAGCCGGTCACCGTGCCCGGCCAGCCCCAGTCGTTCAAGCTGTGGATCAAGGGCGACGGCAAGGGCGCCTGGCCCACCCTGCACCTCAAGGACGCCGCAGGCTCCGACCAGCTGTTGCGTGGACCGTACGTCACCTGGACCGGCTGGCGGCAGGTCACCTTCGCCGTACCGCCGGGAGCTGCCATGCCGCTCTCCGTGTCCCGCTTCTACCTCGCGGAGACCGCGGCCGCCAAACAGTACACGGGTGAGATCGTCATCGACGAGCTCACCGCGCAGGTGCCGCCCACCGTCGACCTTCCCGAACAGGTGGCTTCCGCCGACCCGTTGATCGACCCGGCAGCCGTGACCGAGCGCAGGGACTGGCGGTTCGCGGTGATGTCGGACGCCCAGTTCGTCGCCCGCGACCCGGACAGCGCAATCGTCACCCGGGCGCGGCGCACCCTGCGCGAGATCAAGGCGGCCGGCCCGGACTTCCTGGTGATCAACGGCGACCTCGTCGACGAGGGATCGCCCGCCGACCTGGCCTTCGCCCACCGGATCCTCACCGAGGAACTCGGTGACTCGCTGCCCTGGTACTACGTACCGGGCAATCACGAAGTGATGGGCGGCAAAATCGACAATTTCGTCACCGAATTCGGGCCCGCCCAGCGGACGTTCGACCACAAGGGCACCCGCTTCGTCTCGCTCGACACATCCAGCCTCAGCCTGCGCGGCGGGGGCTTCGCGCAGATCAAGCAGCTCCGCGCCCAGCTGGACGCGGCGGCGAAGGACCGGACCGTGGGCTCGGTCATGCTGATCGAGCACGTGCCGCCGCGCGACCCGACCGTACAGAAGGGCAGCCAGCTCGGGGACCGCAAGGAGGCGGCCCTCGTCGAACAGTGGCTCGCCGACTTCCGTCGTACGACGGGCAAGGGCGCGGCCTTCATCGGCAGCCATGTCGGGGTCTTCCACGCCTCGCACGTCGACGGAGTGCCGTATCTGATCAACGGCAACTCCGGCAAGGCACCGGCCGGACCGGCGGACAAGGGTGGCTTCACCGGCTGGTCGCTGGTCGGCGCCGACCACATCACGTCCGGTGAACAGGCCGCGGCGCGGCAGCGGCCGTGGCAGGGCGGGCCCGACTGGGTCTCCGTGCAGACCCGAGCGCATGTCGACGCCCTGGCAATCGAAGCACCCCCGGTCCTCGGCACCGGAAGCCGTACGAGAGTCGCGGCGACCGTCACCCAGGGCACCCGCAGTGTCCCGGTCGGCTTCCCGCTGGCCGCGGACTGGACTGGATCCCCGAACGTCCACATCGGCGACCGGGACGACGCCCGCCACCGCCACACGGCGGTCCTCGACCCGTCCACCGGCACCCTCACCGCGCTTCGACCGGGCACGATCACGCTCGCTGTGACGGTCAACGGAATGACACAGAAGGTGCAGATCAGGATCGGGGCAGCCGGGGCCGCGTCGGCGGCCTGACGGACCACGGGCCTGTCCGGCGATCACAGCCGGACAGGCCCCGGGCCGCCCCGCACCACCCATGGACACAGGTGCGGGGCGGCCTCACGACCGCGGAACCCGTCTGCCTACACCTTGTGGTATTCGTGGGCCTCCGACGCCGCAGCCTCCACCGCCGCGATATCGCCGCCTGCCGACGCGGTGACCACGGCAGCCACCGCACCCTCCAGGAAGGGCGCGTCCACCAGCCGCGAGCCGTCCGGCAGTTCGTCCCCTTCGGCCAGCATCGTCTTGACCGTGAGTACCGCGCTGCCCAGGTCGACCAGTATCGCCACCCCCGCGCCGCCGTCCACCGACCTGGCCGCCTCGGCGATCAGCTGGGCGCTGGTCCCGAGACCACCCGCGGGAGTGCCACCGGCGGCGGCCACCGGAGCCGTCGCACCACCTGCCGCGAGACCCCTGGCCAGCTCGGCGACGGACTCGGCCACCGGGCCGCTGTGCGAGACCAGCACGATCCCGACCTGCTTCCCGCCGCTCACGCGTCACCGCCACTCGCACCATCGGTCTCGGCCAGTGCGGTGATCAGCAGGGCGGAGGACGTCGCACCCGGATCCTGATGTCCGATGCTGCGCTCACCCAGATAACTCGCCCTGCCCTTGCGGGCCAGCATCGGTACCGTCGCCAGCGCTCCCGCGTCCGCCGCCTCCCGGGCCGCGCCGAACGACGTACCGAGCGCCTCGGCGGCCGGCAGCAGCGCATCGAGCATCGTCTTGTCCCCGGCCTGCGCCCCGCCCATCTGGGCCACGGCCGCGACGCCCACCCCGAGCGCCTCCGCCAACTGCCGCCGTGCCACCCGGGGCGCGTCGCCCAGAGCCTTACCGGTACGTCGCAACAGCGTTCCGTACAACGGGCCCGAAGCCCCGCCGACCGTTGCGATCAGCTGTCGCCCGGCGAGCATCAGCACGGCCCCCGGAGTCTGCGGTGGCTCCTTGTCCAGGGCCACCCTCACCGCGGTGAATCCGCGCTGCAGATTGCTGCCGTGATCGGCGTCCCCGATCGCCGAGTCGAGCTCGGTGAGGTGGTTCGCCTCGCGGTCCACGGAAGTCGCGGCCGCGGTCATCCAGCGGTGGAAGAAGTCGGCGTCCAGCACATGATCTCCTTGTCGGGCGGGTCAACGGCCCCAGCGCAGCGCAGGCGTCTCCACCGGCGCGTCCCAGAGGCGCAGCAGCTCCTCGTCCACCTGGCAGAGCGTCACCGAGCAGCCGGCCATGTCGAGCGAGGTCACATAGTTCCCCACGAGCGTACGAGCCGCCACCACACCCCGCTCGGACAGCACCCGCTGCACCTCGGCATTGAACCCGTACAGCTCCAGCAGCGGCGTCGCACCCATCCCGTTGACCAGCACGATCACGGGTCCACGCGGCCGCAGGTCCTCCAGGACCGCGTCCACCGCGAAGTCCGCGATCTCCCGCGATGTCATCATCGGACGCCGCTCCCGACCCGGCTCGCCATGAATGCCGATCCCCAGCTCCAGCTCGCCCGGCGGCAGATCGAATGTGGGGGACCCCTTGGCGGGCGTGGTGACGGCGCTGAGTGCCACCCCGAAACTCCGCGATGCCTCGTTCACCCGCCGGGCAATGGCCTCCACCCGCTCCAGCGGCGCACCTTCCTCGGCCGCTGCCCCAGCGATCTTCTCGACGAACAGGGTCGCGCCCGTGCCCCGCCGCCCCGCGGTGAACAGACTGTCGGTCACCGCCACGTCGTCATTGACGAGCACTTGGGTGACCTGCACGCCCTCGTCCTCGGCGAGCTCGGCGGCCATCTCGAAATTCAGCACGTCACCGGTGTAGTTCTTGACGACGAACAACACCCCCGCCCCACTGTCGACCGCGGCGGCGGCCCGCACCATCTGATCCGGCACCGGCGAGGTGAACACCTCTCCCGGGCAGGCCGCGGACAGCATCCCGGGCCCGACGAACCCCGCATGCAACGGCTCGTGCCCGGACCCGCCCCCGGAGACGAGCGCCACCTTCCCGGCCACGGGCGCGTCACGCCGTACGACGACACGATTCTCGACATCTACATTCAGCTCGGGGTGAGCGGCGGCGATACCACGCAGCGCGTCCGCGACAACGGTTTCGGGGACGTTGATGAGCATCCTCATGGGTATCTCCTAGGCAGGGTAGCTGGTGGGTTGTTGTCCTGCGTTTTCGCTGTTCAGAGTGAGTATGGGTAGATCGTGATCTTGGCTGTCCGTGGCGGTCGTGAGCGGGTTCTGGCGGTACTGATGCTGACTTAATACCGACTTTGGTGACGGGCCGTCAGGTTGGCCGAATGGTCGGGCGGGTCTCGGCTGACCTGCTCCTGTCGGCAGTATCGGCCTTGCGGCGGCGAAGGGCACGTGCGAGAACGTCATGGGCGCGCCCAGGTCCGAATCAGGATGCGTTCGGTTGTGGCCGGACGTCGGTGTCTATGCGTACACCGGGCCTCGTCAGCACGTGGTGTATGGGGACATTCCAGCCCCTTGCTTGCGGCGGGAGGGATTGCGAAGCGGCGTTCGCTGTGCGGACCGGCCGTGGTGCCATCCCGGCAGATTCTTCGTCTGCTGGTGGTACACGTCATGCATGTCGCTGACCAGCGGGAACGTTGAATCTGGCGTTCCTCGTGGGCGAGGTGGTCCGGGAATGGTCCGGATCTCGGTGCCATTCGGCGGTGGTTCGCTTCGTATGCGAGGCAGAAAAGGACGGGGCGAGCAGCGAGAGCCCCGGCCGCTGCAATGCGTCCGTCGTGCTTCTGACTGGTGACGACGAGCGGACACTTTCTCAGTCCTGCCTTGGGGCGGCGGGGTCGTGGACGTGGAGGGGTGAGCCCGGTGATGCGGCCTGACTGCATGACGGGACCGTGTTGAACTCCGCCGCTGATGTCGTTGTGCACGGCGACCGGATGTGGTTCGGAGGTGGTCGCGAGCCGCTGAAGAGAGGTCAGCACGTCATGCAGGTCGCCGCTGGTGACGGAGTCAGTCTGCACAAGGCGGTGCAAGTGGTCGAGCCACTGAGGTTTTCTCGTGTACGTCCACCGGCACACATTCGCCACCCGCACCGAGGCCAGGCTGCGGATCGCGACCTGGATCACCGGCTTCTACAACACGCACCGACTGCACAGCGTGTGTGGGTACCGGAGTCCGATCGACTACGAGCACGACCACCGGGCAAACTCCGTCTTGGAGCTGGCCGCTTAGAAGATCTTCACGGTTCGAGGGGATTGACAGCCATGGATCTGAAGCTGACCGGCAAGGTCTCGTTACCGGCGCGTCCGCCGGTAACGGCGAGGCGACAGCGAGGCTGCTGGCCGACGAGGCGCTACCGTCGTCGGAGTCGCCCGCAGGCCGGGCACCCTGGACGGGCTCGGCCCCGCAGTCAGCGGCATGGCCGCCGCCGGTTCAGCTGAGCCGGATCGGCTTCGAGGTATCCGAACGTCCCTGACCGGCTACGGCCGGCCAACACCGGCATTCGCGGCGGCCATCACGCTTGTCCGCTGCGCCGTGCCCGGCCTCCTCAGTGCGACGACGGTGAGTGACAAATGTCAGCGAAACCGATGAGGAATCGGAGTAGTTCGCCGACAGCGCGGTCCCTAGCCTTCCGGTAGGGCACCACGTGCCTGCACACCGCGCGCACCATCCGCGAAGGAGATCGCCATGCAGCGTCCAGCGTCGTCCCCACCGGGCAGCACCCTCAGGACCAGCAGGACCACCGGAATCAGCAGGAGGCGGATGGTGACCACGGGCACCGTGTTCGCCGCGGGACTCGCTGTGACCGCAGCCTTTGGTGCCCCCGCTGTCGCATCGTCGCCCCGCCGGACGCCGGGTGATGTCCAGCCGCCCGTACGGCTCGTCCTTCCGCGACCGAGCGGTCCCCATGCCCTTGGCACCGTGGCACTGCATCTCAGCGACCGCAGCCGCCGGGACCCCTGGATCGCTACACAGCCGGTTCGGGAGCTGATGGTTCAGCTCTGGTACCCCGCACGCGCAGCCGCCGGCCTGCCCAGGGCGCCTTGGATGACCGGACAGGCCGCCAAGGTCTTCCAACAGACGGGGTATCTCCTCCCCGAGTACGTCACGCTGCCGGACACGCACGCCCGTATCGGTGCAGCAGCGGACACGCGTGGGGGCCGGCGTCCAGTGATCCTCTACTCCCACGGACACGGGCAGCACCGCAGCTCCAGCACGGCGCTGGTCGAGGAACTCGTCAGCCACGGATACGTCGTGGTCACCATCGACCACACATATGACGCCGGACAGGTCGAGTTCCCCGGTGGCCGGGTCGAGAAGTACGCGATGCCACCTCTCACGGGGGAGGACGACGACCCGACGATCCTCAAGGCGGTTGAGGTGCGGGTGGCCGACACCCGTTTCGTACTGGAGGAGCTGTCGCGGCGCGTACGGGGCCGCCGCAGCCCGCTCCCGCAGGGACTCGGCGACATCCTCGACCTTTCCAGGACTGCCATGTTCGGCCACTCCCTGGGGGGTGCGACAGTGGCCTCGGCGATGGCGGCACGGGTGCCGATCGCGGCGGGTGTGAACCTCGACGGCAGTCTCTTCGGTCCTGTGGTGACCGAGGGGCTGCGCAAGCCGTTCCTCCTGATGAGCGAGGACGCGGACAACAAACCGAGCTGGCCCGAGATCTGGCCCCGGCTGCGAGGCTGGCGCCGCCATCTCCGGCTGACCGGTACCCGGCACTTCTCGTACACGGACTACGAGACGTTCATGCCGCAGGCCGCCGCGCGGCTCGGAGCGGACGACGAGCAGCTGGCTGAGTTCATAGGGCCGCTCGACGGGACGCGCGGTATCGACATCCAGCGGCGCTTCCTGCTCGCCTACTTCGACCTTCACCTGCGCGGCCGTCGCGCCCCGATCCTCGAAGGGCCGTCGCCCCGGTATCCGGAGGTGCGTTTCATCGGTGGTGTCGGATGATTCGAAAGAAAATTTGTGGCCGCTCGCGTCTCTGCGGTTTCGACCACAGGGACGCGGAAATCTCAGTTCGCGAGCTGACGGATTCCTCGCGGCAGATACGCCCCGTGCCCCGTGTGGCCCACAGTAGGTGCGCCTGTCGATCACCGGAACACCGCGTGACAGCACCGTCTCCACCCGCCCCGTCACCTGTTGGTCTTCGTAGGCCGAATAGTCGACGTTCATGTCATGCGCGTCGGCGGACATGATCTGCTCGGCACGCGGGTCGTAGACGACGATGTCGGCGTCGGCCCCGGTGCGATCGTGCCCTTCTTCGGATACAAGCCGAACATCCGGGCCGGTGCCGCTCAGGCGATCTCAATCCAACGACGCCGGCTGATATGCCCGTCCACCACGGCCTGGTGCAGCAGGTCCATACGATTCCCGGCACCTGGCATGCCATTCGGAACCTTCGTGAAGTCCCCACGCCCATCTCTTTCTGTCCCTTGAAGCAGAACGGGCAATGGTCCGTGGAAACCGCCTGCCGATCGTTCGTCCGCAGCCCACGCCACAGCGCCGCCGCTCCGGGGTGCCGAGGGCGGGGCCCTGGCGCAGCCGCAGCCCCCCGTCCTTCCGCCTCTGTCCCTGTAGCCTCCGCCGCCGGGCGGCGACTGAGCCACCCCTGACTGGCGGCGCCTGACCGTCCCGTGCCGGAGGAAACGCGCCGGCACGGGAGCTCCCGTGCCCACCACCCACGTCACCGACGAAGGAGAAGACAGACCGTGGACGCACGCCCGCTGAGCACGCTGGTGCTCAACCCTGATGAGCCCGGACCCGACCCGGCGTCTGGCATGGACCTGGCGGTGAAGCTGGGCATCGGCCATCTGGAGATCCGCTCGACCGAGGGCGCCAACGCGGTGATGCTGCTCGCCGAGCGGCTGCGACGCATCCGCGACCTTCTCCGACGAGCGAGGCCTTGCGGTGGCAGCGCTGGCGCGACTTCGGCATGGAAGCCCGCGACGACGGCTTCGTCCCACGGCCGGAGTTCCTCGACGCGGTGGAGGCCCTCGCGCGGCAGGCGCCGAGCGCGGCCGGCCCTTTGGCCAGCTCCCAGACTGCCCTACCGCCGCGCGGAGGACACCTTCGGGACTCCACCCGCCTGCCGGCTGGCCCCCTCGCCGGGATCGAGGACTTCGACGATCTGGAGGGACGCTCCACTGTCTCCGCCGCAGTGCGCCGGCACACGACGCCAAGGACGGCACCTCGACGCCCATGTCACCGGCCCGCTCCCGGCATGTCCGTGTGCGGTCCCTGGAACGGTACGCCCGTCCCGGTGTCGACGAGGCCGCTGCGCACGCCGCCTCCCGTGCCCCCGCCGCCCGGCGCAAGTACTGACGAACTACTACCGCTGCGGCTGCGGCCAGCCGCGGACAGGGCACGGCGGCGAGAATGAGAACCGGCCAGGAACGGGCCGGACCTTGACCGGCCGCCGCTCGGCGGGCCTGGTCAGGACAGGTTCCCCAACTCGGCCGCCGCCGCCGTCAGATCGGTGCGGACCAGTTCCTCGTGCGGGGCGAGGTCGCTCCGCCGCCCCAGGACGGCGATGGCGGCGAAGGCCCGGCCCCGGGCGTCGCGCACGGGCGCGGCGTACTCGGTGATGCCGTGCTCGAACTCCCCGTGCGCGGCGACCAGACCTCCGGGCGCGTCGGCCGGCTGGAGAGCGGCATGGACTTCGCCGAGGCGGTGGCCGAGGCCCAGGCGCTGGGATACGCGGAGGTCGACCCCACCGCCGACGTGGAGGGGTACGACGTCCAGCTGAAGGTCATGATCCTGGCCGGTGAGGTGCTTGGCACGGAACTGAAGCGCGCCGACGTGCCCTGCGAAGGCATCTCCGGCACACCACCGAGGACATACGGGCCGCCGCGGCCGAAGGACTGCGCTGGAAACTGGTCGGATCGGCGGCCCGGCGCCCCGACGGCACCGTGGATGCGCGCGTCGCCCCCGTGGCGCTGCCGGACAGTCACCCGCTGGCCGGGGTCTCAGGACCGGTGAACGCGGTGGCCTTCCACACCGACCTGCTGGGCACCGTTACGGTCTCCGGGCCCGGCGCCGGGCGCACGGAGACCGCATACGCCCTGCTGTCGGACATCATCAGCATCCATGAGAGCCGCAACGACCGCGACACCGGAACCCCGGGAGCCACCGCCGGGGCATGCTCCGGCGCGCCGGTGGACGGTACACGTGTCCTGGAGGAGCCGAACCGTGTCGACGAGGTCTTCGACGTCCCCGGCGACATGCGCCCCGAGCGGGACTACAGCCGGGTGTACTGCGCTCGATCGAGGCGAGCCTGCGGCGCACCGGACTCGACCGGCTGGACGTCGTCTTCGTGCACGACCCGGACGACCACTGGCAGCAGGCCGCCGTGAGACCATGCCGGCCTTGGCCGAGCTGCGTGACCAGGGGGTCATCGGGGCGGGCATGAACCAGGCGGCCATGCTTGCCCACTTCGTGCGCGAGACCGCGGCGGACGTCGTCATGCTGGCAGGCCGCTACACCCTGCTGGAGCAGGACGGGCTGGACGACGTCCTGCCCGCCGCGGTCGAGCACGGCAAGAGCGTGATCGCCGCAGGGGTCTTCAACTCCGGGCTGCTGGCGACCGAACGCCCCGCGGCCGATGCCAAGTACGATTACGCGGACGCCCCGCCGGACACCGTCGCGCACGCTGTGCGGATCGCTGAGATCTGCGAGATGCACGGCACCACGTTGCCCGCCGCCGCAATCGCCTTCTCCCTCGGGCACCCCGCAGTTGTCAACGTGACCGTAGGCATGCGCACAGCCAGCGAGGTCGCCCGCAATGTCGAACTCCTTGCCCGCTGCGTACCGGACGAACTGCGGGCCCACCTGCGCGCCGAGGGGCTCCTGCGCGACGACGCCCCGGTGCCGACCACATCGCGGTGCTGGAAGACGCCCTCGCCCAACTCCCCGACGCTTACCGCCATGGCACCGCGATCCTGATCCGGGCAGACTCTGCCGGATACGCGAAGGCATTCCTCCACCACCTGCGTGACCTGTGTCTTCGCGCAGCAATATCGGGTTCCCGGTCGGCACCGCGGTCGCCGACATCCGCTGTGCGATCCGCTCAATGCCCGAGCAGGTCTGGCACCTGACCCTGGACCAGGACGGCTCCCTGCGCGACGGCGCCGAGGTTGCTGAACTGGCCGGGCTGGTCGAGCTTGCCGGCTACCCGACCGGCCCTCGCATCATCGTGCGCCGAGAACGCCCACACCCCGGCGCCCAGCTGTCCTTGTTCGACCAGTACGAGGGCATGCGCCACCAGGTCTTTCTCACCGACACCCCGTACTCGGGCAGCGGATCCATCCAGCACCTGGAGGTCCGCTACTGCGGCCACGCCACCGTCGAGGACCACATCCGCTGCGGCAAGGACACCGGCTTCGGCCGCTTCCCCCGTTATCTCTCCAGGGCCACCTCGACGCCGCGGCCACGATCGCCGCCCTCGCACCATGAGGCGCGGGCCTCTGCGAAGAACCCGCCGGGCGGGGCGCCATCGTCGCGCTCGACGGACGACGTGCCTCTCGAACCGAGACGATCGGGCGATCAGTAACGCTGACGGGCCCGCCGCCACGCGGCACTTTCCACGAAGAAGTTGTCGAAGCGCTCTTGCGAATCCAGGACTTCTTGTGGATCGGCCGTGCCCTTGCGGACCCGGTCCAGCAGCCGGAAGTAGTCGAAGCGCTCGACGCCCGGGGTGATGACGATCAGTACGTCGGCGTCCGCATCGGGTTCGGCGGCGAAAGCGTGCGGCAGTCCTGGCGGCACGAGGAGGAAGTCCCCTTCGTCCGCAGTGATCACACTGTCCCCGGTCAGCGCCTGGAGCCGGCCGCCGAGCACGAAGAAGAGCTCGGCGGATCCGGTGTGGTGGTGCGGTGAGGCTCCGTCGGTGCCCGCGGTCAGGGTCACCCGTTGGGCGCTCAGGGCCCCGCCGGTGGTGCTGGCGTCGGCGAAGAGCCGTATGGCGCTGTCAGCGCTGCCCAGCATCTCGGCCTCGGCATCCCGGACCAGAATTCCGCCTTGGGCATCGGGAGTGATCAAGGACATACGCCCCTCCATTCATCGGAGCCGTATCCGGCCCCGGCCGCGAGCCGGGACCGAGATCGACAGAAGTAATTCTGCATCGAATAGTACGACAGCTAACTATCAGCCGTCGAATAAGATGGAGGCGTGACCAAGGGAGACGTAACCAAACAGGGCGCGACTGTCGACGAACGCCGGAAGCCCAGGGACGCGGTCGACCAGATCCTCGACCAGTGGCACGAGGAACGGCCGGATCTGGACCTGTCGGCGATGGGGGTCTTCGGACGGCTGGGTCAGCTCTCGCTCCTCCTCACCCCCGCCCTCGAAGGAGTCTTCGCCCGACACGGCCTGCGCCGCGGCGAGTTCGACGTCCTGGCCGCGCTGCGCCGCTCCGGGCCCCCGTACACCCTGATCCCGTCCGCCCTCGCGAAGACCCTGATGCTCTCCCGTGCCGGCATGACCAACCGCCTGGACCGCCTGGAGGCGGACGGCCTGGTGGAACGCCGCCTCGATCCCGCCGACCGCCGCAGCTTCCATGTCGCGCTCACCGGCCGTGGCCACAGAGTCGTCGACGCTGCGGTCACCGACCACGCCGCCAACGAATCCCGCCTCCTCTCCGCTCTCACGCCCGACGAACGCGAAACCCTCGACCACGCCCTGCGCACGCTGCTCCAGGCGATCGAGTAGGGCCGAGCGCCCCCTGCGCCGACACTGTCGCCAAACACGCCTCGGAGCTGGGAGGGACTCCAGGGCCCCCTGCTGTTCCCGGGGCCCCGTCTCGCCGTCGACCGTGATCTGCTCACTGTGCTCGCGCGGCACCGGCCTGTCCGCACCTTCGCGTTCCACGCATTGGGCGAAAGTGGCCAGGCCCTGCCGGAGCGCCTGCTGCGCCTTGCACGGGCCCCTTCACCGCACCCTTGGCCGGCTACCGGGGTGTGCGGCATCCGTACCAGCTGCGCGAGGCGTACCTCGCGAGGACCTGGCCGCCGTCGATGGTGACGAACATGCGGCCCTCGTTGTACTTGGTCTTCAGCGCGGCCGCCAGAGTGTGCAGCTTGACGCGCGGCTCGCTTGCAGGAAGGCGTTCCCCTGGCGTGGGTGCCCCGGCCGACGTCATTCGCCAGCTGTCAATTCCCTCGAACTGTGGAGATCTCCTAAAAGAGCGTCTTGTCCCGGCGGGGGTGTTTGGTTCGAGGTTCCGGTGTCGCGCCAGTTCGGTGTGGATTCGCGGGTGAGGCGTTTGCTTATGAGGTCGATCATGGCGATGTGGATGATGGCTTCGGAGCGGTGTGGCTTGGTTTCGTAGTCGCGGGCGAGTCGGCGGTGGTGCATGAGCCAGCCGGTTGGGTCGGCCGCGCGGTGAGGTGTCTGCCGTGGCAGGTCCTGTTCCGCGCGGCCTCCCGCCGAACCGGACATGACGGTTTCCCAGTCATCCGGCTCTCCAGTGACTACTGCGTGAGTGATCTGGCTGGCTGTTCCGAATGGATGCGGTCGTGGCAGACGTCGCAGGCCACGACCGTTTTGCGGCGCCGTTGGAGCATGACGCGTGCCCAGTCGGAAGGCTGCCATCCGGCATGTGCGAGGTCGGCGAGAGCTCGGACGTGGTGCACTTGCACGTTGCCCTTGCTTCCGCAGATTTCGCAGATGTCCGCCAGGAGTCTCGCGATGAGTTCCTTTTGCGGATAGTCCACCCGGACCGGCTCGCGGTCGGCGAGTTCCGCCGCTCGCTGCCGTTGAAGGGGAATCCCACCGAACCGTGCCACCAGTGGTTTCCTGTTCTTCCGCTCAATATGGGCCTCGAAGCAGACTCGGGGCCCGTTGGGCGTGTCGATTCTGGCCTTGTGCTTGGCGGCCATCTTCGACACCGAGGAACGGTGCTTGGCGGCAAGGGTCTTGAGCATGGAGGTTTCCATGACCCATTGCAGCCGGTGCAGCCGGAAGACATCTCCGGCGAGCAGGTAGTACTGAATGATGCCCCGGTAGACGGTCCCGAAGGTCGCCACGATCGCGTGATCGCTGCTGTTGATCAGGGCCGTCCTCTTCGCGGGTTCTCCGCGGCCGAGATAGGGGGCGCATTTGGCTTTGATCACGTCCCGTGGGACACGGAGAGCGACCTGGCCGTTGACCCGACGGTAACGGCCGGTCTTCTTCGTGTCGTTGTGCTGGGTCGTGATCTCATAGCCGAGAAACCTCGCTGCCCCGGTGCGGGCGTGAGTGATCAGCGTCTTTTCCTGGGACAGTTCCAGCCTGAGTTCGTCACGCAGGAACTGGGCCAGGCGTTGCTTGATCTGTTCGGCCTCGGCTTTCGGTCCGGTGAAACCAAGGAGGTGATCGTCCGCGTAGCGTATGTAGCGCAGCCTGCGATATGCCGGATCGTTCGGATCCGCACTCGGCAGACGGACCATCCGCTGACGCAACGCACGGGCCTGGACCCGGCCGCCGCGCCGGCGGGCTTTCGCCAGCAGATTCTGCAACTCCAGATACGCCGGGTTCCTGGCCCGGCGCTTCCCTCGGGTGTACTCCGGAACGAGGACTTTATCGACGAACTCGTCCAGCTTGTGCAGGTAGATGTTGGACAGAACCGGGGAGGCCACTCCGCCTTGCGGTGCTCCTGAGAGCGTGGCACCCCACTTCCAGTCCTCCAGGTATCCGGCCTCGAGCATGTTGCGCACCAGCCGCAGAAACCGCTGGTCATGGATCTTCTCGCCGAGGATCGACAGCAGGACCTGATGGTCCAGGCTGCCGAAACAGTCGGCGATGTCCCCTTCGATGAACCAGGATGTCCCGGTCCAGGTGTGGTCCACCTCCCGCAAAGCGGTATGCCAGCCACGGCGGGGACGAAACCCATGGGAACGGTCGGAGAACGTCGGCTCGTAATACGCCTCCAACAGCAGGCGAATCACTTCACCGACGAGCTTGTCCGACCAGGTCGGCAGCCCCAGCGGACGCGTCGTCCCGTTCTTCTTCGGGACATGAACACGCCGGACCGGACGGAAGCGGTAGCGCTCGTGGCGCATCGCCTCGGTGATCTGGCCGATCTTCCGCTGTGACATGCCGTCCACGGTTTCCGGCGTGACCCCGGGCGTCATCGCGCCGGGATTGGCGTAGATTCGCCCGTAGGCCAGCAATCTCGATCACCGCGAGTGCCGTGCGGGGCACGGCGGCCAACTCCCGGGCATGGCGCGGCATCGTGGCGAGGAAGAAGAGAAGCCCGTAGACCGCGGGCAGGACCAGCCCCGTGACGATCAGCTGCGCCCTCTCGACGACGCAGCCGCCGATGAAGGCGGTCAGCGACGCCCCGATCACCCCGCCCGTCAGGAACCCCAGAGCGAGGTCGGCGGGCGTGTTGTGCGTGGGCGGCGCGCTCGCGGTGATCGTCATGTGGCGATTGTGCACGTCACGGATAACCCGCCGACAGACCTGTGGATGGTGAGAGCGATACGTCGAAACCGGCGCTGCGGTCATCCACAAGGCACCCCGCCCCAGTGGCTTCCAGATGCCTGGCCAGGGCGAGCACGTCGCGGTGGTCATGGCGTTTCGGCTCGCGGCGACCCGTCGACCCCGCGCAGCTCGGCAGGCGGTGGATGAGCAGGACCGGCATCAGGCGCCGTCCATGGCTGCCGGACGGCCCGCCGCTCTCTCGGAGGAGCACAGCACCGTGAACGATCCCACAGTACGGCGGCCTGCGACGCCTCAACTGTCGTCGGCAGGGCCCGTACCGCAGCGGTGTCCGCACTGTCCGTCGCCTCGCCCGCCGGCCGTTCTCGACGGCGGTGCCGTCAGGTGCGGTGAGGACCGTGTCCAGCCGGCGCATCGTGGACGTCCGGCCGTTCGCCCGTCGAGCTTCCTCCGGCGCGGCCACCGCAGCCGTCTGGAACACGTCACGGTGCTGCACCGGGCGGGCTGCGGCGGGCGCCCGGCGTGCCGTCAGGTGCGGGTTTCTCGGCGGGAGGTGGCTGCCGGCCGGGGGTTCATTTGAGGCCGGAGTGGGACAGCCCTTCGATGAAGTGGCGCTGGGCCAGGACGAAGACGATCAGCATCGGCAGGACGGTCATGGTGGCGGCGGCGAGTTGGGTGTTCCACATCGGGCCGCCGTAGGCGTCTGCGAAACGGGTCAGGGCCTGCGGCAAGGTGAACAGTTCTGGTGAGGTGAGGTAGACCGTGGGTTCCAGGTAGAGGTTCCAGGAGGCGAGGAACGTCAGGATCGCCACCGCCGACAGGGCCGGTCTGGCCAGCGGCAGGCAGATCCGCCACCAGATCGCGGGGCGGCCGAGGCCGTCGAGGCGGCCGGCCTCCTCCAGTTCGACGGGGAGGGCGATGAAGAACTGCCGCATGATGAACGTAGCCAGCACACATGGTCCGGCCAGTGCGGTCACCAGGATCAGCGGCCAGTGCGTGTTGATCAGGCCGGCCGATTTGAACAGCTGGAACAGCGGCACGATCGTCACTTCGCTCGGTACCAGCATCCCGGTCAGCACCACCAGGAACAGGGCGTTCGCGCCGGGAAACCGGATCCGGGCGAAAGCGTACCCGGCCAGACTGGACACCAGCAGAGTGATCAGTGTGACCAGCACGGCGATGTAGACACTGTTGAAGTACTGCCGGGCAAAGGGCTGGAAGCTGAATGCCTCGCGGTACGCGGACAGGGTCGGCGAGTCGGTCCACAGCGACGGCGGGGCCTTGAAGATCTCCGCCAGCGGTTTTACCGACGCGGCGACCATCCAGATCGTCGGCACCACGAATGGGATCGCCAGCACGCTCAGGGCGACCACCAGCACTACCGACCGGACTCTGTCAGTCCTCATAGAACACCCACTTACGGCGCAGCTGCCATTGCAGCAAGGTGAGCAGCATGACGAAGGACAGCAGCATGAGGGCCAGCGTCGAGCCGTAGCCGATGTCGTTGAACTTGAAGGCCTGCTGGAACACGTAGTACACGAGGACCGTGGTGGACAGCTCCGGCCCGCCACCGGTCAGGACGGCGATCTGGGCGAAGGACTGCAACGCACCGGCCACCGTGACGATGACGGTCAGCAGCACCGTCGGTGAGATCATCGGCAACGTGATCCGGGCGAAGACCGTGCGGCTGTTCGCACCGTCGATGCGGGCGGCCTCGTACAGCTCCCGCGGCACGCCCTGCAGGGCTGCCAGGAACAGCACCATGTTGACCCCGACGCCGCGCACCACCTGGGTGAGGATCACCGACACCATCGCGGTGTCGCCATGCTGCAGCCAGTTCGGCCCGTCGATCCCGACGGTGCCCAGCAGGGCGTTGATGCCGCCGTTGTCCTGGAGCAGGAAGCCCCAGACCAGGGTCCAGGCGACCACGGAGACCACCACTGGGGAGAAGAACAGTGTCCGGAACACCGTGACACCGCGGAACTTCCGGTTGAGCAGGACAGCGATCAGCAGCCCGAGTGTGACGTTGGCGACCACCACCCCGCCGGAGAAGAGCACTGTCGCCAGCAGCACCTTGGGGAGTTGTGGGTCGTGGGCCAGGGCCGCGTAGTTGTCGCCGCCGACGAACGTCTGCTTGCCGGTGAAGACGTTCCGCTTGTTCAGGCTGTACCAGATCGCCATGCCGACAGGCAGCAGGACGAACACCGCCACTCCGACGAGCTGCGGCAGGACGAACAGGTAGCCGGTCAGTACGTCCCGTCGGCGGGTTGTCCAGAACGCAGGCCCGGACGCGCGTGCGGTCTTCGCGGCGGTCTGTGCGACCGCCTGCCCGGTGGCCTGCGGGGTGGCCCGTTCGGCGGCCCGTGTCCTGGTCACTTGGCCAGAATCGGATCGATCGCGGCACAGACCGAGCGCAGGACGGCCGGGATGTCGGCATCAGCGCGCCACATCGCGTCGAGCGCCGTCTTGCCCTTCTGGGCGATCTCCGCCGGGCTGGTGTGGTTGGGCAGCGTGACGGCGTCCGGCAGCTGGTCGACCACCGCGTCCTGGAGCTGGGCGGGCTTGAGGACCTTGTTGTTCGCGGCGAGTTTATCCCCCGTCAGCAGCGACTTCCGGGGCGGTGGGAAGTACTGGGCCAGTTTGGCCGCGTTCTCCGGATCGGTCAGGTACGCGAGGAAGTCCGCCGCCTGCTTCGGGTGCTTGCTGGAGGCCAGCACGCCCATCCCGGCCTGGCCGAGAACCGAGTACTTGCCCTTGGGGCCCGTGGGCAGCGGGTACAGCCCGAACTTGAACGAGCCGGTCAGCAGCGAGGCGCGGGAGACCTGCGCGACGGTGAAGGCGGCATCGCCGGCGAAGAAGTCGGCGGTGGTTCCCGGTCCTGGCATCGCCTGGGTCTTGAACGCCGCGTCGTGCAGGAAGGCGAACGCCTGCTGCATCTCGGGGCTGTCGAAGGTGCAGGTCTTGCCGTCCGCGCTCCACGCCGACGCGCCCCAGCCGGCCCACACGGCGGCCAGCGTGTTCCACGCCTTGTAGTCGAAGTCGCGGACGACGAAGCCGGCCTTGCCGGTCTTGGCGTGGACAGCCGCTCCGGCGGCGGCCACCTGGTCCCAGGTCAGCGTGGCCGGATCGATCTTCTGTCCGGCCTTGGCCAGTAGGTCGGTGTTCACGTAGAGGGCGTACGGCGAGTTGGAGAACGGGTAGGCGTACAGCGTGCCGTCGTGGCTGAACTCCGCCGTCACGCTGTCGAGCAGGTCGTCGTACTTCCATCCGGGGCTGGCCTTGAACGTGTCGGTCAGCCCGACGAGCGCGTCGGAGGCGATGAGATCCTGGGACAGGTCGCCCATCCAGGCGAGATCCGGGGCGTTGCCGCCGGCGATCTGGGTGGTGAGCGTCGTGTTGTAGTCGGCGAACGGGAGGCTCTCGAAGGTGATCTTCGCGACGTCGGGATGGTCGGCCCGGTAGGCGGCGGCGATGCCGTCGAACAGCTTCAGCTGGGCCTTGTCCGAGGTCCAGACCGTCATCCGCAGCTCTACTGCCTTGTCCGAAGTACCGGTCGCCGGCCCGGCGCAGGCCGCGCTGAGTGCGAGGACCGTCGTCAGGGCGACAGCACTCAGCACCTTTCTGGTTCTGGTCATGGGTGGGTTCCTTTCATGTGCGGGTCGTCCGGGTCGGCTCAGTAGCCGACGACCTCGGGCCAGTGGAGTTCGACGCCGACCTCGGCCAGACGGCGTTGGAGCTGATCGACGAGTGCGGGTTCGGCGGCGACCTGCCGCGGGCTCAGTCCGCGCTCCAGGCAGAATGCGGTGAGTTCGCCCGCGGACTCGCCGACGTTCCATTCGACCGGGTGGAGCCGGTAGGCGCCGTTGGTGATGTGGGTGGTGCCGATGTTCTTGGCGGCCGGGATCAGGTTCTGGGTCCGGACCGGAACCAGGGCGCCCAGCGGGATCTCGAAGGGCGCGGACTCGACGTCGATGTAGTTGTCGCCGCCGGTCGAGGGGTGCAGGTCGATCCGGTACATCCCCACCCCGACGGATGCCTCGAACCGGGCCGGCGCGCCTGACCTGCGGGATGTGATCGAGATGTCCTGCTCGCGGACGGTGGTCAGCGCCTTGATCCGGCGGGATTCCCGGATGTACGGGGCCTGCGCGAAGCCGTCGTCGGTTCCCACCAGGTCCCCGCGCAGCCGCAGTCCCGGCCAGCCTCGACCGCCGTCGGGCCGGGGTGCCTCGGTCTGGAGCCAGTGGACGTAGGCCCGGGACTGCGCCTTCGCCGCGGCCAGGTGCCGCTCTCGTTCGTCGGTGTCGATGATCGAGCCGCCGACGTAGTCCAGCTGGGGCCAGTTGGCCAGCACGATGTCGCTGTCGTACAGGCCGTCGGCGAAGGTCTGCCGGGCGGCGATCCGCCGGAACTGCCACAGGTCCCTGTCCCCGGCGTCGAACCGCGGATCGCCGGAGACGTCCTGCTCCGGATTGACGATCATGGTGCGCTGCTCCGGCACCAAGGTGCGCGGGTTGGGTGCGGTGAACGACAGCATCGGCGCGCCCCAGTAGGGCAGTTCGAAGGAGCGCCAGTCGTCGTAGTCGTCGGGCCGGGCGATCGTGTGGTCCCCGGGGGCGTGGTCGAAGACGAAGCACCACGCGATCGACTGCACGTTGGCCGGGTCGGCGACGTCGGGAGCGCTCGGCTCACCGGTGTCGGACCGTGCCTCGGCGCCGACGACGTACTCGGTGCCGGTCAGCGGCAGCAGGTCACCGGTCTCGGTGCCGTCCAGCACGAACTCCGCCGTGATCACGCTCTGCGCCCCGGTCTGCGGATCCGCGACCGTGACCGTGCGGACCACGCCGTCCACGGTCTCGGCCGCGACCGGGACCGCGGGCTGCAGGACGGTCAGCCGGCCGCTCGACCGGTACGGCGCGAGGAAGGCGTCGATCACCGCGAGCGCCACCCGCGGCTCGTGGCACAGCCTGCTCACCCGGCCGCGCCCCGGGTTGAGTTTCCGGTCCGCGCGGGCCGCCGCCGACAGCGGGTAGTGGTCCCGGTAGTAGCGGCGGATGTTGTCCCGCAGGGTTTGGTAGCGGGCGGTTACGCCGAACTGCTCCACCCAGATGTGCTCGTCCGGTGGCACCGCCTGCGAGGTCAGCTGGCCGCCCAGCCACGGGTACTCCTCGGTCATCACCACCCGGTGTCCGCGCTGGAGCAGCGCGAGAGCGGCTGCCACCGATCCGAGACCGCCGCCGATGACCGCCACCTCTGTGGCGATCTTGTTCACGACAGCCCTGCCGATCGGACGGCGATGGTGTCGCCCGCTTCGACCTCGGCCACCAGGAGCCGCTGGGTGTCCAGATCGGCCCACTCCTGAGGGTCGGTGGTGATCAGCTGCTGGAGCAGTCCGAGTGCTTCGGCGGCGACCTGTTTGCGTGGCACGCGAAAGCCCGTCAGCGCCCGTCCGTCGGTGCGATGACCGCGGACCTCACCGAACGCGGCGACCGAGATCTCGCCGGGCACGTCCACCCCGGCACCGACGAGCGAGAGGATGACGTCCTCCGTGAGGAAGGCGTCCTCGGCGATGATCAGCGTGGCCTCCGTCGCCCGGGCCAGCCGGGGCAACTCGGCGACCCGCTCCTCACCCACCAGCATGAACGCCATACGGCCCGCCGCCGAAGCGGCCTCGACCGCGCCGCGCCGGTCCCGCGCGGTGGCGGTGTCCCGGCCGCGGTGCACGTACAGGGCCTGGCGGTGTCCGCTGTGCGCGGCCAGATCGATCACGGCGTCCGCCGGAGTGACGTAGTCGACGCCGACGTACGGCACGGTCGCGGTCGTCTCGTCCCTGCGGCCGACCGCGACGAACGGGAACTGCTCGGCGACCAGCCGTTCCAGCTCGGAGCCGACCATCTGCTGGCCGAGCAGGACACAGCCGTCGGTGAGCCGCAGCCGGGTCTTGCGGTGAAACAGACTGCGGGTGCCGTTCTCGACCGGCGAGGACGTGAACAACAGCAGGTCCCAGCCGATCTCCTCGGCCGCGCGTTCGATCCCGTTCAGCAGCGGACCGTAGAAGTCGAGGCTCTCCGGCGACAGGGCTTCCTCGTAGGTGAAGACACCGATGATCTGGTTGTCCAGACCGGCCAGCCGGCGGGCCGCCGGATCGGCGACGTAGGTCGCCTCCTCAAGTGCCCGCTTGACCCGCGCCCGGGTCTCCTCCGGGATGCGCACGTTCGTGCCGTCACGGTCGTTCAGCACCACCGAGACGGTGGTCTGACTGACCCCCGCGATCTCGGCGATCTCGCGCTGAGTAACCCGGCGCGGCTTCGATGGCATCGATCCTCCGTTGATAATGCGTAACTTCAGCGGTCGTCGGTGACGTTAAACCGCCCGAAACAAAAGCGCAATACCCCTTGACCGACAGCACATCTGATTGAGACCGTCCATGTCGCGACGTTGAAGATACGCATTATCAGAACAGCTCTCGGCCAGACAGGAGCAGACGATGACACCCTCAGATGCCCAAGGCGCCCGCCTCAGCCGTCGCGGTCTTCTCGGCGCGGCGCTCGCCGTCGGCGTCGTACTGATCGCCGAGCCCACCGCCGTGACGGCCCACGCCGCGGACGGCGATGTCACCCTGACCGCCGGCGGGATCAGCCTGCTGGCGAGCGTCGGCGGCCGTCTCGCCATCCGCGACACGGCCGGTGTCACCCGCAGTGCCGGGTCCAAGTTCCAGATCAAGGACCAGCTCACCGGCATCCACCTGTCGACCGGCGGCACCCCCGCGCTGGCCGCCCTGTCGGACGGGACACCGGCGATCCGGATGGACTACACCTTCGAGGCGTCCGCCGGACCGACCACCGTCGCCGGCTGGTTCAGCGTCACCACCGGCCACGCCCGGCTGGAGTGGCGGATCACCGGCGCGGACACCCTGCTGCCGGACGGCTTTCTGTTCAGCCGGGCGATCCAGGCGCCGACCGCGCCCGACGACTACATCGCGATCGCCGAATGGGTCCGCGACGCCGGGGGCGGCATCCCTTACGAGGAACCCGCCGGTGTCGCCCACACCTCGACCTGGGGCAGTCTGCACGGGCTGTTCCTGCTGGAACGCTCACGCCAGGCCTGGACGAACACGACCTGGATCCACGCTCCGGGAACGGCCGACCCGGCCGGCGGGTGGACCAGCAGGGCCGACTTCTTCTTCTCCGAGACCAGACCGTCGGCCACGGCCACCATCGGCCGCGGCCGCGAACTCGGCCTCGAGCTGACCACCGACAGCGACTTCAACCTCTACGACGTCCCCGGTGAGCCGATGCAGCTCACCGCCCTGGTGGCCAACGGCGGCGCCGCGCGTACGGCCGAACTGGAGCTGTCGGTACGCGACTTCGACGGCGCGCAACTGGCCGCCACCACCGTGACCGGCAGCGTCGCCGCGGCGGGCACCTGGCAGCACACCTTCACCGTGCCCGCGCCGGCCGCCGGCATCGCGTTCGCCGAGGTCGTCGTACGGTCCGGGGCCGACGAGGCGTTCGCCCGGACGAACCTCGCGATGCTGCCGCCGTTCACCTATCAGGCCGGCGTGGACAGCATGTTCGGGATCGCCAACTACCCGTGGCTGCAACGGCCGAGCGCCGACTCCGTACTCGACCTCTGGCAGCGGGTCGGTATCTCACTGGTCCGCATCGCTTACGACGGTGGTCCGGGCCTGCCGCCCTCGGCGTTCGACGCACGGGGCATCCGCCACAACATCGAACTGCAGCCGTCCCTCGATGCGACCGACACCGAGGCAGCGGCCTGGGCGGCCGACAAACTGGCCGTGGCGGAGGCGGCCGGAGCCGGTTATTTCGAGGTCGGCAACGAACTGAACCGGCCGTTCAACACCGGAACAGCCGCCCAGGCCTACCTTGACCGGGCCCTGCGCCCGGTCTTCGACCGACGGGCCGCGACCGGTGCCACCGTCAAGCTGATGAACAACGGACTCGCCGGGATGGACAAACGCTGGGTGGAGAACTTCATCGCCGCCGGCGGCTGGGACCTGATCGACGCGTTCGCCTATCACCCCGGCCGCGGCAACTTCACCCCGGACTACATACCGCCGGGGAGCGACTGGGGCACCGGCTCCGAGGGCACGTACTGGAACTTCTACGGCGGGCTGAAGCAGCTGAAGGCGCTGATGGCGCAGCACGGCGAGAAGGAGATCTGGCTGACCGAGGCCTACGCGCCGACCAAGCCGAACAGTTGGTGGCACGACACCTACCGGCACGCCGCCGAGAACGTCCTGCTCACCCTGGCACTGGCGAAGGCCGAAGGCATCACCCGCGTGTGCTGGTACCAGTTCCACGACAGCGTGCTGGGCATGCCGCAGGTCGCCGATCCGGACAATGTCGAATACCACTACGGGCTGATGAACCGCGACCTCAGCCCGAAGCCGTCGCTCCTGGCGTACGCGACCGCGGCCCGCGCACTCGACCAGGCCGCCTTCCGGGGCCGGCTGACCTTCCCCGACCCGCAGACCTTCGGCCTGTGGTTCGACACACCCGACGGCCCGGCGGTCGTCCTGTGGAACCGGGCCGACGGCTATCTGCTCAACACCTCCGGCGAGCGCACCGACTGGCACTTCCCCGCCCCCGAGGTCTGGGCCGACCCCTGGCCGACCAAGACCCTCCTCACGGTCACCGCCGGCAACGCCGTCCGCGAGCTGGACGCCATCGGCCGCAGCCGGCAGCTGCCACCGGCCCGGGGCCAGGTGACACTCACGCTCGACGGCGCGCCGCGCGTCTTCTACGGCCTGACGCCCATAGCCGGGCCCAGTGCCAACACCCTGGCGGGCTGCTGCTGACGACAGCCTGGCGAACAACCCTGCGCCCGGGCTGTCACAGTCGGGCGCCGGACCAGCGAAACAGCCACCCCACACCCCCGCCCCCCAAGGAGCAATCAACCGCATGTCCGTTCCCGGTACCTCACCGTGGTGGCGCAGCGCAGTCATCTACCAGGTCTACATCCGCAGCTTCGCCGACGGCGACGGCGACGGCGTCGGCGACATCGCCGGCATCCGCTCCCGTCTGCCGTATCTCAAGTCACTGGGCGTGGACGCCATCTGGATCAACCCCTGGTACAAGTCGCCGATGGCCGACCACGGTTACGACGTGGCCGACTATCGCGCGATCGACGAACTGTTCGGCACCGTGGCCGATGCCGAGCAGCTCATCGCGGAGGCGCACCGGCACGGGATCCGCGTCATCCCCGACATCGTCCCGAACCACACCTCCGACCGGCACGCCTGGTTCCAGGCAGCCCTGGCCGCAGGCCCCGGCAGCCCGGAGCGGGAGCGGTACGTCTTCCGGGCCGGCCGCGGCCCCGACGGCAGTCGGCCGCCCAACAACTGGATCTCCGAATTCGGCGGCCCGGCCTGGACCCGGCTGCCCGACGGCGACTGGTACCTACACCTGTTCACCCCCGAGCAGCCCGATCTCAACTGGAACCACCCCGACGTCCACACCGAGTTCGAAAACATCCTGCGGTTCTGGTTCGCCCGGGGCGTGGACGGCTTCCGCATCGACGTCGCCCACGGCCTCGTCAAGGACCCCGAACTGCCCGACGTGCCGCCCCGGCCGGACACGGCGGCCCACGAGCCCCGCCAGCACCTCGACCACCCGCACTGGGACCGCGACGACGTCCACGACATCTACCGCGCCTGGCGCAAGGTCGCCGACGAGTTCGACGGGGAGCGGTGCTTCGTCGCCGAAGCCTGGGCGGACACCCCGGAGCGCCTCGCCGCCTACGTCCGCAAGGACGCCCTGCACACCGCCTTCAACTTCGACTTCCTCATGGCCGACTGGGACCCGGAGGAGCTGCGTACGGTCATCGACGACTCCCTCGCCATGCTCGGCGCCGTCGGCGCACCCGCCACCTGGGTCCTCTCCAACCACGACGTCATGCGCCACCCCAGCCGCTACGGCCGAAACGCCGCCAAGCACTGGGTCGCCGGCGAGCGCTACGCACCCGACGGCCCCCTCGACCTGGACCTGGGCACACGCCGCGCCCGCGCCGCCGCCCTCCTCACCCTCGCCCTCCCCGGCGGCGCCTACATCTACCAGGGCGAGGAACTCGGCCTCCCCGAAGTCGAGGATCTGCCCGAGGACGTCCTGCAGGACCCCATCTGGGAGCGCTCGGGACACACCGACCCCGGCCGCGACGGCTGCCGGGTGCCGATCCCCTGGTCCGGGCGGCACCCGCCGTTCGGCTTCAGCCCCGACAACGCCACCGCCACACCCTGGCTGCCCCAGCCCGCCAACTGGAACGAGCTCTCCGTCGAGGCACAGACCGGCGACCAGACCTCCATTCTGGAGCTGTACCGCACCGCCCTGCGCCTGCGCCGCACACACCCCGCCCTCGGCGACGGCACCATGACCTGGCTGGACGCTCCACCCGGCGTCCTCGCCTTCCGCCGCGACCCCGGCTTCGTCTGCGTGGTCAACCTCTCCGCCACCCCGTACCCACTCCCCGACCACTCCTCCGTCCTCCTCGGCAGCACCTCCATCGAGGACGGTGTGCTGGCAACGGATCACGCGGTCTGGCTCGACGTCTAGAGAACCGCGGCGCGGGCACCGGGCCGCAGGGTCCCCGCTGTCCACCAGGGCCCGTCCGGTGCCCGCCGGCCGAACGGGCCCTGGTCCATGTGTCCGGGAGATGAGCCGGACAGCGCCGGGCGCGGGGCCGCCGGCTCCGGCCAGGACGGGGACGGGACAGCCAGGCCGACCGGGCGGCTGCGCAGGGCCAGGCTCCCGGCGCACACGCGTGCGACCACCGTGGCCGGTGCGTCAAACCGGCCTTGGAGTTCACGGGCCCGCCCGCGGGCCAGGGCGAGCCGGCAACGCCTTGGCCAAGCCGAGGAAGCCGGCGCACAGACCGAGGCGGAGATCATCGGCCCAGGGCGGCCCGTCCGTGCCCGGATCACCGGGCCCGGGGTCCTGGACGGCACCCCGCCCAGTTACCTTTCTCGTGGCCCCGCTCGCGGCCGGCGCGCTCACGGAGGCCGAGCCGGACACCTTCTCGTACGGCTCCACGATCGTCTCCGCCTTCCAGGTTTTCCCCCACCCTGGCAGCGGCCAAAGAGCAGACTGGTGCGATGCCGGAAGCCGTCAACGTCAACCTCGACCGCGGGTACGACAGCATCAAGTCGCGTGTGCCCACCGGCGAGTTGGGATTCTCGGCCCAGATCGCCCGCAAGGGCGTGCCCGCCCCGATCCAGGCCGGAAAGCGCTGGGTGGTGGAGCGCACGCACTCGTGGATGAACGACTACGGCAAGCTGCGGCGCTGCACCGAGAGGAGCGGCGAGGTCGTGGACTTTTACCTCTACCTCGCCGCCGCACTCGTCACGCTCCGCATGCTCATTCGACGCTCGACGAGCCGCTATCGCTGGGACGGCAGCCCCTAACACTCGAAGCCTCAAGCGATCCATTTGCCGGTCGGTCTACGGATGAGACTGTGGGCAACCCGGACCGGTTACCGTATCGGCCCGGGATCACTGAAGCTGGGACGTCCCGTCTCCTGGTGGCCGGCGAACCGGCGGAGGTAGCTCGGGTCGGCCGTGTCGGTCACCGAGATGTCATACCAGCCGTGCGCAGATGCGGTTTCCCACGTGATCTTAGTGGTTTTGCCCGGCTTGAGATTGACGGTGCGCTCCGCGGCGTGACTGTAGTCGTTACGGATGTGGAGCGTTCGGGGGGCAGTACCAGGGTTGCTGACGTCGAGGACCAGCCGTGATTTCTCGGTGTGGTCGAGGCGTACCGACACCCGCGGTTCCGTGGTGTTCGCGGTGGTGCCGGTGAAGTGGCCGAGGTATCCGTTGGCCCCGGTCACGCGCAGGTCGTAGTGGCCCTGCGCATCGGTTGCCAGGGCGCTGTCCCAGACGTCGCTGATGGTGTCGCGAGCAGCCACGGTGTAGCGGCGCGGCGCGTCGTTGTGTGCGTACACGTAGAAGTACGTGCCCGCGTTTCCGCTGTTGACGAACTGCAGCGAGAGCGACTTCGCATCCCGCTTGTCGCTGAGTCCGACGGCGAACCGGTACGGCAACGGCCGGGCTGGGCGGACACCGGGTTCCTGCTGAGGCATCGCCTGTGGGAGCGTGACGGAGAACGGCTGGTGCTGACTCTGCATCGGCTGCGGTACCGCAGGGGTGACGGGCTCACTGTCGGGCCGGGCGAAGTCGAACGCGGAGGTGAGGTCACCGCACACGGAGCGCCGCCAGGCGCTGATGTTCGGCTCGGCGACACCGAATCGAGTCTCGAGGAACCGCAGCACCGAGGTGTGGTCGAACACCTCGGAGCAGACCCAGCCGCCCTTCGAAAACGGCGACACAACGATCATCGGCACACGGGAACCCAACCCGGCGGGTTGCTTCCCTCGGGCACTGTCGCCCGACGGCGATTCGCCCGCGCGCCAGACGTCAAAGTCCAGGATTTCGTCGGCCAGGCTGGCTGCCAGGCTCTGCGATACGAGCCCGTCGGTGCCGACCTTGTTGGTCACAGGCAGCATGGGGGGAACGACGTGGTCGAACAGACCGTCGTTCTCGTCGTAGTTGATGATCAGGACGGTCTTGCTCCACACCTCGGGGTTGGCGACGAGGGCTTCCAGGACGAGGTCGATGTAGTACGCCCCGTCGGCGGGGGAGGCGGAGGCATGTTCGCTGTACTGGTACGGCGGGACGATCCAGGTCACCTGCGGCAGTTTCCCGCTCACCACGTCGCTGCGGAATTCCTTCAGCGTATGGGTGGACACGCCCTGCTCCACCAGCGGTCCCGATGCACCCTCCCGGACCTGATAACGGGCGAAGAACTCCAGTGAGTTGTCGGTGAAGTTGTCCGTCGGCTGGCCAGGAATCCCGGTGCCGCCCTGATAGAGCTTCCAGCTGATTCCCTCGGCCTGCAGCCGCTCCGGGTAGGTGGTCCACGTATAGCCGTTGACGCCACCGCGCTCCCCGATACCGGGGCCGTTCGGCTTGCTGCCCATCCGGTTTTGCGGGTCGATCGTGCCGCTCCACAGCATGATGCGGTTCGGGGCGGTGTCGGCAGGCATCGAGCAGTGGTACGCGTCGCACACGGTGAACGCCTCCGCCAGGGCGAAGTGATAGGGCAACTCGGACCGTTTCAGGTGAGCCATGGTGAACACGTCCTGCTTCTCGCTCACCCACCCGTCGTATCGGCCCTCGTTCCATAGCAGCTCCCCGCTGCCCCACCCGTGATCGGTCCCGGCGATGTACTCGCTGGTGCGCAGCGCATCCACCGGGAACGGCAGCACGTACTCCGCATCGGCCGGCAGGCCCCGGCCGTTGTATCGTCCGGTGTGTACACGGGCCGGCGGCTGGTGCCACACCGGCCGGCCGTTCGGCAGGATGTGTGGCCGAGGGTCCCCGTACCCGCGCACACCCCGCATCGTGCCGAAATAGTGATCGAACGAGCGGTTCTCCTGCATCAGGATCACCACGTGCTCGACGTCCTCGACCGTCCCTGTCCTGCGGGTGGGTTCGATCGCCAGCGCCTTGCCGATCGCGCCTGGAAGCAGTTGAGTCGCCGCGGCACCGGCCAGCGATGCGCCAGCCATACCGAGAAAGTTCCGACGGCTTGTACCCGTCACCTGGAGGCTCCTTTTCCGTCAAGTGAAATCAGCCGGACCCAGTGGAAGAATTCCCCTGCGGTTGGCAGAGGTAAATTTCGACCGAGCGGCAGCCTAGGTGCGCTTGCATCGCGCAGGGAAGGCGCTGCGAGTGAATTCGAGGTAAACGGGTGCGGGCTGAAAAAATTTCGATTCGAGCTATTCCAGGGCGGCCCGAATTGATCTCCCGGCAGGTATCGGCGCTCGTTTTCCCAGCCCACAGCCGATCCTGCGGGCACCGCTCACGGGAATGGCAGAAAGGTTGCTCAGCGGCTTCTAGAAAATGCGTGGGCGAGCGCGGTGAGAATACGTCCGGTATCAGATTCCCGTTCACCCGGTTTTTCGTTCGGGCCGGCTGCCAACCGGAGAACGGTAATGGGGAATCAAATGCGGAAAATCGAGTCGGCGCCGTGACGGGCAGCCCAGGGCCTCGGCGAAGTCGCGTGATGCCCGGTTTGTGATCGTGAGGTCCCAGGAGGTGAGGGGCGCCGAACGTCGCAGGCCCCACGAACTCGAGTGCTGATAGCTTCGTGCCCGTGATCGTGTATCCGCTGTGGCATGTCGGCCACCAGAACGAAGCCGGCGACGACGGCTCGACAGTGCACGTCGATGAGAGCGGCGTGTTCTGCGACGAGTCAGACGGCGACGACGTAAAGCTGCTCGGCATCTACTCAACCCTTGAACGGGTTGAAGAGCGTGTGCGGCAGGCTCGACTGCTACCGGGCTTCCGTGATGAACCGGAGTGCTTCCACTTCGACCCGTACGAGCTCGATGCGGACGAATGGACCGAGGGCTTCGTTCGAGTTCCGCCGGGCGAGTAGGCCCGTGGGCAGAGTCTCGGCGGGGTGCCGTTCCGTGGTCACGCAAGCCCCAGGGTTTCGGCATAGTCGGGTTGTGGCTATGTGAGTCCCAGGAGGGCGAGGGGGCGTCGTGCGTCGCGGGCGTTGTATCGCAGGCCGGCGGCGATGTTGGTGCTCCCTGCGAGGCGGAGGGCGCCGATGGCGAGGTTGCGCCAGGTGGCCATGGCGCGAGGGGCGGTGCCGGTCCGCAGTTGGGAAGCGTCCTCGGCGAACGTCACGTCTCGGACATGGTGTAGGGCCTCGACCTTCCAGTGGTCGCGGATCAAGCTCGCGAGGTCGGCGGGTGTGGTCTGTTCGGCGGTGAGGCTGGTGACGGCGTAGACGGTCTTGATGCTGATCCTGCCGGTCTTGCGATCCACGCGGCGACGCTTG